>JACCYQ010000100.1 GCA_013696395.1 Chitinophagaceae bacterium
GCGGCAAAATCAACTAAGAAACCTGCTTCCTCAAAAGAAATCAACCATAAAAAATTAAAAAAATCTACTTCAGAACTGGTATCACCTGATGATAAAGGGGATAAAACAATATTGGTAGAAAAGAGAACACTGACACTAACTAACCTGGATAAGATCTATTATCCTGATGATCATATTAGTAAAGGCGAAATCCTGGCTTTCTATGAAAAAATTTCTCCCTTTTTGCTGCCTTATCTTAAAGACCGGCCCTTATCATTGTTAAGGCATCCTAATGGAATTGAAGAAAAAGGTTTCTTTCAAAAAAATGTAGGCGGTCAATCGCCCGAATGGATGAATAAAATAGACATTCATTCAGATTCGGGAAATAAAGTGATACACTATGTAATGTGCAATGATCTTTCCTCTCTGCTTTATATAGCCAACCTTGGATGTATAGAAATGAATCCCTGGAATTCTACGGCTAAAAAAATTGAAAACCCTACATGGATGGTTATAGACATTGATCCGGCAGATAAAAGCACATTTGAACAGGTTATCGAAACGGCCAATGTAACCCGTGATGTAATAAGTATGGCTGGAGCAGAGTGCTATTGCAAAACTTCGGGCGCCACCGGGTTGCATGTTTATGTACCTATGGGTAACCGTTATACTTATGACCAGGTCAAGGAATTTGGAGAGATCATTGCCATACTGGTGCAGGAGCAATTACCAGCATTTACAAGTATTGAACGATCATTAAAAAAAAGAGGGCAAAAAATATACGTAGATTTTTTACAAAACCGGCGCGGACAAACTCTCGCAACTGCCTACAGCGCACGACCAAAGCCGGGTGCCACGGTATCCACGCCTTTATTGTGGAAAGAGGTTAAAAATGGTTTACACCCTTCCCAGTTTGATATCAAAAACATATTTAAACGTTTAGAAAAACAAGGTGATCTCTTCAGCGGGGTTTTAGGCAAAGGGATAGACCTTTATAAGTGCCTGAAACAATTAGGTGCGTAGCAATAAATATTTTTATCCCACTATTAAACTCAACTTCGTTTTTCAGATTCCTGTTTTATGATAAATACAGCAGATTTCTTCAGGTGAATGCCATCACCATGATGGGTAGCATATACTTTTGTAAACTCTGCACCCAGGTATAAAATCATGGAAGAATAATACACCCACAAAAAGAGGATCATGATTGATGCGGCGGCTCCATATGTTTTACTAATATCTGAATTTCCTAAATAAAGCCCGATCAGGAATTTCCCTATTATAAATAATAATGCTGTAAACCCTGCCCCGATAAAAGCATCTTTCCACCCGATTTTTGCATCCGGCAAAACTTTGAAAATGATGGCGAATAAGCAGGTTATAACAATCAATACCACTGCTATATTGATAATGTAGATAAGCGTTAAAGAAATATCAGGTAACATTTCTTTCAATTGATCGCCTAACAATTCCACCAATGCGCTAACCAGCAATGCTACTAATAATAAAAATCCTATTGATACCAGCAGAGAAAAAGATAACAGGCGATTGACCAGCATTTTTACCCATCCTTTTTTTGGTTTTGATTTTACAGATAATATATAATTCATGGAATCCTGAATTTCTATAAATACAGCCGACGCTGTAATAACCAGCACAATGCCCGCAATAACAGCTCCCATTACGCCATCTCCGGACTGGCTCACATTGCCCATAATTTCCTGAACCTGCAAGGCCGCACGTTCTCCCACTAAATCTTTAATCTGTGCGTAGACTTTTCCTTCAACAGCGGCCTTTCCAAATACTAAGCTTACAACAGAAAAAATAATTACCAATACAGGACCTAAAGAAAATACAGTATAATACGAAAGTGAGGCGCTTAACTTCATAGCCTTATCTTCCATAAAATGGCTGAAAGTTTTTTTCATCACAAAAAATGCTGCTTTAATTTTTCCGTGTATTTTCATCTGTTGATTATTTGATGGATTACAAATAGCACCAAAGAATCATTCCGGTTCCGGAGAAAATGCAATCATTTTATAAGGTGAAAAATTGGGCTTTTCACCATATGAGTTAAATATGTTAAGTATGTAGAAGTTAATACACAAAAGAATTAGTATTTATCCCTGATAGAATCCATTTTTCAATATGGCAGGCTTTTTACTTTATACCTGATGGCAAACATTATTTCATCACTGGATAAATTATTTTTATGAGAAGTTTATTGTACATCGTCGCTGTAATCATGATTATTGGATGGTTATTAGGCGTTTTTGTTTATAGCGCTACAGGGCTTATTCACATCCTGATCGTTTTGGCGGTAATTGCATTAATACTGGGAATTATTCGCAGAGCTTAGGATAAATAAACATAAGTTTAGAAGCTACATTAATCTGTAGCTTTTTTTTATTATTTGCCAGAAAGAATATGTTACGTTCTAAATAGTTACTCCAATTTTTTCTAAGGATAACAACTGGGTAAGCCGCCCGGAAAAATCCCTGCATGATGAGGCAGTCTGTAGAAATATTTTATCATTCTTATATTCGGCGATTTCCGCGCATTCTTCAAGCAGACCAATACATAAAAACGCAATTTTACCCAGGTAAACAGAATTATCTGCAGCTGCTTGCAAAAAGGCAAAACAAATATCTTCGCATTGTTTAAAGCTGCGCAGGTAAACACCTACTATAGGTTCTTCCACAGAAATAACTGAAACACATTGACGACAACTTAATGCCGTCATCCTGCAAGCTTTAATCATTTCTATATCTAATTCCATAAGTTAAATTGAATAGTAAACTCCTGCCAGTACATTAATCTGCATAAAAATCAATTCTTTGAGTAAGTGTTTCTACATTGATAAATTAATGGGGTAAAAAAAAGCCGGACAAGCCGGCTTATATCTTCAAATGGGTATAAAATTCTGAGTGTTACTTAACTTCATCATGCATATCCCGGTACCTTTTAATAAGGTCATGAGATGCTTTTAAAGAAGTTTTTTGATTGGTTACCAATTGACGAGTTTCTGGTGTCAGGTCATCTGATTCAAGTGCTGTTTTATATGCCTTTTGAGCAGCATCTTCACCAAACTCACAAGAGCCTAAGATGGCTTCGCGGTCCTTACCTGTAAAAGTCGCTTTAACATCCATCCAGGCCCGGTAAATCTTACCTGAATTGGTGGTTCCTGTTGCAGGCTCTCCTCCTAACTTAACTACTTCCTCATTCAATTCGGAAACATACAAGGTGCTCTCCTCTCCCATCCTGCTAAAAACGCCTTTAAGATCTACATCAAGATCCTTAGATTCTTTAATAGCTCTTTCATATCCTGCAATACGATCATGATTAATACGGATAAGATCGTTCAACACATCGGTGGTGTCTTCGTTTCTATCACTCATATTTGTTGCCATGCTTTTTTTGATTTTAATAGTTATTAAATTATATAACAGATATGCTGATGAAAAAACTATTCCCGGTTCAGAAAACTATTTCATCTTTAACACCTGGAGGGTAAAATTTATTTACATAATAGTTTGTGGAGAATGCGCCCCCTTTGGTAATTACAGAACCTGACTACAGTTTTTCAATTAAATGAATTTGGCATATATTTTATATGGTCTAAAGAAATGATCGTTCATATGAAAAAAATTGTCTGTACACTACTCCTTAGTTTTATTATGGTTGGTTTAATTAACGCCCAAAGTATGGGCCGTACTTATACTACTGCTTTAGGAGTTAAAGTTTGGGATGGTGCGGGTATCACCTTAAAACATTTTGTACAACCTGATCGTGCTCTTGAATTTATTGGTTATTTCCACCGACGTGGATTCAGAATTACCGGCTTATATGAAATACATGGAGATATTGGCGGAGCCCCAGGTTTGAAATGGTATATTGGTCCTGGTGCTCATATCGGGTTTTATGATGACAAGTATGGTGATGGTACATTTGCCGGTATTGATGGTGTACTTGGACTGGATTATAAAATAAATAAAGCTCCTATAAATCTTTCTCTGGACTGGCAGCCATCTTTTGAATTTGGATCGGGGAGAGGTTTTTATGGCAATTTGGGTGGATTAGGTATCAGGTACACTTTCTAAATTTTAAAAATGGCTAAACATTCAAAAAAAGCGCAGGACAAAGTTGGTGTTGTAATACGGGAAATGAAAAAAGGCAAACTTCGCTCCGGTAAAGATGGCAAAGGAAGAAAAGTAAAAAGCAGAAAACAAGCTATTGCTATCGGACTATCTGAAGCAAGAGAAGAAGGCGCTAAAGTGGCCAAGAAAAAATCTGATTCGAAAAAATCAACCAGTAAGAAATCAGCTGACAAAAAATCATCTAAAACTTCATCTCCGAAAAAATCTGCATCCAAAAAATCCGCTTTAAGAAAAGCTGACTCAAAAAAGTCAAAAGGAAAAAAAGTGGACAAAAAAAAGGCTGCTAAAAAAGAGAATAAAAAATCAAAGAGTAAAAAAGCAGAAAAGAAAGCTGGGAAAAAAGCGGGAAAGGAAAAAAAATAAGATAGCAGAAATTATTATAAATTTAATCAGGAGGCATACAATCTCGAATGCCTCTTATTATTTTGTAAGTGCTTTTAACACTTTCATCAATAATTTTTCTTCAGCAGTAAGGTCTGCATGATCATCAGGCATTTCTATTTTATCCAGTTCATTGAGATAGCGGCTTAATTTATCATCCTCATACATTTGTATAATGCCTGGATGCACATAATATTTTTTGCAAACAGTCCTGGTATTTCCTAACTGTTTACTCACTTCATCCAATGCCTGGACTACTTTCTTTTTAGCATCCGATTCTGAAATGGCTTTTCCTAACGAATGAAAAGCCCGTAATGCATTCAGGCTTCCGGCCCAGGTTCTGAAATCTTTTGCACTAAAATCTTTACCCGTAGTTTCTTTAATATAATTATTCACCATTCCAGAATCTATGGTGCATCGCTTACCTTGATCATCGTGGTACTGGAACAATTCCTTACCAGGGATTTCCCTGCAGGCTTTAACAATTTTAGCCAGTTTCTTGCTTTTAAGTGAGATATCCTGTACAACGCCTTTTTTACCTTTAAACGAAAACGTCATTTGACTACCGTTTATGGTTACATGTTTATCCTTTAAAGTTGTTAACCCATAAGAACCATATAATTTTTCATATCCATCATTCCCAATACGGATATAGGTTCTCTCCATCAGGCTGATCACCGTAGCCAGTACTTTTTGTTCATTAACGGAAGTATTTTCCAGATCCTTTTCTAAACGCAATCTCAGTTGTGGAAGCGCTTTACCAAATTCATACAGCTTATGGAATTTTGTATGATTACGTATGGTATGCCACAGATTATGATACCTGTATTGTTTTCTTTGCCTAAGGTCTAAACCTGTTGCCTGAATGTGTCCATTGGGCAGGTGACAGATCCAAACATTCGTCCAGGCCGGTGGAATGGCCAACTTTCGGATTCTTTCTATTTGATTTTTATCTTTTAAAGGCTTCTCATCAAATATATAGGTAAACCCTTTCCCTTTTTTAATCCTTTTAATACCTGTTTTATCATCGATTACATAAATAAGATTTGCAACAGTGGCAGCCTCTTCATAGTCTTTATCTATTTTCAAAAATTCATGATGCGATAATTGAATGACCTCTTCACTATTGTTTACTAAACGGTCCATTTGCTTTTATATATGATTTTTTCAGGAGTTTAATTTTCTTCGTTTATACCTGATTCGTAATACAATCATAGTACCATTGAGTAAAAAAGAAAATGAGTTGGTTATTATAATGGGCCAGTCAGTACGAAGAATTCCATAATACACCCATAACCCAAGACCCACTAAAAGTGTAAGGAGCATAAAAAATGAAATGTCGTCCACTTTCTTTTCCTTTATCATTTTTATTAATTGGGGTAATAATGAAAAAGATGTGCAAACGCCGGCAACCAATCCGATGTAATGAGGAAGTTCCAATAACAACAAATACATGATCTAAAATTAAAAAGCCAGGCATGAAAGCCTGACTTTTGTTAACCCTTAAACCTACCGCTTATGAGACTCTTTAATAAAATATTTTTATTCTGCTTCTTGTTCTGCTTCCCAGTTGATGTTGTTCTCTGCTATTTCCGTTAACAATAAATCTGTTTCTTTTTCTTCATCCAAAGTCTTTTGCAATAATTTAGCCAGTTCATTATTACCCATGGTTTTAGCCAATTGAACTAATCCGCCATAAGAAGCGATTTCATAATGTTCTATTTTCTGAGCTGCTACAATTAGAGCTACATCACGGGTCATGGAACCCTTCTCAGTTTCTTCTATAATACTTTCCGCTTCTTTGGTAAGTCCCTCCATTGCTTCACATTTTTTTGCCTGAGCTTTTTTGCCTAACATTTCAAAAGCTTCTTCAAGACGTGTTATATGTGTTTCAGTAGCCGCCTTGTGATCTTCAAATGCAGTTTGCAATTCTGTTGTGGTGCTTGCTTTCTGCATTTTAGTAATACCCTTAACCAAATGCTTTTCAGCCCAATAAATGTCCTTCAGCTGATCTAGAACAAAATCTTCCAGCATGCTTCCTTTTGAAGAATTACCATTACTGCCTTGTGTGGAATTACTTGCTGATTTAGTAGCAGTGGATTTATTGGTAGTCGTTGTTCCTGATTTTTGTTTTGTATTTGCCATTAGTTATAATTTATTTTTTAAAAAATAGATTTCTTTATTCTTTAAAATTTAAATGCCATTACATAATGCAGTATACTACCAGTCATTTGTTGATTTTTTTGCTCATTCACAATACAGCTTTCCCAACCAGGCATATCAATAATTCCCGATTTAAAATCAATAAATGCAAAAATCAAATACCTATTCAGCATTCTAGTTGCGTTTATATGTTGAATAAACACGTGGAAGTAAATTGTATTTGTAGAGCTTTCTCCCCCAACCAACAAATAATTACATAAAATTGCGCAGAAAATAATTTGGTACTTAATTTGAAATTATAACATCAAAATAAAGACTATGACTACAGATAATCATTTAAAATTTTTACAGGAGAAAGTGATGGAATTGCGCAGCGCCCTCTTTTTCAGCATGAGTGATGCCGTATTAAAGTTGCCTACAACAATTATTACTGCTATTAAAGTAGATGAAATAGGTCAAGTGTGGTTTTTTGTTAATAAACCCAAACAAAACATCCAGGAATTTGACCGCGAGTTTCCTTACCGTGCGGAATTTTTTAAGAAAGGTGTTGAAGGACAATTAAAAATTAGTGGAAGAGCTACAATAATGAATGACCCTGAGGAACTGAATGGGTTAGTAGATATATCTGATGAAATTAAAAGAAAAGCTATTAATGATCTGGTACTCGTTAAAGTAAAAATTCAACAGGTTGAATATTTTGAACCACGCAGGGTAAATGAATACAATTGGTTACAGGGAATCGGGAATAAATTATACCATATGTTCTTTGAACCCCAGCCTCAGCACGGATATGCATTTTACAAACAGCTTTCCCAATAACCTAAAAGAAAAATATTTGATTCCAGTTTTACACATTTTAGTTGAATCACTAAACCGATTTTACACTCACGTCAAAATGGATATCCAATTGCCAGGTTGAATATTATGTTTTCACTGCGCCAGTCTTTATTTCCGAAATCGATTTGATTAGTTACCCATCTTTCTCCTGCAGGCAACCAGGGTTTTCGTAATGGAATGGCAACATCGATACGCAGTACCAATACTGTAAAATCAAAACGTAAACCAGCGCCGGCTCCAACAGCCAGCTCTTTCATAAAATCTTTGGAGAAAACGGCACCAGGTTTTGGAGCATTGGGATTTTGTCTGTAAAGCCAGATGTTACCAGCATCTACAAACAAAGCGCCATGCAGGAAACCGGAAATTTGCGCACGGTATTCAGTATTCAATTCTAGCTTAAGATCACCCGCCTGATCGGGTAAAAAAGTGCTGGCGCCAACCAAAGGAGAAATATAAGTGCCTGGGCCAACACTCCTGCTCCTGAATGCACGTACGCTGTTATTTCCCCCCGCAAAAAACTGTTTTATAAATGGCAGGGAAACTGAGTTTCCGTATGGATAACCGAAACCCACAACGATGCGGTTAGCCAATACACTTGTTTTAGTAAGATTCAGGTAGTACCTGAAATCTGCCTGGGTTTTAATATACTGGGAAAAAATAGCGCCTGCAATCCGGGAAGGTTTGCCTTGTAATAAATCACCGGAATTAAATAAACCGGCAATGTTTCCCGAAAGATCAAGTAAGCCATCGAAATAAAAACCTGATTGAAAAGGACTGCCTGTTTGCAACTGATTCCATAAATACTTGTAATTACTACCCAGGATAAATTGCGTGTCAATCACATTTTGCAAAGCCGGTTCAGTAACAGCCCTTTGTTTGTACAAGTCAGTAACTTTTATTGGCTGTACATAAGTAATGCTCATTGGGTTTAATTCATGTTGCCTGATAATGCTTTCTTTCCAGCTATATCCATAAGTAGCGTTGAATGAGTTAATCGTATATAATTTGGACCGGTTCAAAATTTCGAAGCCCAGTTTCAGGTTTGTTTTGGGTAAAAAACCACCTCTTGTATTGAGGTTAAAAAACGGTATCCAGAAACGAGGTACGGCAAAGCTTACATCGGCTCCTGTGCGGTATGAGTTACCACTGGTATTACCACTGATCTGAACTTCGGAACCCGCATGAACATTAATCGCCAGCAATTCTCCTCCTTTAAAGGTATTGCGGTTTCTGAAACCGAAAGTAATATTGGTGCCGGTAAAATTATTGTCTTTTGTACTGGCTCCAACCTCGGCCCTGATTGATTTTTTTGGATAGGGAGTGAGATAATAAAAATTATCCAGCTTTGATGAGTCATTAACTTCCAGTGGCTCATACCTGTTTTTTACAAACTTAAAAAGGTCGAGCGTTATTAACCTGTTAAGCGTAAGATTATGTTTGGTGCGTTTGTATATATCGCCGGGATTAAATAATATGGCTTTCTGAAACAGTTTAGGTTTAAATATGTTTTCCTTATCAACTACATAATACCCTTTGTAAAATATGGCATTGCTGGTATTGGTATCTTCCTGCGCGGTTGCCAGGCTGTAATTGCTGTAAACAAAAATATCGTTCATGGTATAAACCTGCCTTGCGATCTTAGGAGTTTCAGGTTTAACCTGCACATACAAATTCACCTGATTGTTACCAATGGTACTGTCCGTTTTTACAATAATGTAATCTTCATTAAAATAATAAAAGCCCTGTTCTTTTAAATATGCATCAATGCGTAAACGTTCGGCTTTAATAATATCCAGGTTAAATGGATCACCAGGTTTCAGGAAACTGCTGTTTACAATTTCATTGATTGACCGCTCCAATACTGAACTGTCATTTTGGTATTCAACAGCGGCAATATAATATCTGGGGCCAGGTGTGGCAGCGTAAACAGCCTCCGCTTTTTTATTCTTTACAATGGTATCGCCACTTACATTTGCCCGAAAATAACCGAGATTCTCCAGCCTGCTGTCAAGCAATTTTTCGTTGTACTCAAGGTTAACGTCTTGCAATAAAACCGGCGGCTCGCCAAAACTTCTTAATTTTTTTCTTAGCCAGCCAGTTTTTGATGGATCTCCGGCCAGGTTATAAAAAAATAATTTTGGTTTCAGACCAAGGAAAGTTGTGTTTGGTTCGGGTACCGTAAGATTGTTTAATCCCGACGCCAATTCCTTTTTTTCTTTTGTTTTGGTGATGCTGTCCGTGATGTTCACTTCAGAGCCAATATACAACACCTCTCCCTCCTTCAGGTGCTTTGTATAACTGCATGAAGCAATGGATAAGGTTATAAAAAAAACAACGAAAATTTTCAAAATATTTAATCCTTTCATTATTGTTTAATTGGATTTTCCGTTTCCTTAATGGGTCTTGAATTTTCCGGCGGAGGCATTTTTTCCGCTACTTTTTCAGGTTTGCGAAACAAATTTCTGAAATGATCATAATCGAGTGTGATAATAAAACTTAATCCCGTTTCAATTACCTGTCCTTCAAGAACGCCTTCGTACTCATTTTTCCTGTACGCCCTGATGAGATACCTGCCATCTTTGCTGAGCTGGTAATCAATTGCAACATTGCCGCCTATATTATTTGTTTGCTGGTTAGAAGCACTGGGGCCTTCTAATTCAAAATTACTTCCTACCGTTACTTTCAACCGGTCGTTCAACAGGCGTTTGGATAAACCAACATTGAGATCAGTGCGGTTTTGTCTTTCGCCCGTTGTATAATCATCAACCGACGATATACCAAAATCTATATCCACCCCTTGTATAAGCCCGGATGCAAGCTGGTTAAGTTGTTCCGTTAATAATTTACTTACACTCTGGCGTGCAAAAGCACCCGCTGAAAAACCATCGCCACTGCTTGCAAACGGATTTTCAGATACAAACCTGTTCATTAAAAGCAGGGCAAATACCTGCTTATTTAATTCTGTGGGTTGCTGCCGTAATTGGTTCAGCCTGGTTCTTGTATTTAACAGTACATCGTTATTTACATTATAATTTCCGTCATCAGGCAAAACAATATCGAAACTGATCAGCGGTTTCATTAATTCGCCTTCCATTTTCAGGTAAACTTCAAATGGCAATTTCTGTCGATAGAAAACTGCCTGCTCTGGTTGTGACAACTGGTCCTGCACCAAACCAAGCGGAGCGGTATTGGCAATATAGATAGCCGTCAGATCAACGGTTGCATCGGTTGGTGTACCCATCCAAACAATACGGCTGCCTCTTTGAATATTGAATTTCCGCTTTAATAAACTGATCGAAAATTGGTAAGAGCCTTCATATAATTCATATGAACCTGTCAATGTAATATTACCACTGGGATCAATACCTGCAGTCAGGTTAGCTTCACCTTTAAGATTCATGAAATCGCCATTAGCTTCATCAACAACCAAATTGAACACGGCTTCGCGGTCCAATTCTATGTTGGTTGTTATATCAAATCCAACAATCCCGGAACTATTAAGCGAATCGTAACGGCTCATAAAAAGTGAGTCGTTCAACGTGCCATCCATATCTACAAATTCAACGATACCTTCCCGTTCGGCAACACCTGGTTTAGGTTGTGGCAGTACCACGGTGAAATTCGTGTTTTCATTTACTCTCACCGTGCCATCAACAACAGGTTGCAGACTGGTACCATTAATGTGCAGGTCGGCATTGAAAGTGAGTTTGCCATAAAACAGATCATTTTGCTGCCTGGTACTATTGATTCCTGTAAAATCATCCGCCTTAAGATCGAGTGCAAAATCGAAATTGGTAAAATCGGTGGTATAAGCGTAACCATCCAACACTGCCGTATTACCTGTAGAATCCTTTATTGTAAATGTATCAAACCGTATTCCCTGGTCATTTACAACAATACTTTCGTTATCTATGCGAAACCGGCCGCCCAGCATGCTTATTGTAAATGCCGTATTATTAAAATTCAGCCTGCCATTAATATCGGGCTGGTTGATTGTGCCCTGGATCCTGATATTGCCATCAATGGTACCTTCGGCATTGCTAACCGCCCCGAAGGTTGAGCCTTCAATGGTATTTAACTGGAGGGCATTGATGTTACCGGTTAAATCAAGTCTGCCATCTTCAAAATAATTTCCGGTGATCACAATATCGTTTCCCCTGCCGGTTACTCTTACATCAGCATTGTAAACATCTCCCGATGCATTATTCAATTTCATTACCACGTTGCCAATAGTATCCTGGTTAAATGCCAGGTCACTGATGGTAAGATCACTGGTAATCAGTGGTTGTTGTAAAATATTTTTCACCTGCGCCTCACCGTTCAAAGTGCCTGTCAGGGCAAGGGAATCCTGTTTCACAAACGCGGTTAAGGTTGCCAGTTGAAAATTGGATAGTTGAATATTAATGGGAGCATTACCCGATGCTTCACTGTTTAAACTGATGCGCTGATTGTTCCTGGTCAATTCAAAATTGTTCACATTTACATACTCAGGAGTGATGATGATCTCATTACCTGCACTAACATTCCAGGGATCGTAATTCAATAAAAGTCCATTTTGATTTAATGAAAAAACATACCGGTTATTTTCAGGTTGGTTGAATGTTCCGGCCAATGCATATTTCTCCAGGCCGGCTTTATCAAGGTTCTCCAGGTCAAATTGTACCTGGTTATTGCCAATGGTTGCCGTAATATTTGTTTTATACAATTTAAAGCCTGGTCCATTTGTAAATTGGTCTATCGTTGCCCGAAGGTTAATTTCATTTACATCAGTACCCGCATCAACAACCAGGTTATGTATTTCCTGCGTACCCTGTTTTAGGTATGGTGCTTCAACATGAGCTGTCCATCCTGTATCGCTGTTGAAGTTGCCATTCATTTGTATGGTTTGTAATTCCTGCAGGTCAGGAACAAATACCTTAACCAATGGATGATCTCTTACCACCACATTAAATACAAAATCATAAGGGGCGGTAGGTGGTGGCAGGCTGCTGCCCGGGGGCATAATATTGAAATAAGGTTGTATGGCTTGTTGAAATACCGTAGCCAATTCAGTTAGCTTATACTGACCCTCTAAACGTGCATTAACAGGTGCACTAATTATTTGCAGGTATCGACTGCTATCCGTTTCATCGGCTATTAAATGCATGGTATCAAGCACCATTCTTTGCCCGTTATACACCATCAATGATTGAGTAGCCATTAAGGTTCCCTGCAAACGATCGGGATCAGTGACCGGAAAATCACCCACAATATTCCCCCTGTAAATAATAGTATCAGGCGTTAAATTCAACGCATACGTTTTAATGCTGTCTATTTGAGCGTTTAGTTGTATTGAAGGATAGCTACCTGAAAGATTACCTGATGCATCAATGTCGAGATCAATATTGGGATCGGTTATGGAAGCCAGTACATTGAATTGCTGATCCTGAATGTCGCCAGTAATATTTATATTATTATAATTATAATTATTATAAGTCACAGAAGTTATGACACCATCCATTTTAGCAATCATAGTCTTGGGATCGAAACCTGAACCGCTTAAACGCAGATCTGAGCTGAGTGTTCCCAATGTTTCAGACATCTGTAAAATGTTACCCAGGTTTAGTGACTGTGTAGTAAGATCCAGGTCATAACCCAGGTTTTGCGGATTGGATAATTGTTTAAACTGTCCATTGATGGTAGCATTACCAGAGGAGGTATTGATGGCAAGGTTTGCATTCAAGCTGGCTGTATTTCCTCGTACTGTTCCACGCAAACCTATCCTCTCGGGTATGGTGATATTATCAGGAACTGCATCCTTGGGAATGAATAATGACAGATCGGACCTGGAAGTGGTGAACTCTTTTATTGCCAGGTCAGCACTTATTGTATTCATATCTGATAATCCGGCGAGTGATCCGTCAATATGCAAGCGGGTGTTTTGTAATCCCTGAAAATAAAAATCATTAACAAATAACTGTTGCATAGTCCCATGAACATCACCATCCACGATCCACGTTGCCTGTGGGTTGGTAAAGCCAGGTTGTCCCCTCAACTGAGGTGCAAATGCAAGAATATCTTTTACCTGGATCCGACTTTCACGAATATTAGCATTAAGAGTTAATAAACCCAGGTCATTCTGTATTGCTTCTAATGATGGGTAACTGATCATTGCAGATCGCCTGATAATTGTTCCTGGCGTTTTAATTACAAGGTTTCTTAAAAAAGCCTGGCGGGGTCCATAAAAGAAATCGGTCCTTAAACCAGATAAAATAAATCCACTCTGTTCCCTGAAATTTCCTCTTATTATTTTCCCTGAAACGGTATCACCGGCAAATAAAAAATCGTCAGCATGCAGAGTAAGATCCCGGGCGTCCAAATGCGCATAATCAATACCGTAAGAAAGCTCAGGAGCGGTATCATCATCAAATTTTAACCGGTTATTATCCAACCGTAAAGTGGACACACCAAAACGCCAAAAACTTTGTTGCAAGCTTTCTGCTTCCTGCTTTACTTCTTTTTTAATTAATTCGGCCTGTTGCTTTTCACCCATCCGAATGGCTATAAAAGTATTGGCAAGATCTAATTCTTTTATATCTATTAATTGTTTTTTGAGATCAAGGTTATTGACCTGGGTTTTAAATTTATCCAGGTTAAGCGTAGTGTAAAAAGCTGAAACATCATTGCGATAATCGAGGTAAGAATCACTGATAGTAATATCCTTCAATTGTAACTGAAATACCGCTGGTTGCTGAACCTCAGCTACATCTTTTGAAAGTGGTTCCGGTGTTGCCAAAGGTTTGGTCTGGAAAATTTTTCCATTAAAGCCTCTTAAATTGATGGTAGGTATATCAAATATTAATCGATCTGGATCAAATACATCTATACGCCCATCCAGGTGTTGCACTTTAACATTCACATCATTCCCGGTAATAACGTCCTTGTATAAAAAGCGAACATTATCCAGTATCACTGAATGTATGTTTATTTGCAAAGCAGCAGTATCCGTGGAAGCGGCTGGCGTCGCTGGCATAAATGCATCTATAATAAATTGAAAGTTGAATGTGGTGTCAGGTAGCTGCCTGTTTATTTTAGCAATGATATCTTCGAAATGGATCTCATTTACTTCCACTTTATTGCTTAATAATTTTAACAAAGAAATATCTACGCTGATCTCCCCGCCAGAAAAAAGGGTATCTGCTTGCTGGTCTTCAATATAAATGCCTGAAAGAATAACATCCCTTGGTATTCCAATATAAATTCTATCGATCTCAACTTTTGTATCCAGCTTTTCTTCCAGGTAATTTACCACCTTTTTACGGGCAAAATTCTGAACAGGGGGGATCTGGATCAGGATGATGAGCAATAATATGAATATGAAAATGCCTGCTATAACTTTAACCAATATCCTTCCAGTCTTGCGAAGCGTATTTTTCCATTTAGATTCGGTAGGCGGGGGTGGTGTCATTTTAATTTATTGCTATTTTTATCACTCACGTGTGCAAAATTTTACAGATAATCATAAACACAAATAACAGGCCTCAAATTCACTAAATAGTGATAGTTTGTAAGCAGGCTTACATGTAGATATATTTCTACATACTCCTTAAAGATAAATTGAAAATCTGTTATAAGATTTTTAAAGATATTGAAGAAACAGGCGCTTAAAAAAAGCATTAGGAGTGTTTAACGTTAATCATTATCCGCTTTTCTCAATCCCAGTTTATGGATCATTTTCACTTCAACGGCATATACTCCAAAATCTGCTACCACCTTTCCTTTCATTTCGTAAAAACCGCTACCTGTTAACGGTGTGTTGTCCGCAACGTCGGGAAAATGAACGGTATCGAGCCAGTCGCCCTGCTGATCAAGGAAAGTTCCAAATTGCATAAGTTGACCTCTTTGAGTGCGTATTGGTTTTTGCGTAATATAATAACCCAGGATTTCTATTTCTTTACCAATCATATTCGCAAGTTCATTTGACATAACATATGATTTTGTACTTATCTCCGCTAATAGAAAAGGATTACAAAGCGGAAAACCAAAAAGTTGTATTTCATCAAGTGCATCTTCCCTAAAAGTTTGCACAAGATGTGGGAGTTTGAAATCCGGTGGCTGACTCTTGAATAATTTGCCGGCTGCAGGCATTTTTTCTTTCATTTTTTTATGCAAAAAATTCGCTTCCCATAATAACTCCTTTTTATTTTTTTTGGTGAAGCGGAAGGCACCGGCCCTGATTAAAATATTTAATTGCTCTATACCAATGGCGGTTCGTTCTATAAAATCATGAAGGTGTAAAAAACTTCCACACTGACCTCTTTCCTGGAGTATGCGATACAAAGTTTTCTGGTCAAGTGATTTGATATGAATAAATCCCATATAAACTTCGCGATCATAAATACCGGTTAATTCAAAACTGTTATTGATACATGGTGCATGTATTTGAGCTCCGGTACGGCGTAATTCATGAAAATATAATTCGGTTGAATAAAACCCTCCGAAATTATTGATCACTGCCACCATAAACTCCATGGGAAAATAAGTTTTCAGGTAAAGGCTTTGATAACTTTCTACAGCAAATGATGCGGAGTGAGCTTTTGAAAAAGAATAACCACCAAAACTTTCAATCTGTCGCCATACTTCAGCGGTTAAGGCCGGTGTATATCCCTTTTCATTGCAATTCTGAAAAAATTTATTCTTAATGGCATCGAATTCTTTTCTACCCCTGTATTTACCACTCATAGCACGCCTTAAAACATCCGCTTCGCCCATATCCAATCCGGCAAAATGGTGAGCAACCTTGATCACATCCTCCTGGTATACCATCACCCCATATGTTTCCTGTAAAAGTTCTTCCATCTTAGGATGCAGATATTCAATTTCGGTGGGATGATGAAACCGATAAATGTATTGACGCATCATTCCCGACTGAGAAACCCCTGGCCTGATAATGGAACTGGCCGCAACTAAAGTAATATAATCACTGCATTTCAGTTTCTGCAGCAATTGCCGCATGGCCGGACTTTCAATATAAAAACATCCAATGGTATCCGCCTTTTTAATTTGTTCAGCAACTTTTTTATCCTTTTTGAATTTTTCAACTTCCCTTATGTCGATAGAGATATTTTTATTTTCTCTTACCAGCCGGATAGCTTCCTTTATATGACCTAACCCTCTTTGAGAAAGAATATCCAGTTTATATAAACCTACTTTTTCTGCAACAAACATATCTATCTGCGCTGTTGCAAAACCTTTAGGTGGAAGTTCCATTGCCGTATAATTGCAAATGGGTTCCTCGCTGATCAGCATACCTCCCGGGTGTATGGATAAATGATTGGGAAAATTGCGTAACATCTCCCCATAATAAAGGATATGCTTCTGGTAACGGTCTTCCCTAAACGTAGCATGCGGATCATTCAATAATTCATCAGTTTCCGCCTTTGGCAAGCCAAACACTTTAGCCAATTCCCGAATGATGATATTATGCTGAAAAGTGCTGTACATACCCAGCAAGGCCACATGATCCTTACCATAGCGCTTAAAAATATAATCGATCACTTCATCGCGGTCCTGCCAACTAAAGTCAATATCAAAATCAGGTGGGGAAGTACGGTATGGATTTAAAAATCTTTCAAAATAAAGATCCAGGTCAATGGGATTTACATCTGTTATCTGCAGGCAATAAGCCACAATTGAATTAGCACCAGAACCACGGCCAACATAATAAAAACCCCGGCTTTGCGCATACCGTATCACATCCCAGGTGATTAAGAAATAAGCATTGAATCCAAGACTGTCAATGATCTTCAGTTCCTTTCTCACTCTTTGTTCGGCTTCGCGGTTGTTGTTACCAAAGCGGTAACGCAAACCATCCATCGCCAGTTTTTCAAGCAGGATCATATCATCTGCTTTGCTGGAAGAAAAACATTTTTTATTCTTATCAACATGCAGGTCAACCTGGTAGTTACAACCCTCCATGATTTTCCATGTATGGGTGATGATGAAAGAATATTGCTTAAAAGCATGTAGCACCTGCGCAGGCGTTAAAAAAATTTCATCCGGCCCTGCAATTTCAGTTGCCTGCTGTTTGCTTAAGATAATATTTTTATCAACTGCTCTTAATAAGCGATGCAGGTTATACCCTTTCTTATCCTTATAAGTTACAGGTTGCCATACAACTAGTTTATGTTGCCATTTAGATACATCAAAAGAAAATAATTTATTGACCTGCGAAGGACGAACACCCAACAACTCATTTTCCTTTAATGTATGAGGATCCTTTTTATTAAATGAATATATAAGCCAAACATTGTTGGTCCAGATTTCATTTTCTTCAAACAATTTTTGTTGTTGAAAATGCCTGGTTAAATACCGATTGATCTCTGCCAGGCCTTCATCATTACGTGCCAGGAGAATGAAAAGTAAATCATCTTCATTCCTGATCTCCGCGCCCAGGATAGCATGAATTTTATGCTCCCCGCAAAAAGAATAAAAATCCCACCAGTCAGCAGTGTTATTGATATTGGTTAAAGCCATAGATGTGGCGCCGGCTTCAACACCTTCCTTCACCAGTTCTTCAGTAGATAGCGTGCCGTAGCGGTAACTAAAAAATGTTTTACAATTGAGGTACATGATGATTATTTAAAGCATACCGCTGGCACGCTGGATTAAATTTTTTCCAAAACGTAAATGAAGTTTGTCGATAGCCTGGTACATCCTGATCTTTTCATCCGAATCATCGAACAAACTGATTTGATAATTGCCAGGGACCAGATTTGAAAACCTCACCCCTACCAGCCTGACCAGTAATCGGCGATCATACAATTTTTCAAACAGCATCAATACCGTTTTTATCAGCAAGTGATCGAGTGCAGTGAATGGGAGCATGATTTGTCTGGTAACAGTATCAAAACCGGAATAACGCAGTTTTACAGTTATACATCCTGTCAATCTGTTCTGGCTACGCAGATCCGAAGAATTTTTTTCGGTTATCCTTACCAGTTGAGCCCGCATATATCCAATATCGATTGTATCAGCATCAAAAGTTCGCTCGCCACTGATGGACTTTTGTTCATGAAAGGGAATAACAGGTGATTCATCTATTCCATTGGCACGGCGCCAAAGTTCAATACCATTTTTCCCCAGCAGGTTTTCCATCATCTCAATAGGAATCTCGCTTAAGGTTTGAACCGTTCGTACTCCCATCTGCATCAGTAAATGACCGGTCTTGTAACCTACCATCGGCAATTTCATAACTGGTAACGGAGCAAGAAAACGTTTTTCATTGCCAAAAGGTATTTCAAGCTGGCCATTAGGTTTAGCTTCATCCGTTGCCACTTTGCTTACCAGCTTGTTGGTACTAAGTCCGTAAGAAATAGTGAGACCCGTTTCATGGTGAATGAGTTTTTTGATTTCCCCGGCATATTGACTGCATCCAAAAAAGCGATCCATACCGGTCATATCAATATAGAATTCATCAACACTCGCCTTTTCAAAATGAGGGACCTTGAAAGCAATAATTTCGGTGACAGTTTGAGAATAACTGCTATAGGATTCTAAATCACCACTAATAATAATTGCTTCCGGGCACAGGCGGCGAGCGAGTTTCATGGGCATGGCCGAATGAATTCCAAAACGACGTGCTTCATAACTGCAGGCAGCTACAACCGCACGATCTGATTTACCGCCTACCAATAAAGGCTTTCCTTTTAAACCAGGATTTTTCAGGCATTCAACACTCACAAAAAAAGCATCCATATCCATGTGTGCTATAGTTCTATGTGAGTTAATAAACATTGATTCATTTTTATAAAGCAAAATTACTAATTTATTTAGCATTTAATTACTAAATTTATGAGCATATCAAAAATGATGACAAGTGTTTAAAATTTATAAATAATGAATTTTTAACGTATGATTTTAACTGCATAATCACCATCTATAACGCCTTGACACCACGTGAAAAAATTTACAATGTATTAACAGTCTTTAGCCGATAGATTTGGAATGAGGCATACCAATAATAATCCGGGGACGTTGTTTTAGAATCAGTACTAATTACCACTGCTATGATTAAGGATAGAATTTTACGGCTATTATTTATACCGTTGCTGGGGATTTTCATTCCTTACTTTTCCGATATCATATCTTATGAACATTATACCATTACTGAACTGGTAATTACCCATCTGTATTTTATTTTTCTCTCTTTTTGCATCTGGAACACTTCCAGTTGGATTCATCATTCATTGAGACCTTTATATAAGGTAAACCAAAATCCTTTTACCAAAATTAGTTCTATTGCATTAACAAGCGCCTTGTTTGGTGGAGCCATTTGCTGGATATTCTCGCTCATATGGTTCCGGGTATCCAGGGAAAACTTCAGTTGGCTGCCCGTTTTTAAAAGCAGTTCTTTTTCGGCACTTGCAGTTGTTGTATTTACATTAATTTATGAAATCCTTTTTTTAACCAAAGAAAGGCAACTGGATGAAGAAGTGGTTAGTCAACTCGATATTGAACGATCCAGGGCTGAAATGACTGTACTGAACCAGCAATTAGAACCTCATTTCATTTTTAATTCACTGAATGCGCTCTCCTACCTGATACTTCATGATGCCCAAACGGCACATGCTTTCAACAGCAAGCTTGCCAGTGTATACAAATATTTCCTGATCAATAAAAACCGGGAACTGATTTCCCTGCAGGAAGAACTGGAATTCATCAATAATTATTTTTTTCTGTTGCAGATACGACATGATCATAAACTTACCATGACAACCAACCTGGATAAAGAACAGGAAGACAATATCATGATTTTGCCCTGTGCTTTACAATTGC
This sequence comes from Chitinophagaceae bacterium, assembly GCA_013696395.1. Classification (GTDB taxonomy): domain Bacteria; phylum Bacteroidota; class Bacteroidia; order Chitinophagales; family Chitinophagaceae; genus JACCYQ01. Next base: position 20,334 of record JACCYQ010000100.1, read on the forward strand.
TGGTTGAAAATGCTATAAAACATAACGAGTTTAATGATGAAAATCCATTGCTGATTAATATATTTCAGCAGAATGGTTACATCACCATCAAAAACAATAAAAAACCCAAACCCTATCTGGTTAATTCTACCAATATCGGGTTACGGAACCTTAGTGCCCGGTATAAATTTGTTTGTAATAAGGATATCAGCATCCAATCTTCAGATCATGAATTCATTGTGATGCTCCCATTGATCAATAAAACACAACCACATGCTTAATGCCATTATCATTGAAGATGAAAAGCCTGCCATGGAAGCGCTGATTCAGAGCCTTTCAAAAGTTTCGCCACAGGTTCATATTAAAGCCCGTTTAAGTTCGGTAAAAGAAAGTATCTGTTTTTTTTCTGGAGAAACGGATGCTGATCTTATATTCAGCGATGTACAGCTTACTGATGGTTTATCATTTGATATTTTTTCTGCCGCACCGGTTCGAATTCCGGTAATCTTTATAACAGGATATGACGAATTTATGATGCAGGCATTTGAAACTAACGGTATTGACTACCTGCTAAAGCCCGTGGAAAAGGAGCAACTGGATAAGGCGCTTCAAAAATTCCGGAATTTTCAACAACATTTCAACCATTCACAACCGGTCATGGATAAACTGAATGGCTATTTTCAGCAGCAAAGCAAAAAACGGGTACTGGTAAAGAATGGTAATGAATATATACCATTGAAAGTTGATGATATATTGCTTTTCTATACGGAAAATAAAATTGTATTTGCCATTGATCGTTGTGGCAAAAAATACCAGGCGGACCGTAAGCTGAGTGATTTAGAAACGGAGATGGATACTTCCGTTTTCTTCAGGGCCAATCGCCAGTATCTTGTCAACATTAATTATGTAAAAGGCTTCAGGGCCTATGAAAAAGTAAAAATCGTTTTGGATCTTACCATTCCACTTACCAGTCATGTGATCATAATCAGCCAGGAAACGGCACCGCAGTTTCGAAAATGGATCAATGAATATTAACTACTTACCGTAAAAAAAGAGCCGCAATTTATTACGGCTCTTAAAATTAGTATATCACTTGTTATCCTTTTTTCATTTTGCTGTATAAGTTCAAATTACCATATGGATCTGCCTGCACATTCAACCAGTTTTTATCATCATGCAGCACCACATAATAATAAAGATATGATCCCGATGTTAACTCGGTTACGCCGAAAACTTCTTTGTCCTTATACTGCTCTTTCACTTTTGTTTGAATAAAAGGAGGTAATTCTTTCTCGGTATAATAACGGATTGTTTGTAAAACATTTCCGTTTTTATCATATCTGATCTGCGTATCAATACCATTACATTCAAAGCGTGCGGAAATCACCTTTCCTGATTCATACCAGCTTACATTTTTCGCATCGGCAAATGATTCATTGAATGCTTTCAGCACTTTTTCATTGATTACCGGGTTAGGCTTATGAGCGAAGCATGCAATGCTGAATAACAGGGCCAGAGGGAATAATAACTTTTTCATGATTATAATTTTTTGAATGAAAGATTCGGTTTCTGATTTAAAATTAGTGAGCCGGATTGCATCCTAAAAGCCATTATACTCAGGCGGTAAGAATATTTTTGCCCTGTCAAAAACAATAATTTAATAACACTTGCTGAAGCAGGAAAATCGATAACTGAAATAATACATTCACCCTGTGAACCGTGATTGGAGGATGTTACATTAACCCGGTTAAGCTATTGTTAAAGTGGAAGATCCCTAAATAAGCGGTAAATAAACGTGAGATTAATCTAAAATCTACGTTCTAACGTTAATGATTAACCTAATTCAATATTTATTACAAAATCATTATCCAGGATCTCATTCAGGAAAAAGAATAAAGCTTTTACCTCTTTAAAATCAGGTTGTTTTAATTTAGTAGAATCCAAACTACAATATATGATTCCAATCCTTGGATTTATACTCTGTGCGCTGGTCATCCTGTATTGTGGTAAAAAATTATCTTTTTATGGAGATATTATTGCTTACCGCTCAGTGTTAGGTAAAGCATGGATCGGCCTGATCCTTTTATCAACAGTTACATCATTACCAGAATTAATGGTTGGCATCAGTTCATCGGCTATTGTACAATCCGCAGACTTGGCCGTGAGCGATGTATTAGGCAGTTGTGCGTTTAATCTTGGACTATTAGCCATCCTTGATGCATTTATGCCTAAGCAGGCTGCACTCTTCAGCACAGCATCACAGAAACATGTATTAGCTGCTGTAATGGGTATTATCCTTGTGGCAATGGCAGGCATTGGTATTTTTTAGCCTGAGGAAATGAGTATGATTCCATTTATAGGCATAACAAGCATTTATTTGTGGTGATCTATATGTGGAGCATCCGGTTACTTTACTATGAAAAGAAAACAGCTATTATTGAAACAAAAGACGAACACAATGATGAAGGTCCCATTTCACTAAAAAAAGCAATTCAACATTTCATATTTTTTGCAGTTATAACAGTAGGGGCAGCATTATTTCTACCTTATTTAGCCGACCAAATTGCAGAAATGACGCAATTGGGAAAATCATTCGTAGGTACAGTATTCTTAGCAACATCCACTTCATTACCAGAAATTGCCGTGTCTATTGCGGCTGTCAGAATGGGCTCATTAGACCTTGCAGTCGGCAACCTTTTTGGCAGTAGTATTTTTAATATCGTGATACTCTCAATAGATGATATCTTTTACACAAAAGGAAAGCTTTTAAAAGATGCATCGGATGCAAACCTGATTTCCATTTTTGCAGTGATCATTATGTCCGCAATTGCCATTGTTGGTTTAACTTACCGATCTGGTAATAAACGCTATAAACTTGCCTGGGATTCAGCCCTGATCTTTTTAGTATATATTGTAAATCTTATTATTTTATACAGGTTAACTTCCATTTAATGAATTGGCACCAGCAGGAAACTGAGAAAATTTATGAAATAACCGAATCCTCTTCAAAAGGATTATCAAAGGATAATGCTGAAAAAAAATTAAAGGAAGTTGGTGAAAATGTTTTGGCTGAAAAAAAGAAGCAACCCGCCTGGATGCTTTTCCTGCATCAGTTTAAAGACTTCATGATACTGGTACTTATTGCTGCCGCTATTATTTCAGGATTGGTTGGCGAGTTAACAGATACTATCATCATTCTGATCATTGTTTTGCTGAATGCCATTGTTGGTTTTGTCCAGGAGTATCGTGCGGAAAAAGCAATGGAAGCCTTGAAACAATTAGCAACGCCCAATGCAAATGTGATCCGGGATGGGCGACAGGTAAATATTTCGTCTACCAAACTGGTGCCCGGCGATTTAATTTTACTGGAAGCAGGAGTATTAATTCCCGCGGATATCAGGTTAACTGAAGTTCATTCTTTACGCATTGAAGAATCTTCACTCACCGGTGAATCGGTTGCAGTAGATAAAGTTTCAACCATTATAGAAGAAGGTGATATCCCGCTGGGTGACCGGTTGAATATGGCTTACAAAGGAACCAGTGTAACAAACGGAAGAGGCTACGGGATTGTGATCGGGACTGGGATGAATACCGAGATCGGCAAAATTGCCGGTATGCTACAGGAAGATAGAACCAGTTCTCCATTACAACTGCGCATGGCTGATTTCAGCAAGAAAATTTCTTACCTCATTTTAGTTATTTGTGTTGTATTATTTGGCGTAGGCATATTGCGTGGCGAAGAGCCGATGCAAATGTTATTGGTGGCCATATCACTGGCAGTTGCTGCTATTCCCGAAGCACTCCCGGCACTTATAACCATTGCCTTAGCTAAAGGTGCCAACAGGCTGGTCAGGAAAAATGCATTGATGCGCAAACTGCCCGCAGTGGAAACATTGGGGTCAGTAACATTTATTTGCACGGATAAAACGGGAACGCTTACGCAGAACAAAATGAAAGTAGTTGATGTTTTTCCGGCAGAAAATCTTCCAGAAATAGATAATGAAATTTCATTTTTTCTTCTTGCCATGTCATTGAACCATGATGCGGTATTTACGGGTGATGGTGAATGGAAGGGAGATCCAACTGAAATTGCACTGGTGGAGTATACTGAAGATCAGTTTGGGAAAAAAGCTGGGCTGGAAAAAATAATAGAAAAATACCCAAGAGAAGCAGAATTACCTTTCGACTCCGACCGGAAGTCTATGACCACCATTCACAAAATGGGTGATAAATACATCGCGATTGTAAAAGGTGCAACAGAGAATATCGCCGATATTTTAACACCGGATCATAACCATGAAAACATCAGGGAACAAAACCTCAAATTAGCTTCTAATGGAATCCGGGTGTTGGCATATGGGTATCGTTTCCTGGATAAAATTCCGGAGCCTTTTACCTATGAAGCTGTGGAAAAAGATCTGAAGTTTGTTGGTTTAGTGGGGATGATCGATCCTCCACGTGAAGAAGCCAGACAGGCTATTAAGGAATGTCAAACTGCAGGCATTCATTCTGTAATGATCACAGGTGATCATAAAGAAACCGCTTCAGCCATCGCAAAGGATTTGGGAATCCTGTCAACGAATGATCTTGTGGTAACAGGAAATGAGTTATCAAAAATGAGTGAAGAAGTTCTGGATGAAAAAGTTGAAAACATTCGCGTTTACGCACGGGTATCGCCCGAACAAAAATTGAATATTGTAAAATCACTACAACGTAAACATCATTTTGTGGCTATGACGGGTGACGGGGTAAATGATGCTCCATCATTAAAAAGAGCCAATATTGGCATTGCTATGGGTATTACGGGAACAGATGTAAGCAAGGAAGCATCGGATATGATTTTGCTGGATGACAACTTTGCTACCATTGTAAAAGCCGTTAAAGAAGGCCGTCGCATTTATGATAATATCCGCAAGTTTGTAAAATACATTATGACCTGTAATGGGGCGGAAATCTGGACCATTTTTATGGCACCTTTTCTTGGTTTACCCATTCCGTTATTACCCATTCATATTTTATGGATCAACCTTGTAACAGATGGATTACCTGGTTTAACCTTATCATCAGAAAAAGCTGAGAAAGACATTATGCAAAGACCACCCAGGAAAACGGCTGAAAGCCTGTTTGCAGGAGGCATTACATTTCATATTATTTGGGTGGGCATATTAATGGCGGTTATTACATTAGGCACACAGGCATGGTCCATACAAAATGCAAATACACATTGGCAAACCATGGTGTTTACCGTATTGTCATTATCCCAGTTAGGGCATGTTTTTGCCATTCGCAGCGATCATGAATTTGTTTACAAAACAGGTATCTTTTCTAATATGCCATTGCTCATTTCGATCATCATTACCTTTATTTTACAACTCGGTGTTATTTATCTGCCTTTTGCCAATACTTTATTTAAAACACAACCTTTAACATTAAATGAATTATTGATCTGCATTGGATTATCAGCCATTGTATTTCATGCAGTGGAAGCGGAAAAATGGGTGAAACAAATAAGAAGAAAGAAAACTTCCCTGGGTTAATTGATACTGGAAAATTCAACTCGTTTGACAGATGCCGAAGGCATCACAGGTTATAGCATTCATTATATACGGATAGGTACGACCCCGACTGGGTCGCAGAAAACTGGACAGACTTTTTTTATAAACTTTTTATCCCTTCGGGATAATGGGACGATGAAAAGGACAGCAGATATTTGTTGGAGTTAAATGCTGAAGGCTCAATTGGTTTGCAGGCAGATGCCAAAGGCATCACAGGTTTACAACATTTCATAATACACGAATAGATTTGATCCCAAAGGTGTCGCAGAAAACTAAAACCAATTAGTGATATAAGAAAAGCCACGTTAAATGGCTTTAAATTAGTGGAGAATAGCGGGGTCGAACCGCTGACCTCTTGCATGCCATGCAAGCGCTCTACCAACTGAGCTAATTCCCCTTAAGGGTTGCAAAAATAGGGATTTTGAACCTTTTGCCAACATGGCAAGGAAAATTGTTTACCCTAACGTTATTATGATTTTTTAGCTTGAATTACAGCTTTTTCAAACCAGCCAGGTAACATCATCAGCATCCAGTTTTGCAACAAATTCCTGCGCAACATTTTGCCCTGTATCAACCATGTTTCGCATTTCTGCCGGATTAAATACCAGTCCGCCGGGACCGCCACCTAAGGGTGTTTCAGGTTTGATGATAAACAGTTTTATCCCATGAACAGATTCAAGTGGGTTTTGCGGACCTTCTATATTAAAATAACGATTTATTGTATCTGGAGTAACACCATCATCTTTCATTTTCTGTTTCACCGCGTGAATGTATCGCAATGCCTTTGCATGTTGCTCCATGGCATATACATCATTTTTCTGAACATCCTCACTCATCATACTGATGGTTCTTTCAAGAATCGGGAACAACGTTTGATATTCCGTTTCAACTTCAGCCGAACCCGTTGAAAGCAGAATGCAAAATACTTCGGTAGCGCCCTGGTCAATGGCCATTTGTATACCGGCATATTCCCTGACACCACCATCTACATACTGGTAATTTTTTTCTTTCCCCTGTGTGTAATTAAAATCAATTTTGACAGGTGTCATAAATACCGGCTGACAAGCAGAACCCAAAATGGCGAGCCGCATATGCTCTGCATCCTGGATGATTTTTATATTATAGGATGATGCAGGCGAAGGCGTTTTATTGGTTGTATAAACGACAATACCCTGCGTTTGAAGACAGGTGTTTACAAGATAAATATCCGTGCCCGATCCGATTATTTCCTGGTAACGATCATCATTCATATGCTCCCGGATCAATTGCCATAAAGGCTCAACGGTATAAATAGATTTTTGATTTAAGCGATCTCCAATACGGTGAGTTGTTACAACCTTTTCGGTCGTTTGGGTAGTGTAAATTTCTTCCAATAAATCAATTTCCTTTGTGGCAGCTAATGGTGACATGAGTGCTCCCGTGCTGGTGCCCACAATGATATCGAAATGTAAAGTTGGAAACAAAAAGCGGAGACGCTGCAAGATACCGACGGCAAAAGCGCCTTTAGATCCACCGCCACTTATTACCAAAGCACGTTTCATCAGTATTGTTTTTTAGATTAATTGATTTCAGTTTGGAAATGTTTCCTTAGGTTGTTTAACTTTTGACAAGCGAAAGGCAATGCCTGATTGTATCCACCAATGATTCAGGTTATAATCCCGGTGTGCCATTAAACTTACAACCAGTTTATTCAACAGATCCAGGTTAATGCCAGCACCAGCCAGGCGTTGTTCATCGGTTCCCCATAAATGATCAACATTCAGGTGCAGGTTACCTAATGAACCGAAAAAACCGCCTTTGAATTCGGTTAACTTCAATGATATGGTAGGTCCTAATAAACCATGAATATCTTTGTTTGTATAAAATCCACCCGCTATTATTCCCCCTCTTAATGTGTGTTCAATGAGGGTAGCCTGGGGTACTAACTGTAATCCACCAACGAAAATATCAGCTGCCGGCTTTTTATAGGTGATCATACCTGAATGCAATCGCACATGCATAATAAATTCATTTGGAAATTCTGTTTGCGCGGAAGTATAAAAACAGGTTAAAAAGATTAAACCCGAAAGCAATCCTTTTTTAAAAAGGGATGCAAAGCGTTGGTTATAACTTTCACATAAAAAAGACATATGCTTTATTAAAAGTGAACACTATTAAATATAGTAATTTAATTTTTTAAATAAGGAAGTCAGATTCAACCTCTACAATATGTAAAAATTTACTTCATTAATACATTCTATAAGTTCAGGATTATAAACGCGATTAAAGCTGCTAAAAAAATGGTTCCATATCCTATGAAAATATGCCTTCGTAGTTCTTTGCTGCCAGCCCAAAGCGCAATGCCAATTTTTACCAATGTGTTTGATATAGTAGCAAGTAAAATAGCATTTTGTGCAACCCGCACGGTTAAACTTATGTTGGTTAATTTAGAAACCGAAATAGTAATTGCATCAATATCCGTTAAACCAGCTATAACACTAGAAATCAGAATTCCACTATTACCAAAATACTCGCTGGTATAACTAACTAAGAGAAGTATCAAAGTATAAATGAATCCAAAAGTTATTGCACTCTGCATATCCAGCGGTTTGCTTCCTGGCAGAGAGGCATCCATATTTTGGTTATTTACCTGTTTTTTATAAAAGTAAAATGTAATTCCAATGGCAGCCAGGAAAATGATCCCTACTGGTAATAATAAACCCTGCAACAATGATTTATTAAATATATAAACCCATAAAAGAACCCTGATAACCATGATGGATGATGCAGCTAAAATGGCAGTGGCGCAATTGATTGAAAGTGCTGGCAACTCTTTGCTTTTTTTAGCAAATACCCATGTTACCATGGTACTGGAGACGAGGCCACCAACAATTCCGGTGAGTAAAATCCCTCTGTTAGCACCCAGGAATTTCATCAGCAGGTATCCTACAAATCCAATACCGGAAATAAGCAAAATTACCCATCCGATTTCTCTTGGGTTAAGAACATCAAAAGGTCCCATGCTTGTATCAGGCAGAAAAGGGAAGATCAATAATGCTGCAACGATAAACCGGATGAAATCATACATCTCCTGTTGGGTGATCTTGCCAACAATGTATTTAAATTTAACCTTAGCAGATAACAGTACCACCACTATAACGGTAATGACTAAACTAAGTTCTATATACCCTAAAAAACTTAGTGATCCCAGGAAAAACGCAATGAGCGCAGAAAATTCAGTTGTTCCACCTATTTCCCCTTTAAAAGAAGTAATCCAGTAAGAAATTCCAATAAAAATTATTACTGCCATCAGGATACCCGCATAAATCCAGGGATTTACCAGGTAATTCATCATAACGCCAATAAAACCTAACAGTACAACGAAAGTAAAAGTGCGGATGCCTGCAAAACTTTTAATTTTAGTATTTATTGAAGAATATTCGCGTTCCAGTCCAATAAGGAAACCAATACCAACGGCAACCAGTAACCGGATGAAAAAATCTTTTTGTGTTATCTGGAAATCGGCAAGGTCAATTATATAGTTATCCATTTAGGAGCAGTTACCAGATAAAACTACATTAAATACATTGTCCTGAGAAATGTTCTGCGATTCTGGTTATCCCAAATTGTCTGTCCAATTTCCAGGTATAAAAAAATCGAAAGGTTAAATTATACGCATTCCCAGACAGCCTCCAAAAAATAATTTCTGGAATCAAAAAAATGCCCGATAGGCTCAAATCCGCTAAGTTTAGCCAGGGAACTGGTTTGCGAAACGGAATATTTTTGAGATACTTCTGTTTGTATACATTCGTTTTTCTCAAAATCAAATTTTTCTGCGCCTATACTTACCTGTTGTTTCTCCAGACTTACCAAAAAACTTTTACAGGTGCCGGATATGGGATCATATGATGGATAGTGATGAAATTTATCCAAACAAAAGTCGCCGCCCAATTCCCGGTTAATTCTTTCCAGCAGGTTCAGGTTAAAATGACTGGTTATGCCATCCCGGTCATTATATGCCCTGCGTATGATATGTGGATTTTTTTTAAGATCCATACCGATCATTAAAATATCATGCACATTCAAACAATTACGGATAGACGATAAAAACGCACCGGTTTCTCCCAAAGGAATATTCCCAACATTGGATCCAAGAAATAAAACAAGCTTTGGTTTCGCAGATTGTGTTTTTGACTGGTTAAGCATAGCGAGGTATTCCCCTTGCATACCATGCAATTTTAATCCAGGTAATTTACCGGGCAGGTTTTGCTGCAGCCATTCGATGATGTTAGCAGAAATATCCACCGGGTAATATATAAAATCAACATCCTGATCCTTTAACGCTTTAAGCAAATAGCTGCTTTTAGTTGCATCACCCGCGCCGAGTTCCCAAACATCAAAATCACCAAGCTTTGATTTAAAAAATTCAGCCAGTTTGCCTGATTGTTGTTGAAATATTTCCAGTTCGCATCGGGTTAAATAATAATCTTCACTGTGCATGATCTGCTGAAATAGTTCATCGCCCTTTTTATCATAAAAATATTTGGATTGCAGGTACTTTGGCGATGCATTTAATCCATCCTGAACATCTTTTAAAAAAATTTCCATAGTTCTATTTTGCCAACCTGATGCCGGTGTATTGCCAGCGTAAGAAGGTGTGAAAAAAATTGCGATAAGTAATTCGGGAGTGCCCTTCAGCAGTAACTTCTGATGCACCCCGTAATATTTTTTGGTTTACCATAAATTTTCCATTGTATTCACCGATAGCACCAGGTGCACGTGTAAATCCCGGATAAGGCAGGTAAGCACTTTCTGTCCACTCCCATCTTTTTCCCCAATCAAATTGCGTGGCCGCCACTTCCCATTCAAATTCGGTTGGAAGGCGGCAACCTTTCCAACTGGCAAACGCATAGGCTTCATAATAACTGACATGACATAACGGTAATGAGTGATCTATTTTCTCCAAACCTCTTAAAGTATAAATCCACCATTCATTGTCTACCAGGTGCCAATATAATGGAGCTTGAATTTTTTGGGTATTTACCCAATCCCATCCTTCAGCGTGCCAGTGCCTGAAATCCTGGTAGCCCCCATCTTTGATAAACTCTAAAAAATCTCCATTGGTTACCAAATCTGATGATACACTGAATTCATTCAGGAAAACCTTATGCCGGTTCAACTCATTATCAAAACAAAAACCTTCCCCTTCAAATCCAACTTCGTAAATATTTTCTGATATCGCGATCCATTTATTGGACATCATTTGCTTTGCATCCAGAAAATGCACATCATAGGATGGGAATAATGGATTATGTCCAAGTATGTATTTAATATCTGTACAAAGTAATTCCTGGTGCTGCTGTTCGTGGTTCAATCCCAGTAATAAGAGATCCTTTAAATCATTATTATTTTTTTCAAGAAAACGGCTCATTGCTTCGTCTACATGAGCGCGGTAGGCATATACATCAGCCACAGTAGGCCTGCTTAAATTTCCTCGGTCAGTTCGAATAACCCTTGCCCCCACTGTTTCATAATAACTGTTAAATACGAAATTATAGTTTGGATCAAATTCGCGGTAGCCTTCCATATGTGGTTTTAAAACAAAAGTTTCGAAAAACCAGGTGGTATGCCCCAAATGCCATTTTGGTGGACTAACATCCACTATTGGCTGCAAAACATAATCTTCCGTTTGCAATGGTTGGCAAATTTTCTCTGATTGTTGCCTGACTTCTTTAAAAATAGAATGTATTTCTTTCATGAAAGGATAGTTTGTACGTACTTATACCATAAAAAAAACCGGCCAGCTTTTTAATTGATAAATGAATAAATAGAATTTATTACACTTTTTCACAATTCGCAAGCATTATAAATTGTTAACAGCATTGCAAGTTGAAACCACAGTACGTAAACTTATACTATGAAAAAAATTACCCTTACCGGGTATTTACTAAAACTAAGTTTATGAAAACATCTTTACCCTTTTCAATTATCCTCCTGGCATTAATATCATTCAGTTCATGCCAACGCAAGGTTTACACATCAGCCAGTTTTGAACAACAAACCTTTGATCACAAAAAAGTTGCCATCGTCCCTGCTCAAATAATTTTCACCGGTAAATTGCCTAAAGATATGCGCCAGGAAGAAATTAAAGCAATAGAAGAATCAGAAAGCATCGCGTTTCAGCATTCTTTATATAATAGTATTTTAAGACATGCCAACACAAATAAATACTTTACTACAGTAAATTTTCAACACACAGGAAGCACTTTGCAAATACCTGAAAAACAATATTTCAGTCCGTGATAGTTGGAATACGGATGATGGAGAGTTGGCCAATTTATTAGGTGTGGATGCCGTAGTCAGATTACGGATACAGAAGCAGCGATACATGAGCGATATAGCATCTTATGGAATCAGTGCAGGCAAACACCTGATTACAAATATCGGTGGTATTCCGATTCCTGCGGCGCATAATAAAACAAACGATATTATCACTTCATGTACTTTGGTTAGTGAAGATCAAACTTTATGGAATGACAGTTATACGGGTACAAGTGACTGGAATACGCCTGGAACTGTAGTTATTGAAAACATCACCAATAATTATGGAAAAAGATTTCCGTACAAAAAGAGACTTTAGATTATTAAAAAACCTGCAAAATGCAGGTCTTAAAATTATTTCACACTTGTTAATCACCCCATATCTCTTCTTCACCATTCAGCCATTTTTTAACCTGGCGATGGCTTACTGATTTTGGTCTTTCCAGAGGGAAGTTTAAAACCCTGTCCCAGCACAGACTGGCCAAAACACCAAGCGATCGGCTTACGCCAAATAACACCGTATAAAATTCGTATTCAACAATACCATAATGAACTAATAAAGCGCCGCTGTGTGCATCCACATTGGGCCAGGGATTTTTTACCTTACCTAAGGATTGAAGAATAGGAGGAACTGTTTCGTATACATTCCAAATGGTTTGAACCAATGGATCATCCGGTAAATGTTTTTTGCCAAACTCCATTTGGGCCTCAAAACGTGGATCTGTTTTCCGCAATACTGCATGCCCATAACCAGGCACTACTTTTCCTTCATTCAGCGTTTTTTCCACATATTCTTTTATCTGTTCGGATGATGGCAAATTGGTTTGCAGATGTTCCTGCATCTCATAAATCCATTTAATAACCTCCTGGTTAGCCAATCCATGTAATGGCCCCGCTAATCCATTCAAACCTGCGGAATAAGCCAGATAAGGATCACTTAAAGCAGACCCTACAAGGTGGGTTGTATGTGCCGACACATTCCCTCCCTCGTGATCAGAATGAATGGTCATATAAAGACGAAAAAGTTCGTGTACATCTTCATTTGAATAACCCATCATATGAGCAAAATTTCCTGCCCAGTCAAGCAAGCCGTTTGGTTGGATATGTTGTCCGCCTTTATACTTTCGGCGATAGATATATGCTGCAATTCTTGGAAGCCTTGCAATAAGATCCATGGAATCATCAAAAACTGCTTCCCAATAATCTTTTTTTGCCATGCCTTCAGCATATTTCTTTGCAAAGGCACTTTCAGTTTGTAAAGCCATGATGGCAATTACAAATTGAGTCATGGGATGGGTACTGATTGGTAAAGCTTCAATAGTGGCAAAAACATGATTTGGTACATGGCTGCGCCGTTGCCAAACAGAGGAGAGGTGGTTTGCTTCATCCTCAGTAGGTAACTCGCCCACAAGCATCAGGTAAAACAATCCCTCTGGTAAAGGCTCAGAACCTCCTGGGGCCTTGGGTAATTTTTCCTGGAGTTCAGGAATGCTATATCCCCTGAATCGAATGCCATCCTGCGCATCAAGTAATGAAGTTTCAGTAACCAGACCCGTCATACCACGCATGCCCTGGTAAATTTGATAAAGTTGAACTTCGCCAATCACTTTATTTCCATGCTCCTTCAATAATTCTTTGATTTCCGCAGAAATGATGTCCCCTTTAGCTTTAAACCTGTCTTTAATAACACCCATACATGCCAGTTTAATAAATAAAATAAGAGGGCTAAAGTTATGGAATGCCCTCTTGCAGAACAAAAATTAAGGTCTAAAGTTTGATGATCAATGGCCGGTAAGTTTATATTCTATTTCTGAGCCCTTCTGTATAATATAATAGCAACAACAATAAATACAAGGTTAGGCAACCATGCAGCAATCAGGGGTGGTAAATTTCCTTTTACAGAGAAAACGGTTGAAAACCTGTCAGCAATTATAAAGATTGCCGCTATAGCTATTCCTATAGCCATATGAACGCCGCTGCCACCCCTTGTTTTACGGCTGGCAATGATGGCTCCTATAAGGGTTAGTATGAGAACTGTTACAGGTGTAGCGGAACGACGGTATTGCTCTACTTTCAAGGTATTTAATCCTTCAACACCTCTAAGTTCCTGCCACCTGATAAATTCTTTAAGGTCTGGCGTTGTCATTTTATCTTTTAAATACTTGTCTTTACGAAGATCCCGGGGTTCCATATTGAGGTTAATATTGGTGTCCGGAATACTGACCACCTTTTCCTGCAAATTATCAATCTCCCTGATAATTACATTTTCCAATCGCCAATTATTTTTAGAGGTATCCCAGACCATGGCATCTGCCCTTAAATTCAATTGTATTTTGTTATCATAAACCTTCTCCAGGAAAAAACCGGAAGATCTTTTCAAAGCAGTATCATAATATTTGATACCAGCATAGGTATTGGTATCGATTTGCAGGTAGTAAGAACTGGTGAAATCCAGACTTTGAGTGGGGTGGCCGCCATCGAGATAATTAGCCTCAAATTCGCTTCGGATAATATTTGCCTTTGGAATTATATACCTGTTTGCATACCAGATAATAATAGCTAGAAAAATGCCTCCTATAAAATATGGTCTCAGCAACCTGTTAAAACTGATTCCATTTGCCAGGATAATAACGATTTCTGATTTTGCAGCCATACTGCTCGTAAAAAAAATGACAGCTATAAAGACAAATATCGGAAACAACAAACCCCAAATATGTGGCACAAAACCAAAGTAATATTTAGTAATAATTTCCCCGGAAGAAAGACCGGTTTTTACAAAATCGTCCGTTTTCTCACTGGTGTCTACTGCAACCGCGATTATAGTGAACAATAACATGCAAAAAATAAAAGTAACCAGCAGTTTCTTTAATATATACCAATCAAGGATCTTCATCGGTTGCGAAGTAACGTATTTCTATTGGTAAATATAAGTGGTAAGCAGGTAAGGAAAAGTGAAAGATTAATACCAGAGAAAGGTACTAAAAGGCAAAATGAAAATCAATGGCTAAACCCAGCGTTTGCACCAGGGCCGGATCTATTTTTTTATCAGCATTCCTCATGGCAACTTTCCATTCTCCAGGATTAGAATTCATAACATCATTATTTGTGGTCAGTGAAAACTGAAATTCATCATCCATAAATACATCATAATAAAAAACATTATCCTCTTTACAACATGGTTTTATTTCAGCAACCTGGCGTTGCTGATCCTTTAAATACTCTACCTGGAAAGGTGCCAGTTCTTCATTCATCTATTTGTAATTATCAAAGGTTATTTAAAATAATATGCCCGATGTTATCAGCTACCCAAGGGTCAATTGTTTTACGCTCATCAGGAATCCAACGGCCTTCTTCATCTTTTTCTATATGGAACTGGCAAATGCTTCTTTTGAGTGGATGCAAAAAAACACCTCGATACCTTGCCGTATGTACAATATCTATGTCTTCATTTACTTCAGGTGTAATTAGAACATGATAAACCAAACCGTTTTTTTCAAATGCACCTACCAATATCTCACTTTCGTAATTGCCCATAAAATCTTTTTATTCTTAAAGGCAAACAAAATCATGCCGGGGAAAACACTTCAAAATTGTGGAATATGAAAAATTTTAAGTGTAAAAAGTTGTTTAATTCCGGATGGAATAGTGCTGAACCAGTTTTTCAATTTTACTGATCAGTTCCTGTTTAGTGAAAGGTTTTTCCAGAAAATCATCTGCACCGCTGCTACCAATATTTTTTGCAATATCGGGATTGGCTGTAATTAAAATGATTGGAATATTCCGGGTCTGATCATTCGACTTCAATTGTTGACTAATATGGCGCCCATCAATTCCCGAAAGAAGTATATCCAATAATATAACCTGGGGTTTAAAAGTATTGACTATTGTAAAGGAATCATGCCATTTTGATAGTACTTCAACTTCA
Organism: Chitinophagaceae bacterium; assembly: GCA_013696395.1. Taxonomy (GTDB): domain Bacteria; phylum Bacteroidota; class Bacteroidia; order Chitinophagales; family Chitinophagaceae; genus JACCYQ01. The sequence continues at coordinate 36,093 of JACCYQ010000100.1, forward strand.
TAATTTTCCCTTGATAATATTTTTTGTAAAATACGCAGTGCATCCACATCATCATCAATAATAAGAACCTTCATTAGATTTTATTTTATGGCTTATATAAGATTATATATTCAAATGATATGCCACAACTCAACTATTAGATTTCAGCTTATTTGAAGGATTAAAACATTTCTTAGAAATAAAAGGACAAAACACCCCTATAACCGAGATTTTAGCCTTATCACCATATCCTTTTTCCAACTGTCAAAATTATTAAGTAATATTTGAGTGCGTGCTTCCTGTACCAACCATAGATAGAATGCCAGATTATGAATGCTGGCGATTGTAAGGCCCAAAAATTCTTTTGATTTAACCAGGTGTCGCAGGTACGATTTACTGTAAAAATGGCTTACTTCGCAATCCAACGCCTCATCAATGGGTGAAAAATCAAACTCCCATTTTTTATTATCAATATTGATTACACCCTGGGTTGTAAACAACATGGCATTGCGACCATTACGCGTAGGCATTACACAATCAAACATATCAATACCGAGACCTATGCACTCCAGGATATTCCATGGTGTACCAACACCCATCAAATAACGGGGCTTTTGAATGGGCAAATTATCACAACAAACAGCGCAGAGATCATACATCATTTCTTCTGGCTCACCCACACTTAAACCTCCAATGGCATTTCCAGTAGCGTTTTTGCTGGCAATATACTGGCACGATTCCATGCGCAGGTCAGTATAAGTTCCACCCTGCACAATAGGAAACAGATATTGAGTATGGCCATATTTTGGTTCGCTGGTGGCTAAATGAGTAAAACACCTGTCGAGCCATCGGTGGGTCAAGTGCATAGAAGTTTCAGCATAATCGCGGGTACTTGGATATGGTGGACATTCGTCAAAAGCCATAATGATATCAGCACCGATGGAGCGTTGAATATCCATTACTTTTTCTGGACTAAAGAGATGGCTGCTCCCATCCAGGTGGCTTTGAAATGTAACACCTTCCTCTTTGATCTTACGGGTTCCGGATAATGAAAATACCTGGTAACCTCCGCTATCGGTTAAAATTGTTTTTTGCCAGCCGTTAAATTTGTGCAATCCTCCTGCTTTTTCAAGTACTTCAATACCTGGACGCAAATACAAATGATAAGTATTACCCAGTATGATCTCGGCTTTTACATCATTTACTAATTGCTGTTGGGTCACGGCTTTTACGGTGCCTGCCGTACCCACCGGCATAAATATGGGAGTTTCTATTTCACCATGGTCTGTGGTAATTTTACCAGCTCGTGCTTTACCATTTTTTTGGGTATGTTGAAGTGAAAATTCAAGGGCGGCCATGATAATTTTTTTTGCTGCGCAAAGATAAAGGTTCAACCGCCCTACCCCTTCAAAGTTTTGGTTATGGGAATAATTTAAATTATGCACAAGTGTGAAATCATTTAGTAGGTAAACTGTTTATTGCCCCTTACTTTCGTGGGCTGCTATAACCAGGAATTATTTTATGATACTGCCGTTTTTGACTTTGTATATGTGGGAAATCGTTTTTATTTTCTTTGTCTTTATAACCCTGATCCAGGGATTTTATCACCTCTATTTTTTTAACCGCGTTGCATATTTTAATCCAAAGATCAAAGACCAGTCACAGCAACATCCCGTTTCCGTGATAGTATGTGCCCGTGATGAAGATGAGAATCTTGCCCGCAATTTACCAGGAATTTTGGTGCAGGATTACAGTACTTCTCATGAAGTGATTGTGATTAACGACAACTCAACTGATGATACAAAATACGTTTTACAGGAATTGAAAAAGACTTTTAAAACCCTTCACGTTGTTGATTTAATCCAGGAAGCCAAGCACATAAATGGCAAAAAATATCCATTATCTATTGGTATCAAAGAAGCCAAGCATGAAGTGGTCTTATTAACGGATGCGGATTGTGTCCCAGCCACCGAACATTGGATTCGCTTGATGCAGGATGGTTACCAGGAAAATACAGAGATTGTTTTAGGCTATGGCAGCTACCATAAAAAACCAGGTTTATTGAATAAGCTGATCAGGTTTGAAACATTTCATGCTGGCATTCAATACCTATCATATGCATTGGCAGGAATTCCTTATATGGGAGTAGGTCGAAACATTTCTTATAAAAAAGGCTTGTTTTTCAGGCTTAAAGGGTTTTCATCAATCAATCATATTCCTGGCGGAGATGATGACCTTTTTGTTAATAAAGCAGCCACCCGACATAATACAGAAGTTGTGTTAGATAGAGATGCCATCACCTTATCGGCCCCCAAAACAACCTGGAAGGAATGGCGAAACCAAAAATTGCGTCACTATACAACAGCTAAATACTATAAAACAAAACATAAGTTTTTATTAGGTACATACAGTTTTACCCAATTCATTTTTTACCCATTACTTATACTTACTGCATTGCTCTACGACTGGAGACTGGCACTGGCAGGCCTGGCATTACGTTGGCTGGTCCAGGGTTTTGTATTTTATAATGCCATGCAGAAAATGAATGAAAAAGACCTCTGGTCATGGTTTATCTTTTTTGACTTGTGGATGGTAATTTATTACATATTATTTTTACCATCATTATGGAGAAAGCCACGCCGTTCGTGGGACTGATCCACCTTTTTGAATGGAAATTATTCTATCATATTTCAGTGATTTTACCCCCAGGCAAATTGAACAGTTTAAAATGCTGGGACCATTATATAATGAATGGAACAGCAAAATCAATGTAATTTCCCGGAAAGATATAGACAGCTTGTATGAAAAACATGTGCTGCATTCGCTGTCCATTGCTGCGGTATTCGATTTTAAACCCGGATCTACTGTAATAGATATTGGAACAGGTGGTGGATTTCCGGGCATACCATTAGCTATTTATTTTCCGGAAGTACAATTTCACCTGGTAGATAGCATCAGTAAGAAACTTAAAATCGTAAATGCTGTGGCTGATGCCTCCGGGATCAGTAACATTACAACCCAGCACATAAGAGCGGAAGAAATAAAGAATCGCCATTTTGATTATGCAGTTAGCCGGGCTGTTGCGCCTTTAAAAGATTTATGGCATTGGTCAAAACCATTATTGAAAAAGAAGAAAAAAGTAATTGAAGAAGATGAATTGCTTCCAGGTCTGATATGTTTAAAAGGTGGAGATCTTGCCCTGGAAATACAGGAAAGCGGAACCCGTCCCCGAATAATGCCCATTTCCGATATTTATAAGGAAGACTCATTTTATGAAAAGCATGTTTTGTATGTAACCCGTTAAGTTTATACCACTTTGTGGTATTGTAGCATATTTACAATTATTCAACTTTAGGTTATGAAATATATTTCCGTTTGTATTGTTGATGATAATCCAGAATTACGTACGGTACTTAGCGAGATAATTACCATGTCAGATGGATACTTGTGTGTGGGAACTTTAAATACGGCTGCTGAAGCCATAAAACGAATACCCGAAATAGGCCCGGATGTGGTTTTAATGGATATAAACCTGGGGAGTGGTGAAAGTGGTATCGATTGTGTCCGTGAATTAAAACCCCGAATGCGCAGTACTAACTTTATGATGTGTACTGTTTATGAAGAAGATGAAAAAATCTTTGAGGCCTTGAGCGCCGGCGCTTCCGGTTATATTTTGAAAAAAACCACACCCACAAAAATGTTGGAAGCTATCCGTGAATTGCATGAAGGTGGCTCACCCATGAGTAGCCAGATTGCCCGAAAAGTGGTAGCTGCTTTCCAAAATAAACCAGCTAATTCTCCAGATTCTACCATTGAAAATTTATCATCCAGGGAAAAAGAGATCCTTGAATGGCTATCAAAAGGATTAACTTATAAAGAGATTGCTGCAGAACTTTTTATCAGCCAGGAAACGGTAAGAAAGCATGTTTACCATATTTATGAGAAACTACACGTAAGTAACCGAACCGAAGCACTTAATAAATTTTTTGGCAGATAAACTAAACCATAAATACTACTTAAGTGGTATTTTCTGGCATGAAAGTGAAAGTAACTTTGATACTAAATAACTATTTCCAAAGCTGTTAACCTTGAGCCTTTTTAAAATGAAAATTCAAATGGCTTGATTTTAAAACAAATGCCCTGCAAATGCGGGGCTTTTGTTTATTGATTTGATAAATATTTACCAGTTCAATTCAAGTTTGTTATTATTTCTGTTTATATCAGCCATCCTTTGGGTCGGATCAATTTCAGCCCCTTTCAAATCAATCAGTTTCCGATCAGTTTCAACAATATAGGTTTCATGTGTCCAACGCCAGGGTGCATATACTTTATGCTGCCTGGTTACTTCTTCTTCAGGTTTTTCACCAAACATCAATCCAAGGGGTACATAATGGTTTTCGATTGTACCATCCTTAAAACTTAATTGCAGATCAATGGGCATTGGCATTAATCCGACTCTTTTTAAACGAATGAGCGTTTTACCATTAGCTTCCCATAAACTATCAATGCCATAATCAATTGTTTTGGTAGAATTCACCCAATACTGTTTGTACCAGTTTAAAATAATGCCACTTCTTTTTTCCGCAACCCTGATAAAATCATTAGGTGTTGGATGTTTATATTTCCATTGATTATAATAATCCAGCAGTACCTGGTTCAAAGCTTTATCGCCTATAATATATCCAAGTTGTTCCAAAAAAACGGCGCCTTTTGAATAAACAGCAGGAGAATAAGCAGCATTTAAATCATAATGATCAGCATGCGTTGTTAGTGGTTCTTCTTTACCACTGCTGACCAGGCTAAAATAACTACGATAACTTCCTTGTTGAGATGCTGGTTTCCCTTCCAAAAATGCATTGACCCGCGAGGTGGCATAACTGGTAAATCCTTCATCCATCCATGCATTTAAAGACTCGTTAGTACCCATTAAACCATGATACCAGTTGTGCATCCATTCGTGCAACCATGCACCCGGACCGGCCAATAAAGTTGCCATAGGATATTCCATACCACCATCACCTCCATCTATAAACGAATATTGCCGGTAGGTATAAGGGCCAAAAGTTTTTTCAATAAATGGCAAGGCTTTTTCTGCTTTAGTTAAAACCTCCTTCCATTGTTCATCTGTTGCGCTGGCGGTTTTATATAATACATGTAAAGTAAGATCAGGCCTCACCTTTTTAGAAATGTGTTTATAATCCGGATCAGCAGCCCACATAAAATCATGCACATTGGGCGCCACAAAATGCCAGGTTAACTTGTCACCAGCAGGCCGGGTTACTTTAACGCCTGCATCTTCATAACCATAACCTATTTTATTTGCATTTTGCAGGTTACCTGTACCACCCAAAATATATTTTTTATCAATGGTAATTTTTACATCAAAATCTCCAAATATTCCATAAAACTCGCGTCCCACATATGGGTTTGGATGCCATCCTTCCACATCATACTGAGCCATTTTAGGATACCATTGGCTCATTGAGTATCGAACCTGTGTTTCAGGATTGTCACGGCCACTCCGGCGTATTTGTAAGGGAACCTGGGTTTCAAAATCCATATCAAAAACAACTTTTGTTTTTGGTAAGATGGGTCTGTCAAGTTCAACTTCCAATATGGTTTCATGAATTTTAAATTGTTGTGACCGACCATTCATTTTTAAAGAAAGTACTTTTTGGTAACCGATCTCATTATCAGTTAAATGATAAATCCGATCCTTAACGCGACTATCCCAATCAACAACATCATTTCCGTCACGATCTTTGCGGATTGAAATAGATCCCTGCCGGCGGCTTCGAGTATCCATCATGCTGTTAGGCTGAAATGCATTCCAATACAAATGATAAAATACTTTTTTAAGGGTATCGGGTGAATTGTTCCAATATTCTAAATTTTGTTTGCCAGTAAATTGATTGGTTTCAACATTCATGTTGATGTCCATATCATATTTAACTTTCTGCTGCCAGGGTGTTTGTGAAAATGTTATTAGTGCCAAAAAACATGCTGGAATAGAAAATAAAACTTTTTTCATATGTACCTAAAATTGAATCTGCCGAAAATACAAATAAAAAAAATTACAAAACCTGTATGCTTGTTAAAAACAAAACATACAGGTTCAGCAAAAATTGTTTGAAAAAATTATCTATAAAGTAAATGATTCCCTTATCATACGGCCTCTTTTATTAAAATAAAGGTATTTTTTCTGAATTTCTCCTTTCTCTACTTTGAGGCGGTATTGGGTTGTGCCATCTGCGAGATAAACCAATGCAGTTTCTTTTTGTATCCAGTTTTCATCGGCATACTTACTTCTTTCAAAACCTGATTTTATATCTTCTGATAGCTGATCAAATGACCATTCCCTTTCTGTTTCTTTCCACAAGCCTTTATTATTATAAGAAGCGATCATTTTAGCATCATCCAAATTAAAATGAACATATACTTTTACAAAATTGTCTTTAAACTCCACGTTTGTAGCTGTTGGATACTGACTTTCAAATGCCGACATAACTTCAGCTGGAATTTCACGGAGTTGCGCATGCGCAGTTGTAAATAGTCCTAAACCCACTATCAATAAAATAAAAAATCTTTTAACCATAATTAATTTTATTTATTCCACAAATTTGACACAGAATATGTTAGCAGTATGATAATTATTTTCCACCACCCTTAATAACTATTACTATTTCCCCTTTTACGGTTTTTGTTTTAAAGTGATCAGCCAATTCTTTCAGAGTTCCTCTTACATTTTCTTCGAACATTTTTGTAAGTTCACGACTAACGGAACATAGCCGGTCAGCACCAAGATATTGCGCCAATTCTTCCAATGTTTTTACCAGCCTCATAGGCGATTCGTATAAAATAATCGTTCGTTCTTCTTCAACTAATTTTTTTAATAAAGTCTGGCGGCCCTTTTTTTGCGGCAGAAATCCCTCGAAAACAAAACGATTACAGGGTAGTCCGCTATTCACCAATGCCGGTACAAATGCAGTAGCACCGGGCAGGGTTTCTACCCGGATACCTTCCTTTACACATTCCCTAACTAATAAGAAAGCAGGATCTGATATGCCTGGAGTGCCCGCATCGGTTACTACCGCCATTGTTTTGCCAGCCTGCAATTGAGATACAAGGTGTGACAATACTTTATGCTCATTGTGTTGATGATAGGGTGTTAACGGTGTGGTTATCTGGTAATGATTCAACAATTTACTGGTGGTGCGTGTATCTTCAGCCAGAACAAGATCAACATGTTTCAAAACCTCCAATGCCCGGAGTGTTATATCTTTTAAATTACCGATCGGGGTGGGAACCAGGTACAACATAATTTTTCTTGCTTTGGTCACCGATATTGATGGAGGCCGGATCTATTCTCAATGGACCGTGACTTCATAAATTTCCATTACCGGGTTGGCCAATAATTTCCTGGCAGCTTCCTCACCAATTTGTTTTGCTTCATCCTCTGTGGATGCATTTATCCGGAGGTCAATGTTTTTTCCTATTCGTACATCTTCTACCCCATTCAAGCCCAAATTTTTCAGTCCACCCATTACCGCTTTTCCTTGCGGATCAAGAAGATCCTTTAAAGGCATTACTTTGATCTGAACCGTAAAACTCATTGAAATAAAATTTAAATAACAGTAGAAGGTTTGAAAAACAAAGATAGGGCAATGTAAGCCAGTAAGATGACCGGCACGGCTAACCATTGCAAGAAAGCGGCAGAAATAATAGTGATGATCAATAAAATGAAAATGGGTAAATTATTTTTAACGGAGAAATTTTTCATCTTCAAACTCATTAACGGGATTGTGCTAACCAATAAATAAACCACCAGGATTATAATAATATACAAAACCCATTTGTTTATAAACCATAATTGAAGATCTAATGTCTTGTAAAAAATAACGAGCGGAAATGATGCAATCAATAATCCGGCAGCGGGGGCAGGTAATCCCTTAAAAGTAAATTGCTGGCTGTTATCCAAATTATATCTTGCCAGCCGCCATGCTGCCGCGCAGGGAATCAGTAAAGCAGGTAACAGCCATACAATCGAAGTATCAAGCCCGCCTGCTTCCTGTGCAAAACTGATTCGCAATAACTGGTAAACGATTAAGCCTGGGGCAACACCAAAACTTACTAAATCAGCCAACGAATCTAATTGTTTACCCATTTCTGAATTTGCTCCCAGCAAACGAGCTACAAATCCATCCAGGAAATCAATTACGGCAGCCAGAAAAATAAACAAGGATCCCCAAACAATTTTTTCCGGAAGATTTACAGCGGTAAATCCTTCCCTATCCATGTAAACTATAGTTTCAGAAGTTTGAAGAATAAATATGATAGCTATAGTACCAAAAACAAGATTGAGCAGGGTAAAAAAATTTGGAATTTGTTTCATATTAATCTTCAGTAAAAAATTTTGGACACCTGATTTAAAAAATTAAAAGCCACTTAAAAAAACTTTCATTGATGGTTACCTGAATTTTAAGTTTCTGATATAGGTAATTATTAAATAATGAAACAAAAATATAGATATAGAACTTTACTTCAATTGAAAATTAAAAATTGAAAAATTGTCAATACATCCTTACCTCCCTTATTTCATCAAATTTTCAATTTCTTCAACGGTGATTGGAATATTTTTCATCAGGTCTTTATTTCCTGTTTTGGTAATCCATACATTATTTTCAATCCGAATTCCCATTTGTTCTTCTTCTATATAAATTCCGGGTTCAACTGTGAAAACCATCCCGGCCTGTATGGGCAAGACTCGAGTTCCCAGATCGTGCACATCAATACCCAAATGATGTGAAATACCATGATATAAATATTTTCGATAGGCTTTATTTTCAGGATCTTCATTGGCTACATCCGATTTTGTCAATAAACCAATCTTAATGAATTGTTTGGTTGCTTCATCGCCCACTTTATCCGTATAGTTTATAACTGAGATTCCAGGCTTCAAGATACTTTTTGCATAATCATGTAAATGCAGGCAGGCATTATATACTTCTTTCTGACGCTTTGAAAATTTTCCATTGACAGGGACAGTTCGTGTAAGATCAGCACAGTAACCCCCATAAGCAGCTCCAAAATCCATTAAGACCAGTTCTCCATTCTTGCAAGATTGATTATTACTTATATAATGTAGTGTGCGGGCACGGTCTCCACTGGCAATGATAATGCCGTAGGCTTGACCTGTTGCGCGGTTACTTAAAAATGAATGAACAATCTCCGCTTCAATTTCATATTCCATTACACCAGGTTTGATAAAGCCTAGCAATCGCCTGAATGTTTTTTCAGTAATATTAATGGCCTCCTGAATAACCTTAACCTCTTCAGAAGTTTTAACAGCTCTTAACCTTGTCATTATTTTAGCTGCTCTTTCATAATAATGCAACGGATAATGTTGCATCATTTCCTGAATAAAACGGTATTCCCTGGTTTGAAAAAAGCCGCCTTTCCGGTCATTTTCATTTGAATCCAGGTAGATATTATCAGCCAGGTGAACCCATGGTTGTAATAACCCATTTAATACATCAGACCAAACAATAGTTTTTATTCCAGAAATTTGCTCTGCTTCCTTTGCTCTCAGTCTTTTGCCATCCCATTTTTCTTTCAATTCATTGGGGCGCACCAGTACAAGTACTTCTTTATATTTTGATTCCGTATTATCCGGAAAAAGAATCAACATGGAATCCTCCTGTTCTATTCCTGTCAGCCAGTATAAATCACTGTTTTGTACAAAAGGATACAGCGCATCACCATTTGATTGTATTTCATCATTACTCACAAATATGGCAATGGAGTTAGGCTTCAGCTCCTTTTTGAATCTTTCCCGATTTTTGATAAATATCTGTGGATCAAGCGGTAAATACTTCATGTAATAAATAATTTTATGTATTAAAGATAATAAGTGCCAATTCTTTTTATCATTTTTTAAATGAACAAAAAGAACAGAATTGAATATTATTTAATGAATTGATGAGATTTTTGAAGATTTAGAAGTATAAATCTTTGTAATTGTCATTCCACACTTAATGGTGCACCAACCATTGGTATAGTTTTAATGTGTTTTACTAACACTTGTTTGTGTTTCATGAATATTGTGATATACATTTGTCTATAAAATAAAACGATTGCTCGTATGTCAGTACCTACAATTTCGATTAATGTGGAAAAATTAGCGACCCTCGGATTAAAAAATACCGAAAACATTCACTACCAGTTAACCCCAGATGAACTTGTAAAGGACACCTTACGTTTAGGTGAGGGAGTATTAAATGATACCGGTGCATTAGTTATTAATACAGGTGAATTTACCGGTCGTTCTCCTAAAGATAAATTCACTGTAAAATGCGAAAAAACGGATGATACTGTTTTCTGGAATGAATTCAATATTCCGCTGGAGGAAAAATACTATGACATCATTTTCAAAAAAGTGATGGATCATATGAACAACTTACCGGAATTATGGGTAAGGGATTGCCAGGCTTGTGCTGATCCCCGTTACCGGATAAATATCCGGGTTATGAATGAAAAACCCTGGAGCAACCTATTTGCTTATAACATGTTTCTAAGACCGTCAGAAGAAGAACTGGAAAATTTCAAACCTGAATGGCATATTATTTCAGCACCAGGACTATCTCCCGATCCGGAAGAATGTGGAATTCGACAGCACAATTTCTCCCTGGTTTCTTTTAAACATAAAATGATTATAGTGGGAGGTTCGGGTTATACAGGTGAAATGAAAAAAGGCATATTTACTATTCTTAATTTCATATTACCCCATGATAAAAATGTATTAAGTATGCATTGCAGTGCCAATATGGGGGGAAAGGGTGATACCGCTATTTTCTTTGGATTGAGTGGAACCGGTAAAACAACATTAAGCGCTGACCCCCAAAGAAAATTAATTGGCGATGATGAACATGCGTGGACAGATGATAATATTTTTAATTTTGAGGGTGGTTGTTATGCAAAACTCATTAACCTAACAGAAGAAAAAGAACCAGAAATTTTTCATGCAATCCGTCCTGGTGCATTAGTTGAAAATGTGATGTTTTATCCAGGTACCAATAAAATAAATTTTGATGATGCATCGATAACAGAAAATACAAGGGTTTCCTATCCATTATATTTTATAAGCAATTCAATGGAGCCATCCATCGGGGGAATACCTAAGAATATTTTCTTTTTAACCTGTGATGCTTTTGGAATATTGCCACCCATTTCGAAACTCACTACAGGCCAGGCAATGTATCAATTCATATCTGGCTATACAGCCAAAGTAGCCGGAACAGAAACAGGGATCACCGAACCCAAACCTACGTTTAGTGCATGCTTCGGAGCTCCGTTTCTTCCTTTACACCCCGGTAATTATGCCTCCATGTTAGGTGATAAAATGAAAGCTCACGATGTAAATGTGTGGTTGATTAATACTGGTTGGACGGGTGGGCCTTATGGAGAAGGCAGCCGGATAAAATTACCTTATACCAGGGCAATGATCACAGCAGCCCTCGAAGGCAAACTAAAGGATGTGCCGTTTGAAAATGATTCAATTTTCGGGATGGCTGTTCCCCAGGAATGTCCGGGTGTACCATCTGCTGTGTTGAATCCGCGTGATACCTGGAATGATAAAGAGGCATATGATGAAAAGGCTAAATACCTGGCGGGTTTATTTATTGATAATTTTAAAAATTATGCAGAAGGGGTGAAGGAAGAGATATTGGCAGCGGGACCGAAGGTTTAATTTATAGAATATAATTTATAGTCAAAGCTTTTCCGAACCGGAAGAGCTTTCGTTTTTTTTTAACTACCCAATCATTACATGATAAGAATATTTTTATGAACTTTCCGTTCAGAAAATATGCTTTTTATTCAAACTTTTATTTCTGTCGCTTTATCTCTTGCTTTTATCTTTCAATCGCCTAATGAAAGTAAACGGAGTGAAGATGAATTTATCGATTGGCAGGAAAATCGCCGATTAAACTGGACTGATTTTGAAGGCCCTGTAAATCATCAATCAGAAGCTGCAGCTTTGACATCCACTTTTCTAGGTTTTCAATACCGGGTAAAAAATAATGTATTCTCTTATAATATTGCCTGCCGTTTTGCAAAAAAAAGATCCTGGGGATTGATTAAAAATGATTGGATATTAAACCATGAACAGGGCCATTTTGATATTTCAGAATTATTTGCCCGTTATCTGCACGAGGCAATTACGAATTACCCTCTCGATTTTAAAAATCTGAAAAATGACCTGGATTTGATTTACCAGGAACATATGGAATTGAAAGAGGAATTTCAAAACCTGTATGATACTGAAACAGATTACAGCCGTAATAAAGAAAAACAAAGGGAATGGACCCAAAAGATTAATGAACTTTTGGTGGAAATGAAAGACTATTCAGATTACGGCGATCCCCTCCCAAAAAAGAATTAAAACAATCCGTAAAGTTGTGAATCAATTTTTTGGATGATCTCTCCAAGATGTTCTTCATTTTCAGCAAATTTATTTTCATCCACATTTATGATTAGCAGCGATCCTTCTTTATAAGTATCGACCCATTTGTTGTAATATTCATTCAATCTCTTTAAATAATCTAACCGGATATTTTCTTCATATTCTCTTCCTCTTTTTTGTATTTGTCCAACCAAAGTAGGAACTGAAGCTTTTAGGTAAATCATCAGGTCAGGAGGTTTCACCATTTGTTTCAGTGTATTAAAGAATTCGTAATAATTGTCAAAATCACGTTTGCTCATCAAACCCATTTCATGAAGGTTGGGTGCAAAAATATTTGCATCTTCATAAATTGTACGATCCTGTATAACGGTTTCCGTTCCACGATGAATTTCCAATAATTGTGTTAACCGGCTATTCAGAAAATAAATCTGCAGATTAAAACTCCAACGGGGCATGTCTTCATAAAAATCAAACAGGTATGGATTATGGTCCACATCTTCAAATTGAGGAATCCATTTATATTGTTTGCTCAGTAATTCCGTCAATGTTGTTTTACCCGCACCAATATTGCCGGCTACTGCTATATGCTTTGGTTTTTTAATTTTTGCCATGCCCGAAAGGGAATTTTAATTGAACGTTGAATATATAGATTTCCCACATCAGATTTAAACAAAAAAATTTTCAGCTATGAAAAATAGTTTAAACCTATCAGCTCCCTTGCCATCCGGATCGTTTCATTGGCTCTTTCCCTGGCATTTTCTCCTCCTTTTTGGATTACTTCTTTGAGATATTTGGTATCACTATAAATTGCTACAGCTTTTTCCCGTATCGGCGAAATAAAGCTAACTATATCATCAGCAAGTTGTTTTTTCAGATCACCATAACGGATCTGGCATTCATTAAAATCTTTTTCAAAAGCATGTACTATCTCGGATTTACTTACCAGGCGCATTAACTGGAAAAGATTTTCAATATAGTCTGGTTTTACCGAATTCTTTTCTAAGGGACCGCTATCTGTTTTTGCTTTCATTACTTTCTTCCTGATCAGGTCATCATCATCGGCCAGGTAGATAGTGGCAAACTGATTTTCACTTTTACTCATTTTACCGGTTCCATCCAGGCTCGGTATTTTAATTAACTCTTGCCCAAAATTATAAGCCTGGGGTTCAGGAAAAAGTTCACCATACCGATGATTAAAACGCTGCGCATAATTCCTGGCCATTTCCAAATGTTGTTCCTGATCTTTACCAACGGGTACATATAGTGCCCGATGAATAATAATATCTGCCGTCATTAATACAGGATATGTAAGTAAACCCGCATTTATATTTTCAGGTTGCTGTCGTACTTTATCTTTAAAGGTTGTAGTTTTTTCTAGTTCACCCTTATATGCCAGCATATTTAAGTAAAGATATAATTCAGCAATTTCAGGAACTGAACTCTGTAAATACAAACACACCTTTTCCGGGTCAAGCCCGCAGGCAATATTTTCAGCAAGAACACGCCTTACATTTTCTCCTAAAGATTTTGTATCTGGATGCGTAGTTAAAGAATGCCAGTCAGCCACAAAGAAATAGCAATCATAATCCTCCTGCATGCGAACATAATTACGCAGTGCCCCAAAATAATTTCCCAGGTGTAATAAACCTGTAGGACGCAGGCCGCTAACCACCACTTCTTTCTGTTTTTCCATAAAGCGGCGAAGATAAACAGAGTTTGTGGTTTATAATAGGTAAAAGTAGATAGCAAAAACATTAATCCATTAATGACACCGGCTATCCTGTATCGCATAATCGCAAACAGATTAAAACTATATTTGCCTGATGGAAGTAACCGAAGAATTGATAAACAAACTGGCTAATTTATCCAGGTTAAAGTTCACCCCTGAAGAAAAAATAGACATAAAAAAAGACCTGGAAAAAATGATTCATTTTATTGAGAAATTAAATGAGCTGGATACTACTGGTGTAAAACCATTGTTGCACATGAGCGATGAAGTGAATGTGTTTAGAGATGATATAGTAAAGAAATATATTTCCACTGAGGAAGGGTTGAAAAATGCGCCTCACCATAATGATCAATATTTTTTAGTGCCGAAAATGATTCGCCAAAACAAATAACTTGTCCTGAGTAAAATTAACCCCACAAAAAAATGAAAAGAATTATCCACATAAATCAAATTTCGAAAAGCTATATTATGGGCAGACAAATTTTGCCTGTTTTACAGGGAGTATCACTGGATATTATGAAAAATGAATACGTGGCTTTAATGGGACCTTCAGGTTCAGGCAAAAGCACCTTGATGAATATTTTGGGCTGCCTGGATACCCCAACTTCCGGACTTTATATTTTGAATGGGAATGATGTAAGCAAAATGGATGATAATGAACTGGCTGAAATACGTAATAAAGAGATTGGTTTTGTGTTTCAGCAATTTAACCTTTTACCACGTTTAACAGCACTCGAAAACGTGGCACTTCCTTTAGTTTATGCAGGATTATCTAAAAAATTACGGAATAAAAAAGCCATGGAAGTTCTGGACATGGTAAATCTTACTGACCGCAGTCATCATAAACCCAATGAATTAAGTGGGGGCCAAAGTCAGCGTGTAGCTATTGCCCGTGCATTAGTGAACGATCCTGCAATTATACTGGCAGATGAACCTACAGGTAACCTGGATACCAAAACATCTTATGAGATTATGGAGATTTTTGGAAGGATCCACAATTCCGGTAACACGGTGGTACTGGTAACCCATGAAGAAGATATAGCTAATCATTCGCACCGTATTATTCGCTTAAGGGATGGCGTTATTGAAAGTGATGAAAGAAAAATACCTTCCATGGTCCACTGATTTATAAGGACAAAAAACTCAGTTTTAATGGCATTAAAGATTTATACTAAAACGGGAGATTCCGGAAATACATCATTGATAGGTGGAACAAAAGTCTCCAAATCTAACTTACGTATTGAAGCATATGGGACCATAGATGAATTAAATTCATATATAGGACTTTGTCGGGATCTGATTGAGGATACATTGAGCCAAAAAACATTATTAGAAGTGCAGGATCGTTTATTTACCATGGGATCAACTTTAGCTTGCGATCCTGAAAAGGAAACACAAATGAAGTTGCCCAACCTGGGGCAAGGTGATATTGAGTGGTTGGAAAAAGAAATTGACCGAATGAATGAATTGTTACCGGAAATGAAAAGTTTTATTTTGGCCGGTGGTCATCCTACTATTTCACATTTACATATTGCACGATGTATTTGCCGAAGAGCTGAAAGAACCTGTGTAAGGCTTTCAGAACTCAGCTTTGTGGAATCAAAAATCATCATTTACCTGAACAGACTAAGCGATTATTTATTTATTTTGGCCAGATATACTGGTATGCAACTGGGAGCGGAGGAAATTCCCTGGAAGCCAAGAAAATAAAGTAATTCCTTCAACTTACTATTTTACCATCCCGCATATGTACTATTCTGTCACTAAGTTGGGCCAGTTCTTCATTATGTGTAACGATCAGGAAAGTTTGAGAAAATTGATCTCTCAGGTCGATAAATAACTGGTGTAATTCCAATGCGTGTTGAGAATCCAGATTTCCCGTGGGCTCATCCGCAAAAACTATATCAGGATTATTTATCAAAGCACGGGCAACGGCAACCCTTTGTTGTTCACCACCGGATAACGCTCCTGGCTTATTTTCAAGCCGATGAGATAATCCTAACAATCCCAGCAACTCTTTTGCACGGTTTCTTACTTCATTTTTTCCTTTACCCGATAACCAACCAGGAATGCACACATTTTCAAGGGCTGTAAATTCAGGTAAAAGGTGATGAAACTGGAATACAAAGCCAATATGACGATTTCTGAATGCTGCCATTTTTTTACCTTCTAACCTGCCAATATTATTCTCGTATAAGTAAATATCACCTTCATCGGGGCTATCGAGTGTACCTAAAATATGAAGAAGAGTGCTTTTACCGGCACCGGAAGAACCGACAATACTAACTATTTCACCTTTTATAATTTCAATATCCACACCGTTTAGTACATGAATCTGGCCATAACGTTTATGAATATTTTTTCCTTTTAACATGCAACATTTTTAATAGCTGATCAATCATTAATGCACAAACCTAACCTTTAAATCAAAAATTTAGGTTTTGGGAATGGAATTTTATTGAAGGTTAATATAATGGATTTGGAAAATTGGTTATTAACCCTACATTTGCGGAAAATTAACAAGGAGGAAACCCCACAGTTTATTGGTGGATCTCCTGGATTTTTTAAGAACATTAAAAAAAAGATATCATGTTTTGGACACTTGAATTAGCCTCTTACCTTGAGGATGCCCCCTGGCCAGCAACTAAAGATGAACTGATCGACTTTTCCATCCGTTCAGGTGCCCCTATTGAAGTGGTGGAAAATTTACAGGAATTGGATGATGAGGGTGAAGTTTATGAAAGTATCGAGGATATATGGCCCGATTACCCTTCCCAGGAAGATTTTATGTTTAATGAAGATGAATATTAATTCAATTAAATTTTTAAATAATCAAAGCCTCCCTTTCAGGAGGCTTTGATTATTATATTTAGTATATACTTAT
>JACCYQ010000139.1 GCA_013696395.1 Chitinophagaceae bacterium
CTGCAATTTGAATTTTCCGAAAGAAGCCAGCGCTTTATAAAATTGAAGAGGATCATCATCAGGAACAAATAATGCCATGTAAGGCTCATATTTCACCACATTATCTGCCATTAAATTTTTTCCGGAATCAGGAATATATGGAGGATTGCTTACTACTATGTCAACATGCGGTAATTGTTTTTGTTGATCTTCATCCAAAAAATCCATGGGAATAAAATCAACCAAAGCGTCTTGATCATCAGCATTTTTTCTTGCAATAGTAAGGGCCCTGTCACTTTTATCGCAGGCCAAAATTTCAAAATAAGCAAGCAATTTTTTTTGTAATGCAATGGCAATACATCCACTTCCCGTTCCTACATCTAAAATTTTATAATTACGATTGGCGGGTTCGGGCCAGTCCTGAACAGTTTCAATCACCCATTCAACCAATTCTTCCGTTTCAGGTCTTGGAATCAAAACTTGTTTATCCACGGATAATTTCATGCCACAAAACCATGCTTCGCCTAATACGTATTGAATGGGTTCGTGATTCAGTAATCTTTGTTTTGCCTGGTGAAACTTATCTACCAATTCTTCGCTTATCTCCGGATCATTTATTAATCTGTCCACTCTTTTTTGACCAGTGATCTTTTCCATAACCATTTCAGCAATATTACCAGCTTCACGTTCACTATAAATTGTGCGTAACTCCCTGTTAAGTGTTTTCCTGATTTCGCTTCCTTTCATGTTATACCAATTAGAATTATAAATTAGTCCAAGTTTTCTGGCATAATGCCGATGTTACAATAGTTAATCCAATTTTAATTGGATTAATACGGATGTACAATCGGTGTTCTGCAAACTTAATTATTTTACTTTTGCTGCCTTATGCCTTCCAGCCACAAAGTAAATCATGATATTTATATGCAACGTTGCCTTCATTTGGCAAAACTGGGACAGGGTTTTGTAGCTCCAAACCCCATGGTGGGGGCAGTCCTGGTGCAGGATAAACAAATTATCGGGGAAGGTTATCATAAAAAATATGGTGGCCCGCATGCAGAAGTAAATTGCATCCAACATGCAATTGCCAATGGTTTTGAATACCTGCTCGATAAATCAACGATCTATGTTTCTTTAGAACCCTGTGCGCATTTTGGCAAAACGCCTCCATGTGCGGAACTTATCATCAAACATAAAATACCAAACGTGGTAATTGGTTGCCGGGATTCTTTTAAGGAAGTGGATGGTCGTGGAATAGAAAAATTAAATCAGGCAGGGATACAGGTTATTGAAGAAATTTTAGAACAGGAATCTAAAGATTTGAATGAGCGGTTTTTCTTTTTTCATGAATATCATAAACCATTTGTGATATTAAAATGGGCGCAAACTGCTGATGGCTTTATTGGAAATGTTGGTAATGAAAGGCTGATGATCAGCAATGAGATCACCAACAGGCTGGTGCATAAATGGCGAAGCCAGGAGTCTGCCATACTTGTCGGTACTAATACAGCATTAAAAGATGATCCGAAACTTACCAATCGCCTTTGGTCAGGTTCTCATCCCATACGATTGGTAACTGATTTTAATAATGTTTTACCTGGAACACATCACATTTTTTCTGGTGAGGCGCCAACCATTGTTTTTAATTATGATCGCCACACAATAACTGAAGGAATAAAATCTCCCGGTTTTGAAAATAAAACATATTGGTTCAAGTTGGCTGGACAACCTTCATCCATAACCGAAATAATGGAAGCTTGTTATCAAATGGGAATTCAAAGTATCATAGTGGAGGGTGGGGCCCGTTTGCAACAATCATTTATCGATGAAAATTATTGGAACGAAGCAAGGATAATAACTAATCCAACTCTTTTTATTAAAGACGGTATTTTAGCGCCGGTATTAAAAGATGCACGGCCTCATTTCCAACAAGAATCCGCAGGTGACAGCATCAGTTATTTTTACCCTCAAATACAACCGGATTAATAATGTTGTTCCTGGCAGCTACAATCATACTTACATCTTACCTGACACTTTCTTTTAAGATGCTGCAGCGGTTTAATATTTCAAACCTGCAGGCCATTGTTTTTAATTATTTTACCTGTGTTATTGTCGGAGTCATTGTAAATGGGTCTGTTCCGTTTAATAGCCAAATGGTTTTCGAAGGATGGTTCCCCTGGGCATGTATCATGGGAATCACTTTTGTTTTATTATTTAACCTGATTGCTTATACAGCACAAAAAATGGGGGTTGCCGTTGCTTCAGTCGCCAATAAGCTTTCCTTAGTAATTCCGTTTTCTTTTTCCCTGTATCTATATAATGAAACTTCAAGCTGGATAAAAATCGTGGGAATTATTATGGCACTTACTGCGGTTGTATTAACCTGCTGGCCTAAACAAAATACAGTTAAGGGATCACCTCAATTAATAAGTCCTTTGATATGGATACTACTCCCCGCTATATTATTCCTGGGAAGTGGATTTTTGGACACTATGATCAAGTACGTGGAACAAAGTTTTATAAATGAGCATAACAATAACGCTTACCTGATAACATCCTTTGCGATTGCATTTATATCCGGATTTATTATCCTGGTCATTCTGTTAATAAAGGGGAAAGAAATATTTGATAAGCGAAGTGTATTGGCTGGTATCTTAATTGGCATTCCTAATTATTTTTCTATCTGGTTTTTATTGGAGGTGTTGAAGCAATATCCTGGTAACAGTTCGGCCATTATCCCTATTGTGAACATGGGTATTGTTCTGTTTAGTTCGGTAATGGCCTGGTTGATCTTTAAGGAATTTCTTTCAGTAAAAAACTGGATTGGAATTTTATTAAGCCTGGCGGCCATTTCTTTAATTGCCTATGGTTAATATTAGTTGAGTTGTTGATAAGTTGAATGGTTAAGTGGGTATTGGCGGATCATTATAATTAATATAAAAAATGAGTGAAGCAGATTTTTATAATACTATCGTACAACCTGCGGTAGCGGAGTATAAAGACAGGGGTAGCAAGTTTATCGGTTATGCATTCCCGGTTGAGAATGTTGAAACATTTAAAGAAAGGCTGAATGAAATAAAAAAAGAGCATCCTAAAGCAAGTCACCATTGTTTCGCTTATCGGGTAGGGTTGGGTAAAAATATTTTTCGGGTAAGCGATGCTGGCGAACCCTCAGGTACAGCGGGTAAACCCATACTGGGTCAAATTGACAGTAAACAATTGACCAACACATTGATCATTGTGGTGCGTTATTTTGGCGGAACCATGCTGGGTGTTCCAGGCCTGATCAATGCTTATAAAATGACTGCTTCTCTTGCATTGCAACTTACTTCCATTGTTCAAATGCCGGTTGAAAAATTTTTCAATTTGCAATTTGATTATACCCGTATGAACGATGTGATGATGATCCTCAGGCAGTATAATTGCAGAATCATTAAACAGGAAACCCAGTTATTTTCTATGATGGAAATAGGTATACCCAAAAACAGGGAAACCGAAGTTCTTTATAAATTGAATGATCTGCAAAATGTTGAAATCAAATCAGCAATTTTTGAATAATTATTACAGGTCTGTATGTTTATTTTTTGCCGCATTTTTTTCATAAAAACCTATACCTGTTATCGTAACGCCCTCCGGAACTTCAGCGGCGAATAAATGACTGCGGGCGCTGCTGTTAGCGGGAAATTTAGAACTCCAAAGTTGGTCATATTGCTTTTGCGGATATTTTGGTCTGTTCTCAGTATTGTAAGCAGCCAATAAACTGGCACCTTTAAGCGAACTTTTGGTAGTGTTCCCATTGCTTAATTTAAAATAAACAGATAGCATATCCCTGCCGGTATCAAAAACTTCACCGGTTATATTTTCAACACTGGCGTCAAGGATGTAATAATCATTTTTTGCATCATCCAGTTTAAACATTTTTGTCATTTGCTCGCCCGGTTGGTAACGAACCAATTCGTGCAGTCTGAAGGTATAACTCATATCTAATGTTGCCAGGGTATTACCTGATAAGTTTACGGTGGTTTCTTCAGCTGGTTTTTCAGAAGGGGGTTGATTGTTAACGGCAGCTTCATCATCATTTTCAGCTGTGGTTTGCTGATCATTATTGCATGCAAATAATGTTGCGGTAATGATTATAATTAAATAGTGTTTCATTGAATTATTTTACACTAATATAAAGTTTAGATTTTATTCTGCACAATAGTTTTTCATAGTGGTCATTGATATTTAAATATACCAGCTGGTCATTAGTACCTTTGTGCAACATTTTACATCATTTTTATTGTTAATGGTTAGCGTTTAAGGCGCTTCAAAAAATAAATTATACTGGTGCAAAAATCAAAGAAGATAGAAAATGAGCCAGCCATAGATTCCTTGGCTGAAATAACCAGAACTTCAAATCCGGGAATTATTTCCTTATTTAAATGTAAATGCCCCCGTTGCAGGGAAGGTGATATGTTCCTGGAGAAGAACCCATACAACTTAAAGTCGTTTATGAAAATGCCTGAAAAATGCCAGGTTTGCAAACAACCTTTGGAACTGGAAGTGGGGTTTTACTATGGTTCAGCCTATGTGAGTTATGCTTTAACAGTAGCTTTAAGTGCATTTACTTTTGTGTTGTGGTGGTTGGTCATTGGATTTTCTCTCGATGATAACAGGGTATTTTACTGGCTTATAACAAATGCTGTAATTCTTATTCTAATTCAGCCTTACCTCATGCGTTTTGCCAGGGCTTTGTGGTTATCTTTTTTTGTTAGTTATAATAAAAATTGGCGGGAACTTGAACCTGTACAACCCGAGAGGACAAATGAAGCACAAAAGAATGCCTGGTGATCAATATTTTAATTTTCGGAGTTAACCTGATAGATAATTTAATTTTCCATCAATGAGTTTTGCGGCCGAAGTGTATGGATGTACTATTGAGTTGTTCAAACCCATTATGTGAATTACGTTCCATCCTTTTGCTTTCAAATAGTCGGCAACCATGGAACGGTGACATCGCCACCAAACAGCTTCAGAACACATAAAGGCAGTAGATTCTTTCAGGCCCATCTCTTCCAATAATTTTATTCCTTTTTCAAAATCAATTGATTCCATATAATCTGCATACCCTCTGAATGCAGCATTACGCCATGCCATATTTTGAGAACCAGGATTAGCTTTTCGCCGCCCCCCAAGTTGCTCGAGATGCATATAATGTATGTTTATTTTCAATAACGATTCACTTAATTCAATTTTATTGAAGTGAGGATAACGCCGCGATCCTGGGTAGTGACGAATATCCACAACACATTTAATATTGAAGGATTGTAATAATAAAATAAACGTTTCAAGGCCTCGGGTAGAATGCCCGATTGTCCATATTGTTTTATATTGGTTTTTAATCATTTTCATTTTATATTTTCCAAAAAATCATACCTGAATTTATATATGCTGATACAATTTCGCACTTTGCTGCTATAAGTTTTTCATATTTATTGGTAACTTCAGTGAAAGAATATCGAAATACCAACCTGCTTCATTTAGCAACACACCATGCAGATCGTAGATGAAATTATAACCGAGAAGAAAGGAAAATTGCAATTGATTCTAGGCGATTTAACCGATATTTCTCCTGAACATAAAGTAGATGTTTTGGTTGTTTCTGCATTCCCTGGTAATTACACGCCAACAAGCACTTCTTTAATCGGCTCTTTATTTTCTGCAGGACTTTCAGTTGAAAGATTAGCCAGTGAAAAAGAATCAGACTTCAGGGACCAGTTTGATTCATGGATTTCGAAGGAAATTAATTTTAAGAATATTAAAAGGATACTGTGTTTTGAACCAGAAGAAGAGAAGAATCCATACTCCATGATTGCCGGTATTTTTCAAAGCATTATGCCTTTTGCAACTCAATATTCAATAGAATCTGTGGCGATGCCCTTAATCCTGACTGGTTGCCGGGGTGCATCTGACCAAATGGTATTAAAAGAACTGATTAAAACCAGTTTATTTTGGCTGGATAAGGATTTTCCTGTTAAAACAATTAAGATTGTAATAAAAGATATTTCAAAAATTGAGCAGCTCCATCCATTATTTGTAGCTCACGAAAATAAATACCTCGCCAAGAGTGTACCAACGAAATATGATTTTTTTATTAGCTACAGTCGTAAAAATCAAAACTTTGCTCAATTGATCCGGGAAAAACTGCAACCTAATTTTCGTGTTTTCCTGGATACCCAGGATATTGATATTGGCACTAACTGGGTTAACAAATTGAACACATCACTTGAGAAATCGGAGCGTTTTATTGTTTGTGTATCTGTAGATTACCTGGCATCGAAACCCTGCAAATATGAATTTACTTATTGTAACCTGGTCCTTATTAATAAAGGAGATGATTATGTGTTACCAGTTTATTTATACTCTGCCGAATTGCCTTTTCCTTTGCAAATACTCAATTATCATGATGCACGGGAAGGTCAGCTTAATAAGATAGAAGAGTTTTGTGAACGGTTGATTGAGAAATATACGGTTTGATTTTCAATCTTTGTCGGGATCAAAGTAAATGCCTAAAAGAAACATAAATAATCCATAGCAAACAGTTCCTGCTGCAACCAAAATAAAATATAAATGACCAACGTGATCACCAATAAAATCGAAGGCCTTATCTGTATTTACAACAAATTGCGCACCTTTTGAAATACCTGCTTTAATAAAAAAGAAACCAATGATACCCAGTATTAACCCTCTGGCAAAATATCCATACCACGCAAGAAAATGCGTAAGCCATGTAATTAATTTACTGAAATGATCAATATTCAATCTTTCTTTATATCCTTTTGAAATACCATAAAAGAACTGAACAAGCGCTGTTATCAATATGAGAGCACCTAAAATAATAATTAACCAATCTCCCCAGCTTTCCTGTAACAGTTTACCTGCAATTTCTCTTTCTGCTTTTGGTTGCCCATCTTCCTGAACACTACCAGTGCCAAGCAGAGCCTGTATGGCTGAATAAGCAATGAATGCATCTGCGATACTGCTTAACCCGATACCTGAACGCCTGATCAAACCTTTTGCTTTAGTTCCGTAGCCGTACGGATCCATGAATGTTTCATACATACGCCAGGCTATATAACTGATCATCCCAACCAGGATTATCCAAATGAATATTTTCCCAATTATGTAATCATTCAGGTAAACAAGTAAACTGCCTTCATCCGCACCTCCCTTTTTAATTTTAAGAAATGAAAGAATAGCTATTACTCCTACAGCTCCATATATCATGCCTGTAGAAATACAACCATACATGGCAAGATATCGGGCGAAAGTTTTTTGTTTATTGCTTTCTTTCATGCAGCCTATGCTTTAAAAATAATATCCAATAATTATGCCCCTGCACTTTTGCGTATATCAAACTATTCCTGGTATTCCTGTTCTGTATTGATATCCCAAATATTTTTTTTATCATCAATTCCAGAAATAATATTATCTACAGCAGTCATGGCAGTAAGCATAGAGTGATCAGCATTATTGTATTTATGCATGCCATTTCTCCCTATAAGAAACAGGTTTTTAAATTTATCAACATATTCCTGAATCTGGTGAAATTGTCCGTATGTACCAAAATATGCAGGGTAAGTTTTTTCCATTTTGATAACAGTAAAATCCAGCACGTCCACTTTGTTAATCAATTCGATTTTTATCAATTCCTCAATGGCTAGTTGTGCAAGTTGATCTTCATTCAATTTCCAAAATTCATCATCTTTATTGCAAAAATATTCCAGGCCTAACCAGACTGTGCCAGGATCTGCAACCATAAACGGGCTCCAATTATTAAATATTTGCAGCCGGCCAATCTTAACATCTTTCTCCTGGATATAAATCCAGTTGTCCTTTATTAAGCCCTCGTTCTTTTTTAATTTCAATTTTTTTACAAGCAAACCTACTGTTATGAAATCGCGGTATTGTAATCCAGAAGCAATTTCTGCTACATGCGCAGGTACTTCTTTACCTATGCCTGCAATAAAATCTTTCACTGGCATCGTAGAAAAAAAATAATCTCCTACAAATGAAATAGTATGATTATTTATGTTATCTGTAGCCTTAATTGAAACAATTTCATCATCATCCGTGTGAATATTAGTAACATCTGTATTGAAATGAATCTGTCCTCCTTTTTCCATTATTATTCTCGCCACTTCTTCCCATAACTGACCAGGTCCGTATTTGGGATACAGAAATTTTTGAATCAAACTGGTTGATGTATTTTTTTGTGCGAGATCAGCCTTTTTTTTAGATGGAAATATATTTTTCAATGCATGCAATATGGCTCTGGTAACGGATAGTTCTTTAATTCGTTGTGCACCCCATTCTGCAGGTATTTTATTACAGGGAACGCCCCATACTTTTTCTGTATAATCTTTAAAAAATGTTTGATACAGGTTTTTACCGAATCTATTAATAAAAAAATCTTCCAGTGTAACTTCATCTTTTCTTGGAAAGATTTTAGAAGCCGTATAAGAAAAAAAGATTTTAAACATTTTTAACAGACCCAACTTATTAACCGTGTCCCAGGATAATGTAACCGGGTAAGTGAAGAATTTCTTTAAATAATAAATTCTTGATACTCTTTCCCGTATCAGCATGACATTGTCTTCGTCCCGGTTTGGATTGGATTGGTAACTGGAAACATTTATTTTCTTTTGTTGATTTTGAAATTGAAGTATTAGTTCCGTTTCTTCATTTTTTTCAAGGTTCATAATATTAAGCCACCATTGCATCACCCTGTCTGACTTTGAAAAAAAACGGTGCCCTCCAATATCTATTCTGTTTCCTTTATATTTTACTGTCTTTGAAATTCCACCAATATCATTTGACTTTTCAAGTATTACTGGAATTATATTAGTTCTATGCAGTAATTCATAAGCTGCAGTAAGACCAGCTGGTCCGGCACCAATGATAATTGCTTTTTTATGGGGCATTAAAAAAATACGATTG
>JACCYQ010000153.1 GCA_013696395.1 Chitinophagaceae bacterium
CTTCAGCATCTTCACAGAATTTTCATTTTGCCGCACGGTTTGGAATGGCAAACTACCAGGGCGATCTTAAAAAAAATTCGATCTCTTTATCTCAACCCGGGTTGATGGGTTCTATTGGGGCACGGTATGATCTGACCGAACGGATTACAGCCAGGAGCTATTTAAGCTTTGGCAGATTGCGTGCTGATGATAAAAAAGGCACTGATGCCATGAAGCAACGCAACCTGAATTTTAAATCCAATCTCTGGGAATTCGAACTCAGCGCCCAATACAGTATTTTCAGTTTAAATGAAAGATGGTGGTCACCATATGTATTTGCCGGCTTAGGTTTTTATCATTTTAAACCATACACTGAAGTAGAAGGAGAAGATAAAACTTTCCTGAAACCGCTAAGTACAGAAGGCCAGGAATTTTTGGCTGATGTGAAAGAATACAAATTAACACAGTTTGCAGTACCCGTTGGTGTGGGTGCACAATATGCACTCAATGAAGATATGCGGATCGGGCTTGAATTAGGTTATCGCAAAATATTTACTGATTACCTGGACGATGTAAGTACAAATTATGCAGATCAAAATGCATTACTAAATGCCCGCGGTCAAACAGCTGTTGATTTTGCATGGCGTGGCGATGAGGTAGGCGCTGGTCCCTACCCTGCCGCTGGTACCAGCCGCGGTAATCCGGGCAATAATGATGGCTATCTATTTATTTCACTCACTTACACGGTACGTTTTTACCTTGATAAATACAAAGAGATAGCAGGCATTCCCTTAGGCAGCAGCAAAAGCAAAAAAGTCGGTTGTCCTTCTACCCGATATTAAAAACTAGAATAAATGCTTTCTATGATTGGTGATTATTCATTGAGTTTTTACAGATTTTTATTCCTTGCAATCAATTTAACAGCTTACCAACTTCATTCTTAGCAGCCCTTCGGATCAAATGATTATCATAACTGCAAATAATAATTTTATGTACTTTCAACCGCTATGATCACTCCTCAAATTCCTGAACTGGAAATACTTACTTTTTTTGAAAAGACCCCTGCATTAGTTTGTATTGTAGGTAAGGACGGCTATTTCAGAAAAATTAATGATGCTGTTTGTAAAAAACTGGGTTTCACTGAAGAGGAATTATTATCGCGGCCCGTTTCAACTTTTATATTTCCGGATGACAGGGAATTAACCGGCCGAGAAAGGGATAGACTATTAAATGGTGAAGCTTTATTGAATTTTCAAAACAGGTATGTTACAAAAGACGGTGACTACGTTTGGCTCACCTGGAATTCTATTTATTTTTCGGATAAAGAACTTGTTTTTGCCATAGCAAAAGATATCACTGAAATCAAGCTGGTTGAAATTGAAATTGAAGAAAAATATAAAAAGTTTAAAGGATTAGCCTCCCATTTCAAAACCAGCATTGAAGTAGATAGAAAATATCTCGCCGTTGAATTACACGAGGAACTGGCACAGTTAGCTTCTGTTGTAAAAATGGATATTGAAGGAATAAAATTAAAGGAAACTGGATTGTCAGGTGATTCAGCGAAAAGAATTGATCATGCTTTAACAGTAACCACATTACTTCTTGATACCATTCGAAGAATTTCATTTTCCATCAGTCCAAATATGATAGAAGATATAGGGCTAACAGAAACTTTAAAGTGGCATTGTAATGAGTTTGCATTTTTAACCGGTATACCCTGTGAGTTTGAAGGGTTTATCAATGAAAATCATTTAACTCAGGAAATTAAATTAGATTTTTTTAGAGTTTGCCAGGAATCATTAAGTAATGTAATGTATCATGCAGAAGCAAAAACCGCTAAAGTGAGTCTTGAAGAATCTGATAAAGACATTTCTCTTACCATTTTAGATGACGGTAAAGGATTTGAAATTAACCAGGTAAAACAAACCCCCGGTATTACAAGCATGCGGAAAAGAACAACGTTAATAAACGGCCATTTAAATATAGATAGTGCTCCAGGAAAAGGAACAAGGGTCTTTTTCTCGATGAATAAAATTTAAGATTGCAATTTTTACATTCAATTATTCATTTATAGTTTTAGTGATTACTGAAGAGTTTTAACAAACAGTTAATGCATCTTATTTGAATTTTAGTCGGTAAAACTGACAACATTATTTCTCCAAAGTCAGTGAAAAAACGGACCAATGGGGAGAAAAAGAAAATGAAAAGTATAGCAGTAGAGAATTCAGGTTTCAATCATTGATCCCAGCTTTTAATCTGAAAAGTTGCCTGAAAAAAAGGCAACTTTTTTTATTTTATACATTACATACAGTGAGGATCTTTTATAATTGATGCATCAAATTCATTGAATTAAGAATAGTTAAAAGCCTATCTCAAATGCGGTAAAGCCAGTTTTAAAGCCTACCTTACAGGTATGAGAAAAGAAAAAGTGGTGCACTTTGTTTGTTTTGACACAATACTTGGCAGAGAACCTTTTTTAGCGCAGTGGGAACAATATACCAGGTCCGTGAACAGCGACCAGGATGTTACTATGCAGCAATCAGAAAAAAATGGCGGGTTCAGGTATATAGCACAACACCGGTGTACAGCAGGTGAACTACAATTTCTTTTTACTAAAAACCGGAGATCATCCAGGACTCCAGAAGTGGAAATTAAATTAAAACAGGCGGGGGGTTATTCTTTTTTACAGGAAGAAAAATTGAATAATATACAGCCTGATGAAAAAAAAATATTTGCTTTCATATCAGATCCGCGAACTGACCTGGGTATTTTCAAACAACTTACCGAACACAGCAAACTAAATATTTACGAAGCATATTACGAGAACTGCCAATACGCTTACATTCTGGAGTATTTTGTAAAGAAAAAAAATGCTGCGGAACTCCTGGATCAATTAAAACTGCATAATGCAGAAGATATTGGTCTATTCCAGGAATGCAAATTACATGCAATAGCAAAAGTTTAATTCTTTACGCCGAAAGACCAATTCTTCTACTATTTACCATAAGAACTTTATGTTCATGAAATTTTAAACTTTTATCCAAAATTTCAAAAGGTTATCCATTTCTGAACCTACTTCATAATAACTTGATGGAATTTCATATTCCGTACTATGAAAAGTAGCTAACCTGGTTCCGGCTGGCTTTTGTTCCAGCTGTCTGAATAAATGAATATTATATTTATTGAACAACTGCGCCGAATATTCAACGCTTTCATCTATTTTAAAGGTGCCTATAAGGTTTTCGTAGAATGCATTGTAAAAATAGAAATGCTCATAGTCAGTAAAATCCAATTGTGTAAAGTTTTCGTGAATAAACGCAACATTCTCCAGGTTCAGTAACAGCCTGGCATTTTCAGCATAGTTAATGAGACTTTGTCTTTGTTCTACACCAAAAAAATTTGCATGGGGTTTATAATAACCTGCAGAAAGACAAAATTTTCCCACACCACTGCCTATATCTAATATTCTCGCATCATTTTCAGCTGCCAAAAAATTAGCCGCTTTCCTGGCTACAGATAATGGTGTCCAGTGCTTACCGGATAATAATTGAATAGATGTCGGGTATAGCTGGTTAAAATTAAAATCCGTATCAAACCATTTTTCTATTTGTTTTCCTTTTTCCAGCCAGCCCCCATTTTCAAATGTAATCAATGAATAAATCTCTTACAACCTATGATGACACCATATATATATTATGAAGATCAACATAAATATGTACAAAGATATTGAGGAAACAGCTGATTTATCCCTGGCAATGCCGTCAAAAGAAAATATAATCAGTTCATTATGCGGTAAATTTGTGCTGGTATGCTAATCAATAGTATTTTTTAATAGGCAAATGACTTACTATAAGAACCAATAGTATATATCTGTTATAACGGAACGTGATCTATAATAATGAAAGAATTACCTGATTTCAGTAACCCCCTTTGGTTTTTAATGGCTATCGCAATTGTGTTTTCGGTTGTCATTGGCCGTTATTTTCTGATTGCCGGATTGTTTTACCTGGTTTTTTATATTTGGTTTGCCAAACAATGGCAATCTAGAAAAATTAATGAGAGAGATTATAAACCAGGTCAATTCAGATCGGAAGTAAAGTGGAGCATGCTAACGGCTTTCATCTTTGCATTATCTGGGGCTGTTACACTGGTTTTATGGCAAAAAGGCTTCACTAAAGTTTATACAGATATTGGAGAATATTCCTTGTGGTGGATTCCAGTAAGCCTGGTTATTGCAATGGTTTTACACGAAACATATTATTACTGGTTACACCGGTGGATGCATCATCCAACAATTTTTCGCATTGTTCATCGGGTTCATCACGAGAGTAATATCACATCGCCATGGACAGCATTTTCATTTCATCCCCTGGAAGGAATATTTCAGGCTGTTTTTCTTCCATTATTGTTATTGATTTTTCCCATGCATTTATATGTGTTGATTTTCCAACTAACGATCATGACCTTCAGCAGTGTTATTAATCACCTTGACATTGAAATATATCCAAAAAAATTTCATAAACATTTTTTGGGTAAATGGTTAATCGGAGCTACTCATCATTCGCTTCATCACAGGCAATTCAAATATAATTATGGGCTATATTTTACCTTTTGGGATAAATGGGGAAAAACAGAAAGTCCTGCTTATGAAAATTTATTTGTAAAGAAAACAGAAAAATCGAAGCATTGAAAATTAAAAAAATTCAATGACTTATCTGGTATTTAAACACTACCCAGCCATTCCGCGGTTAGATGAAACACTCTCTATCCAGGAACGGATATCTTCTTGGCTTTTCCCTAATTTAATTTGAAGCCGTGAAAGCAATTCATCTTCATTACCTGGACTATAATCCAGGTCATCGTCAGTTAGTTCCACTTCTGCTTCCTTAAGCAATTCTTTTACATCTTCCCACGGAGCGTGAAGATTAAGGGAGGACATATGCTAAGATTAAGTTTAAAAAAAGGTTCTATTTACTTTGTATTCAAAAAACACACCGACACAGTGTTATAATAATCAGCGCGATAAATCGCCTGGGGTTTTGCGGACATTTAATAACCGATATCAGGTACTTTTTATATAATGTTCCATATTCTCAATTATAAATTGCTGCTCTTCTATCATAAATTTTACAACATCACCTATAGAAATAATACCTATTAGCTGGTCATTTTCAATTACAGGCAAATGCCGGGTAAATTTACTGGTCATAAGTTCCATACAGTCTTCAATCCGGTTGCCTGGTCCCACAGTAATAGCATCCTCCGTCATAATATCTCCAATACTGGTTTCTTTTGATGATTTTCCTTTTAATACTACTTTTCGGGCATAATCCCTTTCACTGAAAATGCCGATCAATTTCCCATTGTCGATCACTGGCAATGCGCTAACATTTTTTTCTACCATTATTTCAAGGGCATTATAAACAGGAATGTCTGGGGTAATGGAAAAAATGGTATAACCCTTTGATTTTAAAATGCTATTTACGGTTCCCATATCTAATGATTTGAAGTGAATGAAGTAATTTTCTGGTTCCGGCGTATGTATTTTAAATATACGATTTTAATAACTGATTTTAAGTGTCGTTTTTGTTGTATCCAAAAAATAAATGAGATATATAATCACACTATTCTCTATTTGAAAAATGTTTTTATCGCTTTTTAAAGCTGGCTGGTTTTAAAAATCCTTAAGTTTAATGATAATATATATTTCTATATTAGAGTTATTCAATCAATTTAAGGCATGCCGAAACATATAAAAATCAGAAAGGGGTTGAATATCAATCTGGCTGGTGAAGCAGAAAAAGTTGTTTCAGATTTTGCGCTACCAGAAACATTTGCCATTAAACCGCCTGATTTTATTGGCGTTACCCCAAAATTATTAGTTAAGCAAGGCGATGAAGTAGAGGCCGGCACACCTATATTTTATGATAAAAACAATGAAGGCGTAAAATTTTGTTCACCCGTTAGTGGTGAGGTTATCGAAGTTATGCGCGGTGACAAAAGAAAGATCCTGGAGATTAAAATACTGGCCGATAAAGAAATTATTTACATGCCATTTGAAAAGGCGGATTTACAAAATCAAGACCGTGATGATGTAATGAAGACCCTCCTGAACAGCGGCGCATGGCCATTTATCCGCCAAAGGCCTTACGGCATTATTGCAAACCCCGATCAAATTCCTAAAGCAATTTTTATTTCAGCTTTTGATACCAGCCCTTTGGCACCTGATTACGATTTTATTATGCAGGGGCAGGATATGGATTTCCAAACAGGCATTGATGCACTTCAAAAACTAACAGATGGAAAAATTTACCTCAATCTGAATGGCGCTAAAGAACAGGCACCTGTTTTTACAAAAGCTAAAGGAGTTGATATTAATTATTTTTCAGGACCGCACCCTGCAGGTAATGCAGGTGTACATATTCATCACCTTAATCCGGTAAATAAAGGAGAAACAGTATGGTGCATCAATCCGCAGGATGTATTGATCATAGGCCGGTTATTTAATCATGGAAAATTTGATGCTTCCCGTATGGTTGCACTCACCGGTTCGCATATTACATCACCCCAATACTATAAAACACTTGTGGGAAGTGCGGTTTCTCACATCATTGAAGATGGTGGTATAAAAGATGGTATAAACCGGATAATCAGTGGTAATGTTTTAAGTGGCCATCAAATTGAACAAACAGGCTATATGAACTTTTTTGATGACCAACTCACTATAATACCCGAAGGAAATGAGCCTGAATTCATGGGTTGGCTTGCACCGGGATTAAAAAAATTCAGTGCATCCAGAACGTTTTTTTCCTGGATCACTCCTACAAAAAAATATTTTGTCGACACCAATTTACATGGCGAGGAGCGGCCGTTTGTAGTATCCGGAGAATACGAAAAAGTTTTTCCTATGGATATTTATCCAGTGCAACTCTTAAAAGCAATAATGATAGAGGACCTGGAATTAATGGAAAATTTAGGCATTTATGAAGTAGTTGAAGAAGACTTTGCCCTTTGTGAATTCATCTGCACTTCCAAAATTCCATCACAAAGTATTATACGTCATGGTCTTGAATTGGCACGTAAAGAATTTAGTTAACCATAACTGGTATACTGGTTTACTTAAATTAAATTATTCATAATGATACCTGCTTTTGTATTTCATGGCATCCCGGTTGCAGCCTGACCTGCAAATATGCGGGTCGCAATCACTTCATCATTTTTATCAAATAGCAACCATTTTTTCAGTAGCATTTTTATTTATTAATTCGTTAATTTTAAAAAGCACGGTTTTCTTTTATCAGCATGGATGTTTTTCGCAGTATGGCACCTTAAACTAACAGCAGGTATTCATCGGACATTAATCATAATAATTCGTTTCAGTGAAGCCAATCAGAAAAATAGTAGATAAAGTAAAACCCAACTTTGAAAAAGGTGGTAAGCTGGAAAAATTCTATCCCGCCTTCAATGCTTTCGAAACATTCTTGTTTGTTCCCGAACATACCACTCCTTCGCAGGGAGCACATATACGAGATGCCATCGATTTAAAACGTACCATGATCCTGGTAGTAATTTCCATGGTTCCTTGTCTTCTATTTGGAATGTGGAATATTGGCTACCAGCATTACCTTGCGCTGGGTATTAGCGATGCAACATTTATGCAGCAAGTTGGCTTTGGCGCTATTAAAGTATTGCCCATTGTAATTGTTTCATATGTAACCGGACTCACGGTTGAATTTATTTTTGCCATCATCAGAAAGCATGTAATAAATGAAGGTTTTTTGGTAACAGGTATGTTGATACCTCTTGTTATGCCAGTTGACGTGCCTTTATGGATGGTAAGTGTATCAACCATTTTTGCTGTCATTATAGGTAAAGAAGTTTTCGGTGGCACCGGAATGAATATTTTGAACCCTGCATTAACAGCAAGAGCTTTTCTCTTCTTTGCATACCCTACTAAAATGTCTGGTAACGAAGTTTGGATCAACACTAGTTTAAAAGAAGGACAACAAGTAGTCGACGGTTTTAGCGGTGCTACTCCATTGGGAAATGCAGCCGCGGATCTTAAAGAAAATATTCCCGGTGTTTGGGAATCATTTGTTGGATTTATTCCCGGCTCCATTGGTGAAACATCAACGCTGGCTTGTTTAATTGGAGCAGCCATACTATTATTTACGGGTATTGGAAGCTGGCGAATCATGTTATCAGTATTTATCGGTGGTTATCTGATGGCAATTGTTTTAAACTTATTTGGATTAAATACACTGATGCAACTTTCGCCAGTACACCATTTAGTATTGGGAGGCTTTGCTTTTGGCGCCGTATTTATGGCAACCGATCCGGTTACTGCTTCACATACTAACACAGGCAAATACATCTATGGTTTTTTAATTGGTTTGTTTGCCATTTTGATAAGGGTTTTTAACCCGGCATATCCTGAAGGTATGATGCTGGCTATTTTATTTATGAATATAATGGCTCCGCTGATTGATCATTATGTGGTACAGGCTAACATAAACCGCAGACTTAAAAGAATAAGAATACATGATAAATAAAAACAGCAATAAATTCACGATGATTTTTGCTTCCGTAATGGTGGTGGTAGTAGCTGTTCTATTAGCTTCAGCGGCCATACAATTAGGTCCTTTGCAACAACAGAATGCCAGAATTGAAAAAATGCAAAATATATTAACCAGCATCGGTATTGATAGTGATGTAAAGCAAGCTGAAAAATTGTTTAATCAGTATATACAGGAACAAATTGTTTTAAATGTACAGGGTGAACAGGTTAAAAATGATGTAAATGCCTTTGATATAGATTTAAAAAAAGAACAGGATAAATTGAAAACAGGTCGTGCCAATGAGCAATTATTCCCCTTATTCATTTTTAAAAAAGAAGAAAACTTGTATTATATTATTCCGGTTAGGGGTAAAGGTTTGTGGGGGCCTATCTGGGGTTATCTGGCTTTGGAAGGTGATATGAATACAGTATTTGGTGCCAGCTTCGGACATAAAAGTGAAACACCCGGACTAGGTGCCGAAATTTCAACCGCGGAATTCCAGGAACAGTTTAATGGGAAAACGATATTCGACGAATCAGGTAATTTTACATCAGTAAGAGTTATTAAAGGAGGAGCCCCCCCGGGGGATACGCACGGCGTAGATGCTATTTCAGGAGGTACTATTACAAGTAACGGCGTTTCAGAAATGCTGAGCAGAACCCTGGAAAACTATATTCCATTTTTCAAATCACAAAATATTTCGGGTTCAGATACCGCGGTTAGTATAGGGCAGTCAACGAATTAAATGGCATTGATTAAAATAAAAAAATCAGGTAGAAAAGGAAAGGTAAGTATTGAAACTATTCCACATTTTTAAAAATTCTATTGCATGAGTACCGAAACAGTAAAAGCACCTGTAAAAGTTAAAGTTTCCGGTGAACGTTTATTTTCTCCTAAAAATAAAAAGCTGGTTACTGATCCTTTAAATGACAGTAACCCGATTACTGTGCAGGTGTTGGGTATTTGCTCGGCACTGGCTGTTACAACTAAAATGGAACCCTCCATTGTAATGGCAATGGCAGTTGTTGTCGTTTGTGCATTTTCAAACCTGGTCATTTCAATAATACGTAACATAATTCCCAACAGGATAAGGATTATAGTACAATTAACTGTAGTTGCTTCTTTGGTTATTCTGGTTGACCAGGTTTTGAAGGCCTATGTATATGATGTAAGTAAACAACTCTCGGTTTTTGTAGGATTAATTATAACAAATTGTATCATCATGGGCAGGCTCGAAGCATTTGCAATGGGCAATAAACCATGGCCTGCATTTCTCGATGGTGTAGGTAATGGCATTGGATATGGGCTTATCCTCGTATTGGTTTCTGCGGTCAGGGAATTATTGGGTTCAGGTGAATTAATGGGATTTCGTATTGTTCCCGATTCTTTTTATAAGCTGGGATATTTTAATAATGGCCTGGCCATATTACCACCAATGGCATTGATTGTTGTAGGTGTCTTCATTTGGATTCAGCGAACTAAAAACCCGAAATTGGTTGAGAATAACTGATTAAAACTTAATTATGGAACATGTAAATATTTTCATCAAAGCAGTATTCATTGAGAACATGATTTTCGCTTATTTCCTCGGTATGTGTTCTTATTTGGCCATTTCCAAAACGGTAAAAAGTGCCGTAGGCCTTGGCTTTGCAGTCATTTTTGTATTAGGCGTATCTGTTCCGGTTTGTTACTTGCTGGAAAACTATCTATTAAAAGCAGGGGCAATGGCATGGATTTCTCCAGGCCTGGCTACAGTAGATTTAAGTTTTTTAAGTTTCATCATGTTCATTGCAACTATTGCATCGATTGTGCAGTTAGTGGAAATGGTGATTGAAAAATTTGTACCGGCACTTTATACATCACTTGGAATCTTTTTGCCGCTTATTGCAGTTAACTGCTCCATTTTGGGAGGTGCCCTATTTATGCAGGAAAGAGAATATAGTACTATTGGGCAGGCTTCTGTATTTGGTTTCGGATCTGGTGTGGGATGGTTCCTGGCTATTGTTGCCATCGCAGCCATCCGGGAAAAGATCCGTTATTCCAATGTACCAGCGCCACTACGCGGATTGGGTATCACCTTTATCATAACCGGTTTAATGGGTATTGCATTTATGAGTTTTATGGGCGTCACTATTTGATTTGGTAATTTCTTAAAACAGGATTGCATATTATGATCATTTTATCCATAGAAATAACAACAATCATTGCCAGCATTATTGTTTTCCTTGTTTTTAATTTGTTGTTGGTAAATATGATTTTGATTGCCAAAGCTAAACTGACCCCTTCGGGACTTGTAAAAATAAATATTAACGGAAAAGAAGAAATTGAAACAGAAGCGGGATCCACATTGCTTACAACACTGTCTAATCAAAAAATATTTTTGCCTTCCGCCTGTGGCGGCGGAGGCACTTGCGCCATGTGCAAATGCCAGGTATTAAGTGGCGGCGGCGAAATACTGACTACTGAAAAACCCTATTTCACCAGGAAAGAGCAACAAAACAATTGGCGGCTGGGCTGCCAGGTTAAGGTAAAGCAGGATATGAAAATCGCTATTCCCGAAGAGATCTTTGGAATAAAAAAATGGGAATGCGAAGTTATATCAAATGATAATGTTGCCACCTATATTAAGGAACTGGTTGTAAAATTACCAGAAGGTGAATTTCTGCAATTTGAATCCGGTTCATACATACAATTAGATACGCCAGTCTGCGAAATTGATTTTAAAAATGAACTTTATAATATTGATCAGCGTTTTAACGAAGACTATGATAAATTTAAAATCTGGGATTTAAAAATGGTAAATCCTGAACGTATTTTCAGGGCTTATTCTATGGCCAATCATCCTGCTGAAGGCAATATCATAATGCTGAATATTCGATTGGCGACACCTCCATTTGACAGGGGTTCGGGTGGTTTTATGAAAGTAAATGCCGGCATTTGTTCTTCTTATGTTTTCTCCCTTAAACCCGGCGACAAAGTGTTTATTGCAGGCCCCTTTGGCGATTTCCATATTAAGCCCACCAAAAAAGAAATGGTTTATATTGGTGGCGGTGCGGGTATGGCGCCACTTCGTTCACATTTATTCCATTTATTTCACACTAAAAAAGAAAGAGAAAGAAAAGTTTCCTTCTGGTACGGAGGTCGTTCTTTAAAAGAAGTTTTTTATACAGAGCATTTCAGGGAGATGGAAAAAGAATTTTCTAACTTTCAATACAACATAGCCCTGTCCGAACCACTGCCCGAAGATAACTGGAACGGATACACGGGATTTATTCACCAGGTATTATTTGATAATTATTTAAGAGATCACCCTGAACCTGAAGAAATTGAATACTATTTATGCGGACCTCCGATGATGAACGCCGCGGTATTTAAAATGCTGGATAATTTAGGAGTGCCCCCGGAAAATATAGCCTTCGATGATTTTGGCGGATAATCATTTAGTGATAACTCAAAATGATTGAAACACCTTTCCTGCAAACTATTTGACTGCTCAATATACCCGAAATCACAACAATTAATTATATCAGGTAAAAACATGCATAAAATTGCTATTCTTTCCTTTGCACTTTTTTTATTGATTAATTGTAATCGCGTTCAGCACAACACCGTGCTAATTTCGGGTGAAGCCCAGGGCACCACTTATCATATTACCTATTTAACCAAAACAAAAATTAGTTACAAAGAACAGGTCGATTCTATTTTCAATGTTATTGATCTTTCAATGTCAACATATATACCATCTTCCATTATTTCAAGGATCAATCAAAATGATTCAAATGTCTTTGTTGATCAACATTTCATGAATGTATTTAATAAATCCCGAGAAGTATCAGTAAAAACCAATGGTCTTTTTGATATAACAGTAGGTCCTGTTATCAATGCATGGGGTTTCGGTTTTTCAAAGAAAGAAAAAGTGGATAGCAGTATGATCGATAGCCTGCTCATGAATATCGGTTATCATTTAGTGCAAATAACAAATAACAAATTGGAAAAAGAAAAACCTGGTGTGATGCTTGATTTCAATGCCATAGCACAAGGTTATACCGTTGATGTTTTGGCGGCTTATCTTGAAGAAAAGAATATCCAGGATTATTTAATAGAACTAGGAGGAGAAGTAAAAGCAAAGGGTAAAAAACCAAATAATAAATATTGGACCGTAGGCATCGATCAACCTAATGAAAAAGAGATGGAAGGGAGACCTTTAAAGGCTGTAATTCAATTAAACGACCAGGCATTAGCCACTTCAGGTAATTACCGGAAATACTATATAGAAAATGGACAGAAATTTTCTCATATTATTGATCCACACACAGGTTATCCCGCCAAAAATAATTTATTGAGCGCCACTGTTATTGCTCCGGATTGCATGACGGCAGACGCTTATGCAACTGCGTTTATGTTGATGGGGTTAGAAAAATCAAGGCAATTTTTAAAACAACACCCGGATTTACAATTAGAAGTTTTTTTTATTTATGATGAAGATGGAAAGTGGAAAACTTACACTTCAGAAAAACTGGTTGAATGGGTAAAAGAAGTTTCTTAAGCCTTACATTTTTCCTGGGGCCTGGCCCCACAAATTCCACAGCTGCCATTTTCATTTTTTAACAGCGGGTTATTACTGCTGCAAGTACCACTAAACTGCCCATTTTTTTTAACCAAAATTTTAATGGCAATACCAGCAATAGCAACTGCAACAAATATGATAGAAAGTATTATAACAATCATCATCAAAATTACGAAAAGATATATAGAAAGGTTTTGGGAAGCTGGGTTAAGGACTATTAATGTAAAAATGATTGTTGCAATAAATAGGTAACTACCCCGGAAAAAAACCCCAGCAATGCCAGCCAGCTTATGTTTTTGAAATACCAGATGAAATCTATTTTTTCCATACCCATTGCTACTACTCCCGCTGCTGAACCAATGATAAGGCAACTTCCTCCGGTGCCAGCAGAATATGCCAAAAACTCCCAGAAAAAATGATCTGTTGGAAATGTTTGCAGATCATACATACCCATAGTTGCTGCAACAAGTGGTACGTTGTCAATTAATGCAGAAAGTAAACCTATGGAAACAACAATAATTTTTAAATTGCTAATATGCTTATCCATGTATAATGCAACCTCTTCTAATTGCCCGGTGGATTCTAATGCTGAAATAGCTATAAGAATACCCAGAAAAAACAAAACACTTGGCACATCCGCTTTTCTTAAGGCATGCACCACAGAGTAAATACCTTTATCTTCATCATTTTTATTCTTATGAATGATCTCTGTAACAATCCAAAGAATTGCAACCCCAAACATTATTCCCATAAATGGGGGCAAATGGGTAATAGTTTTGAAGATGGGTACAAATATCAGTGCTGATACACCCAGGCATAATATAAGGTTTCGTTCAAAACTATTTGTTTTATTAATGTTTAAGTCAACTTCTGCTTCAGGTGGTTTAATGGAACCTTTAAAAATGAATGAAACGGCAGTTAATGGAACTAGTAAACACACCATGCTGGGAATAAATAATTTCACCATAATGTTGGCAGTTGTAATTTGCCCGCCAATCCATAACATGGTAGTTGTAACATCACCAATCGGTGTCCAGGCACCGCCGGCATTGGCAGCAATAACGACCATGCCAATAAAATACATGCGTGTTTTTTTATCGGCAATCAATTTTCTCAATAAAGAGATCATTACAATAGTAGTGGTCAGGTTATCCAGAACAGCCGAAAGAAAGAAAGCTACCAGGCAAATAATCCACATTAATTTTCGTGTGTTTGAGGTAGTGATTCTACTAGTAATGGCTTCGAACCCGTCGTGCGCATCTACCAATTCAACAATGGTCATGGCACCTAATAAAAAAAACAGGATGCCGGAAATCTCGCCCATATGATCATATAACTGTGCTGATACAAGGCCAGAATCAGGAGTTGATATAATATAAATCACCCAACATAGAACTCCGGTTAATAATGCACTTGCCGTTTTATTGATACGAAGTGGATGTTCAAAAACTATAGCAGCATACCCTACTATAAAAACCAGGGTCATGATTAACTGCATGCTAAATAGTTTTGAATGAACCGGACATCTACGAAAAAATATTCAGCCCGAAAAATTGATATAACAAAGTAAGTGAAAGCTATAATTATTTAACGAATGATGAAAAAATTTTACTCACCAATCTAAGCACCAAAAAAGCAGGTTAATTAAACCTGCTTAATGAATAATACTCGTTTGTTTTGTTTTAAGTGAAAATCAGATGCTCCAGTATGAAAACACCGGCGCCTGCCAGATAACCTACTAAAGCGAAAAATGACATATTTTTCAGGTACCAGAAAAATTCAATTTTTTCTAAACCCATAGCCGCTACGCCTGCAGCAGAACCAATAATTAAACAACTTCCACCTGTTCCGGCGCAATAAGCCAGGAAGGTCCAGAAATAATGATCGATAGGATAAACATCCAGTCCATACATGCCTTGTGCAGCAGCAACTAATGGAACGTTATCAATAACAGCAGATAGTAAGCCAATTGAAATAATAATCACATCTATGTTACCCACCGTTTCATCCATCCAACCTGCAATGCCAGTTAATACGCCTATTGTTTGTAATACAGCAACACTCAATAATATGCCTAAAAAGAATAAAATACTGGGCGTATCAATTTTTCTTAAGGCATGATTTACAGAGAGCACCCCCTTTTCCTCTTCATCCTTGTCATGGTGTATGAACTCCGTGATGATCCACATAACACCTAAACCAAATAGGATTCCCATATAAGGCGGAAGATTGGTAATAGTTTTAAAAATGGGCACAAACAATAATGCACCTACGCCTAAATAAAAAACACCATTTCGTTCAGCTTTACTGGTTGTATAATTCAGGTTCTTGGAAATTTCTGCATTGGAGGTTAACTCACCTTTTAATTTACGGGTGATCAGGAAAGTTGGCAATAACATACACACAAGGCTTGGAATAATAGTTTTTAATACTATACTACCCGTAGTGATCTGTCCGCCGATCCATAACATAGTTGTAGTAACATCCCCGATAGGTGACCATGCTCCACCTGCATTAGCGGAAATCACTACCAGGCCGGCAAACATCAATCTTTCCTTTTTATCAGGTATGATCTTACGTAAAAGCGAAACCAGAACAATCGTTGTGGTCAGGTTATCTAATGCAGCAGATAAAAAGAAAGTGATAAAGGCAATTATCCAGGCTAGTTTCGCTTTGTTGGTTGATGTAACGCGGGAAGTAATAATTTCAAAACCATCATGTGCATCTATCAATTCAACGATAGTCATGGCTCCTAACAAAAAGAAAAGTATACCTGCCAATTCCCCTAAATGCTCCTGTAAAAAATGTGAAGGAACATGTATATCCTCATTATAAAGTGCATAGACCGTC
The DNA here is from genome assembly GCA_013696395.1 of Chitinophagaceae bacterium. GTDB lineage: Bacteria > Bacteroidota > Bacteroidia > Chitinophagales > Chitinophagaceae > JACCYQ01. The sequence goes on from JACCYQ010000153.1 coordinate 15,955, forward strand.
CAGCATAAAACGCCGGTTATAATGGCTGTTGCCGCTTTATTTACTTTAATGGTATGTTCAAGGGTGATGGCAGCATATCCTAATATAAAGATTACGCTAATTAGAAATATCATGCTGCTTTATGGTTTATAATTTTACATTATCGGATAGCCATTTAACGGCCTCCGGAAGATCTGCAAATATATTATCCTCACTAACCAGGCCCGGAATTAATTGAATTCTTTCCAGCCGGCCTCTTGGTTGATTTTGTAAACCACAAAGTAGTACATCAATATTTCTTTGTTCCAGAGCAAGAATGGAATCTTCCAGCGCATATAAACCAGATTGGTCAATAAAAGGAACATTTTCCATGCGAAAGATAACATATTTGACATCTGGAATTGCTGAAACCAGTTTTTGAAAACTGGTGGCGGAGCCAAAGAAAAGTGGTCCTTCAAATTGCTTTACAAATACTTTTTTCATTATTGCATCAGGCAGCCCAAGCGTTAATCCTGTTTCAAGATTTTCCAGCGATTCAAGTGAAGTAGTACCTGATTTTTCATGGACCACATCACTCATATTTTTCATGAACAGAAATGATGCCATGACCATACCAATACCTACAGCGACCAATAGGTCCAGGAAAACGGTTACCAATAATACAATGATCATGATGGCAACATCGGCCTTTGGAACTTTGGCAACATGTCGAAACCCTTTATAATCCAGAATGCCGATGCCCACAGTAATTAAAATACCTGCAAGTACAGAAGATGGAATAAGTGCGGCATAGGTTCCTAATCCTAAAAGAATAACTAATAAAACCAGGGCATGCATTACACCCGACAACCGGTTTCTTCCACCCGAACGTATATTAACCAATGTCCGCATTGTGGCGCCTGCACCTGGTAAACCACCAAACATCCCAGAAATAGAATTACCAATCCCCTGGCCGATCAGTTCTTTATTGCTATCATGTTTTGTCTTAGTAACGTTATCAGAAACCACCGACGTCAACAATGAATCGATTGCACCCAGGGCAGCTAAGGTTGCGGCCACCTCCACAATATCTATATACAATCCGGTATCAATAGATAAAAGGTTTCCGATTTGTAAGGGAGGAAAACCATATGGTATTTCACCAATAACGGGCACATCGTTATTCAATAAAACGGAAAGCAATGTAATAGCGAGCAATGCTACCAGCGTACTGGGAACAGTCTTGGTTATGCGGGGAAACAAATAAATGATTAAAATGGTAAGCGTAGTATAAATTAGCGCCCATACATTAATGTTTTGCAGTGCCGGGGCTATTTCTTTTACTACATCGATGGTGGTTTTCGGAGAACTCTGCCCTAATGCAGGAAATAATTGCAAAAGGATAATGATCACACCAATGCCACTCATAAAGCCCGAAATAACGGGATAGGGAATAAATTTAATCAGTGACCCGATTTTAAATACACCCATGAGCACCTGGAAAATACCTGCTAAAACGAAACAAGCAATAATGGCACCCATAGCAGTACCCATATCCCCCACCTTGGAAACAAATAGAACAATGGTAGCGGTGGTAATAACGGTCATAGGACCGGTAGGCCCGCTGATCTGCGATGGGGTTCCGCCTAAAAGAGAGGCAAAAAATCCAAGGAAAATAGCTCCATATAAACCGGCTGCCGCACCTAAACCTGACTGAACACCGAAAGCAAGTGCTAAAGGCAGGGCAACTATACCTGCCGTTAGACCGCCAAAAAAATCACCTTTCGTAAATTTCATTGCTTTCATAATACGCTTTGGATTTATCATTAATACTATCTATAAAATATACTTCCCCGGTTACTATATCGTACATAGCGCCCGTTAAAATTACATCTCCTTTATTTACCGCTTCACGTATGATGGGACTGGTATTTAAGATCAAATCAATCTGGTGCCTAACATTTAACCAACCAACATTATTTACAAAATCTTTATTTTTTGAGTTTCGGTTGTCCATGGTTATTGTTTCCAAATCCACGGCAGGATGTATATGTGCCAACAATTCGTTCAGGTTATCCATTTTAATGTCATCGCAGGCAGCAGAAACCGCTCCGCAGGAGCTATGACCCAATACAAGTACTAATTTGGAACCCAACATGGTTAATGCATATTCAATGCTTCCAATAGCATTTAAACTGGCAATATTACCCGCCAGGCGAACACTGAAAATATCGCCTAGTCCCTGATCAAATACCAATTCTACTGGAACCCTTGAATCACTGCAACTTAAAATAGCGGCAAATGGAAATTGCTTCTCTGCCGTTTCATTGATCAATTGAAGAGTGTTACGGTTTACACTCAGGTTGTTCAGGAAACGTTTGTTTCCTTCTTTCAAAAAATCTAATGCTTTCTCAGCAGTCAATGACATACGATCTTCCCAATAATGTGCTTTCATCATTATGAATTTTAAAAATCAAACAAAAAGGTTTAAAAAAATAATTAAACCTGACTATCGGGAGGTGGGCTTAAGAGTTCCCCATGAAAGGCAAGATAAAGTTCAGAGGATACTGAGATGAGATATTTTATACCGGCTGTATTGTAATCATCCGGGAAATCATGGTGATGCAGGTATTCTGAAAAGTTATTGGAATTGGTTTCTGTTTTTTCTTCCGTAGGGCCGGGTAGCATGTTATTAAAACCATCTTTATCATCTACGTTTACAATATTATCCGGATTAAGACTTGCCAATTCTAATTGCTTCAATTTTTGTTGAAAATCATAAACAAAAGGCGTACTGATGGTAAGCCATGCCAGCGTGACCAGCATGAGCAGGGATGAAACCTTTGACAATATTTTTTCTTGATCATTCATTTTCATACGCTGTGCGAAGTTAACAGATCAGATTTTTTTTACCAAATGAGAAGCTTGATGTTATGGCCCAACATTAATTTTGATTCAAAAAATAATGGCATAAACCTCTGTAAATCTCAATTTTAAAAAAATTAAATACACTCATACAACATAAAAGTTCATACACGATCAACTAAAGGGCAGCATACCATCAATTTGTCAACTCTGTGTCATTTATGAACTTATCCAATCTTTCAACTTTTAATGTAGGTTTGTAACATGTCCATTGAAGTAAATAACCTGACTAAAATTTATGGTGCCCAGAAGGCAGTTGATGGAATTTCATTCAGTATACAGAAAGGAGAAATCGTTGGCTTTTTAGGACCTAATGGAGCAGGTAAGTCCACTACCATGAAAATGATTACCGGGTATCTGCAGCCCGATAGCGGGTATGCATTGGTTTCCGGAATTCCGGTTACATCCAAACCCATTGAGGTAAAACAACGCGTTGGTTATTTACCCGAAGCAAATGCGCTTTATTATGATATGTATGTAAGGGAATATCTTCAATTTATTGCTGAAATACACCAGGTTAAACATGCCCGCAAAAGAATTGAAGAAATGATTACACTTACAGGATTGACGGTTGAAAGCAACAAAAAAACCGGTCAGTTATCCAAAGGATATAAACAAAGGGTTGGTCTGGCGGCAGCACTAATTCATGATCCGGAAGTATTGATTTTGGATGAACCCACATCCGGGTTGGACCCTAACCAGATTATAGAAATCAGGGAAGTGATCCGCAGGCAGGGGAAAGAGAAAACTATTTTATTTTCCTCTCATATACTTCAGGAGGTGACCGCTATCTGTGATCGTGTAATTATTATCAATCATGGTAAAATAGTGGCTGATGATCAGTTAAGTAAATTGCAAAATATGAATGAAAGCAGTCATTTGGTTATTGTACACTTTAAAGAAACCGTGGATCAGCATTTATTGTATACCATCAAGGAAGTTGAAAGCGTACAAAATCTACAGCCTGGTTTATTTAAACTTACAACCCAACAACCGGACTCCGTAAAAAAACAGTTATTGGAATTATCGCTGCATCATGATTATAATATTGTCTCACTTCAAACTGAAAGTCAAAGTTTAGAAGAAGTTTTCCGTTCATTAACTCAAACCAATGCATCTTTGAAAACAATTTAATAATTTTCCGCCCCCTTAATCATTAGTTTTATACGGTTGCCTGCCACCATTTGAATTTAAATCGTAAACCGGCCTGATAATTCAAGGTCAAAAAAAACATTACATGAGCTATATAGCTGAAATCTTTGCCAGACAAATATTAGATAGCCGTGGAAATCCCACAGTAGAAGTTGACGTAATAACAGATGAAGGTTCTTTTGGAAGGGCGGCTGTTCCAAGTGGAGCCAGTACAGGCATTCATGAAGCTGTTGAACTTAGGGACGGTGATAAAAAGAATTACCTGGGTAAAGGTGTTTTGAAAGCCGTAAAAAATGTAAATGATATTATTGCACCGGGATTACTGGGATATGATGCAGCCGATCAAACCGGTATCGATGAAATGATGATACAATTGGATGGTACCCCTAATAAAAGCAAACTTGGTGCAAATGCAATCCTCGCTGTAAGTATGGCTGTAGCCAAGGCAGCAGCTGAAGATGCTTCGCTCCCCCTATACCGTTATATTGGTGGCACGAACGCCAAAACACTGCCAATCCCAATGATGAACATTCTTAATGGTGGCGCACATGCGGATAATAAAATAGATTTCCAGGAATTTATGGTGATGCCAATAGGAGCAAAAAACTTTAGTGAAGGTTTACGTTGGGGAGTTGAAATTTTTCATGCCCTAAAATCTGTACTGAAGAAAAAAGGATTCAGCACCAATGTGGGTGACGAAGGCGGCTTTGCACCCAACATCCAAAGCAATGAAGAAGCCATAGAAATTGTATTAACTGCTATACAGGCTGCAGGTTATAAAACAGGTTCGCAAATTATGATTGCAATGGACGCTGCCAATAGTGAGTTGTGGAACGCCAAAAAGAAAAAATATGTTTTTCATAAGAGTAGCGGTAAGGAATTGAGTAGTGAACAACTGGTAAAATATTGGGAAAAATGGGCTAAGCAATACCCGATTGCATCAATAGAGGATGGTATGGCAGAAGATGACTGGAATGGTTGGAAAATGCTGACCGAAGTAATAGGTGATAAGTGCCAGTTAGTAGGGGATGACCTTTTTGTTACGAATGTTGAACGGCTTCAAAAGGGCGTTGATAAAGAAATTGCTAATGGATTACTGGTTAAAGTAAACCAGATAGGCACCATCACGGAAACTATTAATGCTGTTACGATGGCACAACATAACGGATACAACACCATTATGAGCCATCGCAGCGGTGAGACTGAAGACAATACCATTGCTGACCTTGCTGTAGCGTTAAATTGTGGACAGATCAAAACCGGCTCAGCCAGCCGAAGCGATCGAATGGCCAAGTATAATCAATTGATCCGCATAGAAGAACAATTGGGTTTTTCCGCATATTATCCCACCGGAAAGATTAAATTTGGCAAGTAAAGTTCAAAATACCGGTAAAACATATACATGAATGCCAATTTAAAACATAAAGCTCAAACCAGAACCTCTACACCAGAAAGGTTATGGACCAGGTCATTATCCCGCATACCCAACTGGCTTAAAAGCAAATATTTTTTAAGTTTTGGTGTTTTTACGGCCTGGATGTTATTTTTCGACCGGAATGACCTTATCACCCAACATCACCGCAATAGTGAATACAAACAACTTACTGATAGCAAGAAATATTATCTTGATAAAATAAACGCTGAAAATGAAGAGCTTCAGAAGCTAAAATTCAATCCTTACACATTGGAAAAGTATGCCAGGGAAAAGTATTATATGAAGAGAGCTAATGAAGATTTGTATATTATTGATGAAGTATCTCGTTAATAATTTCCTGAGTGACATACAATAAGAATGTTTAATGCGCCGTTATTTGACCGGACGCTTTATATACATTGCTTTTTTTGGACAACACTTTTTTGGACTTTAATGGATTGCTCATGATTAATTTTACACCAGAGGACCTGGTATTGTACCTGTACAACGAAACCTCCCCCCAACAAACACAAGAAATTGCTGCAGCTATGGAAAAAGACTGGACGCTCAGGGAAAAGTTTGAAGTTCTTAAAGCTTCAATCAACCGCCTGGACAAAATAATTGAATCTCCCCGTATTGAAGTTGTTTTAAACGTACTCAGGTACGCAAGGGAAACCAATACGGAAACGGCACATTAAAGAAGCACCTGCTGGCTTCCCCTTTTTTCCAATGATTTACGAATAGTTCATCAGCCGGTTTTTTATCTTTACTACCTTTTGGTTATGACCCGGAAAGAACGATTTCAGTTTGTTATAGATTATTTTTCTGTTTACATGCCCGATGCAGAAACTGAATTACTCTACGATAATCCTTACCAGTTATTAGTGGCCGTTATATTATCTGCCCAGTGTACGGATAAAAGAGTAAACATAACCACTCCAGCCCTTTTCAATAAATATCCTGATTTGCCCTCACTTGCTACCGCCAACCCGGAAGAATTATTCTCACTCATCAAAAGCATATCTTACCCCAATAATAAAACAAAACACCTGGCTGCCATGGCCCGTATGGTAGCAGAAAAATTCAACGGACAAATACCCATGACGGTTAACGAACTGGTTCAGCTGCCCGGTGTAGGACGTAAAACCGCTAATGTAATTACCTCTGTAATAGATCAGCAGCCCAATATGGCTGTAGATACACATGTTTTTCGGGTTTCTGCACGTATTGGTTTAACAATTGGCGCTAAAACTCCTTTATCCACAGAAAAACAACTCATCAAATATATTCCTGTGCAATTGGTTTATATTTTTCATCATTGGCTTATCCTCCATGGTCGTCGGATATGCGTAGCCCGAAAACCAAAATGTGATGCTTGTGGCTTAAAACCTGTATGTGCATATTATCAAAAATTAATAGCTCCATCAACAAAAATTGTACGTTCATAAGCTATTTTAACCAATTGATCCTTTTTTTGGTTTTTTTACGATTTTTTCGTGTTTAATTTTGCAAAAACAAATATTCTTCATTTATTAAAGAATTAATCTGGCCTTGTAAACTAACTTTATGAATTAAAAATACCCGTCTTGAAGACCAATCATGTGTAAAGAAATGTTATGAAAAAGAGGTCTATCATTCCCGGCGACGAAATGTTTAACAGCCAACTTTCTCTTAAGCCTTTGGTGAATGCTTTAAAGCATTCCATAGAAAATGGAAAACCCGGGGCCGCCTCCCTATACGGAAGGCTAATATCTGAATTGGAAAAAATACCGGCTTTACTTGAACCATTTAATGATCATTCGATACTGGAAAAGCATAAAGACCTGGTAGAAAACTTACTGGCTACTGTGTTCCCGGTTTCTTTACCAGAAACGGATGGACTATTTGCCATTGGAAAGCCTTTTCAAAATGATATTATCTATGCTTCATCCCTGTTTAAAAAATCATTTATGAAACCTGGATCAAAGGAAGTACAAATTCCTAACCAGGATATACAGGATAACCTTCAACGAGAAAAGTTACATTTCGCATACAACCTTATACTCAATAAATATTTAAATGAACCCATGCCTCGTGCGGCCATCAGCATTCAAAGTTTTAATGATGCCAATGAATTAAAAAAACACCATTCCGTAAATATTGACGCCTCTTTTATTGAAGTAAATCATAATTCTCCTGACTGGCAAATACCTTCGAATATCATTTGCACCAAAACAAACCAGATAATGAATCTGGAGGAATTGATGGTGCATTTACCACTGGACCAATTTTATTTTGAAGGATTATCTGTAATCCGAATAGAAGATATCACCGTTTCTCATGCCATTACAGAAATTAAAAACGTCTTGTTGCATGTAAATGCATTTGCAGATGCCGATATGTATGAGAAACTGGAAACCCAGATAAAAAGTTTATTAAACCTCAAAAATATCCGCATTGGCCTTACACCATTTTTTAAGGTCAACGGTCATTATATATTCAGTGAACTGCATAATAGCAATTCATTATTGTTTAAACAATTTCATTCTCTCCAGGAAAAAAACGAGATTAATGAATGTTGTGTAAGCCTGTTTCATGAATCAGATAGACCGATCGTTTTTGAAACTTTGCATGATGCAGAAATCAGCCAGATTAAATATCTTGGTTTATATGCAGAACAAGGTGTAAAAAGTTTGATACTTTGTCCGCTGTGGTATGAGAATGAATTATTAGGTGTATTAGAAATAGTAACACATGAGCCCGGATTATTAAACCATACGCATATCGGTTTATTAAAAAAAGCCATTCCGCTCTTTTCAGTTGCGCTTAAAAAAAGTTCAGTAAATCTGGATAGCCAGATTGATAAAGTAATTAAAACACAATTCACCGCCGTACAACCTGCAGTTGAATGGAAGTTTACGGAAGCTGCATTGAATTATATTGTAAACAAAAAGAAAAATGATGAAACCAAAATAGAGCGAATAGCCTTTAATGATGTATACCCATTATTTGGAGCCATTGATATTCGAAATTCTTCGGTACAAAGAGCCCATGCCATTAAACTTGATTTAATTGAACAATTGCATATGGCACAGGGTATTATTAAAAAAGCTCAACGCGCCATTCACTTTCCATTGCTGATGGAAATTGATTTTAAGATTGATAAATACCTTTCTTCAGCAACTGAATCCCTCGTGTCGGATGAAGAAATTCAGATTCATGAATTTTTACAAAACCAGGTAGTATCCGTTTTTAATCACCTTAAGGATACAGTACCTGCATTAAAGTCTGATATTAAAAAGTATTATAAATCCCTTGATGAAACGGTAAATATGGTTTACATGCACCGCAAAGATTTTGATGAAAGCATAGCCCGCATCAACCATACGGTGTCCAGTTATATTGATAAAGAACAGGCATCGGCGCAACAAACTTTTGGCCATTATTTTGAAAGATATATAACTGACGGTGTTGAATTCAATATTTATATCGGCCAGTCATTGTCGCCTAATCATCGGTTTGATGAATTGTATTTAAAAAATATGAAAATGTGGCAACTGATGGTATTGGCAAAATCGGCACGCATTACTTATAATCTTGAAAAAGAGCTAAGTGTTCCGCTGCAAACAACTCAATTGATCCTGGCGCATAGCACACCCATTGATATCAGCTTCAGACCAGACGAAAGGAAATTTGACGTAGATGGCGCTTATAATATCCGTTACGAGATTATTAAAAAGCGGATTGATAAAGTGCACATTAAAAAAACAAATGAAAGATTAACGCAACCCGGAACGATTGCTATTGTTTATTCACAACCAAAAGAAGCAGAAGAATATAAAAGTTATATAGAGTTTTTACAAAACCAGCAATTGCTGTTGCCTGGTATTGAAGAATATGATTTGGAAGAATTACAAGGCATTCTTGGCCTGAAAGCATTAAGAGTAACTGTAAAACAGGAATTGGAAGAATTGGCTCCGAGACGCCAGGAGTTATCCAACGTCACAAGCAGCCAATTGATTGGTAAATGAAAATAGATTCAGAATCGAAAACCTAAACCTACTAAGGGAAGCCAACCCTCACGGGAATGGCTGATAGAAGCAGTTGCAATAAATGCATTAGCCGGCGAAACCCAAATACCTAAACCATATCCATTATACCAGATATTTGATTTTTTTTCATCATACCATACCCTGCCAATATCATGAAAAACCTGCAAGCCTATTCCGCCTGTATAGAGATAGGTTTGGAATTCGGTAAGTTTTAATCTTAATTCCAGGTTATTAAATGCCATTTTATCACCTGCAAAGCGAAACTTACGGTACCCTCTTAAATTTTCCGTACCACTGAGAAACTGCGATTGATAGAATTCAAACTTGCCCGTATTTACACCACCTCCCACTCTAACGGCTAGTACCAGCCGTTCATTTGGAATAAGACTTTTAAAGTAACTTAAATCTGCATTATACTGCCCCCAATCATTGGAAAAATCATTGAGGCCTTTTTGATAAGTTAATCTTGCCTGCATCCGATATCCATCTGTAATAAAAACCCTTCCGTTTCTTTTATCATAATCCAATTCTAAAAGTGGACCTAAATAGGTTTTTCGTTCATAAACTGTAGAAGAATCTAATCCTGCCAGTACTGGAAAGTAAGTTATCCGTCCTTCATTTTTGTCTCTTTCCAGGTGATAATAACTAAAAAACGGTCCAATAGAAGCATTAAAAGAAGACCCTAAAGAAAATCGAAGCAATGCATTTACATCAACATTCTTAAGCCGGGTACGGAAAAAATCAATACTCCTTTTATTGACATCATCAAAAATGGTTTCGTTACCAAATCCAAAAAAATTGATCGTATTACGCGGCAAATTCATGCCGGCATTAAACAGAAAATCTGTCTTACCTATAACGTCAATCATCTCAAGTTCATAGTCACTTGAAAGGGCCTGGGTGGCTGCTGCATAACGGATGAAAAATTTCTGATTCAGCGCATAAGGAACTTTTCTGAAACTATGTTTGCGTTGATTGAAACCTACACCTACAAAAATACCTTCATCCCGGTTGAATGCGAATGATAACCCCGGATTAAATTTATCGTATTTAAAATCAGAACGGTCATACTTGTGTATGGTATCTACATTACTCATTCTATTACGAAATCTATGTCCTATCGTTGTACTCTTTTCACCAAGACTGTCATAAATAAATATCCTGCCTTTATTTTTTTCACTTTGTAAATCATAAAAATCATTACCTCTGCCACCCAATATGCGTATGCGCATATGCGTTACATGGTCGCCCCTTACTAAAAAGCTGTCCTTGTTACCCAAACCATATAGTACAACTTCTTTGGTTTCATCCTCTTTAAATAACCGGTTATAGATAATCCTGGTGGGTTTATTTTCACTATCCAGGTTGTAAACTGTAATATTTACATTTTTATCAGGCAACACATTGACATCGAAAAATTCATCCTTATCACTACCAGCCACCAATACCTGCTTTGCCAGGAAATGATAGTATTCCATCACTTCTTTTTGTAGATATTCCCTTCGATTTTTTAATGTGGCCGCTATTTCCGGTAAAGAAAACCCATGTATTTCTTTTGGCTGCTGCATCATAGCAAAGTCAATCACACTATCGGTCATTTGCTGAAGGACAGTGTCCGTTTTATTTTCCCAATCCTTTTTGGTTGTAGCATTTAAGAAAGTACGGTCAAAATCTATCGCATTGAAATTGAAAGTATTTATATTATCTGCCTTGGCTTTAAAACCCTGAAATTTGGGCATATAACTTTTTACCCGTCGTGGAATAAATCCCTTATTAATAAAAAATGCCTGGTCCCGGTCTCGCGGAATTGGGTAATAGGTTTTATGTTCACCTTCATCATCAGTACCCCAGCGCCACTGGTCTTCATGGCGATCAAAATCCATGATGAACATATCAAAAATTCTCGCTTTTAAAACAGCTTGCTGATTTATCCGATGGTCATTATCATCCTGCATTTTTTCGAGTACATCATCCGTTCCAATATTTTTTTCAAATCCGCCAGGTTCCCTTTCTTCAAACATGCTTAAAGTATTGGCAAATATGTGACGAAATTCTCCAAAGGCCGGATCATCCGGTACATATACTAATTTGGGCTTGGCATGTGGAATATTTAAGGCATCTAACATTACAGGAACCGATAGTGCTGCATAAGGATATGAAGCTGAAATACCATCAACCAAAACATCTTTTACAATGGTTTTTCTGAATTCAGGAGGGATATTATTATCCGGGAATTTCTCAATGCTTCTCAAAACATATTCATTCCCTTCTTTATCCTCTAAACGAAGAGATTTTGTTTGCAACCCCCCGCCTAACTTGTCAATCTCTAATCCACCTTTTTCTTTTGTTATTTCAAAAACGGGGACTGTTACAGGTTGAGTCCATTCATCCCTGTAATTAGAACCCAACAGCCAGCGTTTGAATCCACCAGCCTTATAATAACTGTAACCTGGAAAAGTTGCATAATCCGTATAACTGGCCGGGGCTTTCCTTTTATATTTTTTCTTTTGTGCAAATGCCGGATCACCATAGACTAATAAGATGACTGTACAGCATGCATAACAAAACCATTTAAACATACAATCCCGGATTACTTTAATTCATTAAATGAGCATTACAAAAGCTATGCCTTTGACTTTTAAAATTGAAAACCAAAAGTAACCAGTGGTAAATTGCCTTCTTTACTTCGGGTAAAATAACCCGTTACAACAAAACGATGAAGTGGAGAAATATATAATCCTATACCATTCCCTACATGCCAATCGGAAGAATTTTCATTGTCTGCCCACACACGCCCTACATCATTAAATGCAACGAGGCCTATGGATCCGGGAAATAAATACGTATTAAAATTGGCCAGTCGGAATCGTATCTCGGTATTATTAAAAAATTTTGTGCGCCCTGCAAAGCGGTTATTATGATAGCCACGCAGGTTTTCTTTACCACCCAGGTATTGCGCCTGAAAAAATTCGTAATCCCCAAAATTGCGTCCATAACCAAACCTTGTTGCCAATACGCTCCTGGAGCTTTCGACAATACTTATGAACAATGCCAGATCTATATCAATACTGGTAAGATTATCAGAATGATCATTCAATCCCCACAAATGGCGGGCTGTGGCGCTGATACGGGTTCCTCTTTCTGGTAAAGCTTTGTTATTCCGGTTGTCCAATAAAAGATTAATAACTGGACCCGCATAAAATTTTGTGGCTTGTATCTGTGCAGCGTTCATCCCGTTTTCTGCAAAATTGTTAATGAACTTTTCCTGGTTATTCAAGGAGTCCAGGTGGTAATATTGGCCTGCCAGCCCATAAGAAAACGTCATCCATGATTGTGGATTTCTGCGAAGCATCAAGGCCAGGTCGCCCAGGTCATAACGGGTTCTGTAATATTTAAACCTGCCGGGTTTTGATTTATCATAAAATGTTTCGTTGCCAATGCCAAAAAAATTCTCTACGTTAATTGGTGCTTTGATATTAGTCCTGACCAACAAGTCTGTTTTTCCTAACAGATCAGTAAAATCAGCCTCGTATTTAACGTTGTAGGATTTGGTAGCAAGCGCATGCGAAACCAAAAGACTGTGATGATTTGCATAAGGTTCTTTCCTGAATCCATGAGATGTATAGGTAAATCCTGCTCCCAGAAATAATCCATCATCACGATTCCATGCAAAAGAAAATGAAGGATTGAATACGTTGTATTTATAATACAGTCGATTATATTGGTTAACTATGGGATCGGCAGATATCTTTTTCCGGTAGTTGTCATTACCCCTGAAAATATTATCTTCGAAGGAAGCGTCGTAAACAATTGTACGATTTGAATAATCATTGCTTACAAATTCATCTTCGCCTGAACCGCCAATAATCCGGATTTTCATTCCACCATTTTTAGCTCCGTTAAATTCAAAGCGATCAGCACTATCTAATCCATATATTCTCAATTCCCGGGTAACCTGAGGATCAAAAACGCGATCGTAGATCCTTGATGAGATTTGATTATCCTTATCAATTTTATTCACAACTACATGTACGGTTCCATCATCATTGCGATTAATGATAAACAGCTCCTTTTTATCAGAACCAACTACATTTACAATTTTTGAAATAAACCGGTAATATTCCAAAAGGTCCTTTTTAAGATATTTTTTTCTCTCTTTTAAAATGCCAACAATTTTTGAAGCATTGTATTTCTGAATTTCAGGGGGCTGTAATCGAAAACTTTGTTCGATCACAGAATCGGTCATATTACCTATAAATTCATCTGCCAATGCTTCCCAGGTTTGCTTATCCAATTCATTTAAAAATGCGCGGTCAAAATTTCGGGCAGACTTGTTGAAAGATTTGATGCTATAAGCTTGTGGCCTTAATCCCTGTATATCGGGCACCAATGAACGTTTCTTGGCATATGCCGGAATTATCCCCTGGTTTGTATAAAATGCCTGGTCCCTGTCCTTGGGTATTGGATGGTATATTTTGCCCCTGCCTGTATCACTTGTATACCAGCGCCATTGGTCTTCATGCCTATCAAAGTCCATTATAAACATATCCAGGATCCTTGCCTTTAAAACATCTTTCTGTGCAATATGATCATCATTGTCTGCGATAATTTTTAATGCTACTTCTTCTGTATTATCTGTTTTACTAATAAACCCGGGCTCCCGTTCTTCTAACATACACAGGGTATTGGCAAAGTCTTCCCGATATCTACCCAAAAGCGTATCATCTGCTACATACACCAATTCATTTTCCAGGTAAGGTATACCAGCTTCATCGGCCATTTTAACAACAGAAAATGCAGCGTAGGGGTATGAAGCAGAAATTCCTTGTTCTACAATATCCCTGGCCACTGATTCTCTTAATTCGGCTGGAATTGCGGGACCAGGAAATTTTTGGATGGAACGTAATGCATACTCTTTTCCGGTAGAATCAACCAGTCTCAATGACTTTGTTTGCTTTCCGCCTCCTTTTTTTATGGGGGTTAGACCGCCTTTATCTGTGGATATATCCAGCACCCTGACCCGGATTGGCTGTGTCCATTCTTCCCGGTAATTTTTTCCAAACAAAAGGTTTTTAAAAAAACTGCCCTTCATATCAGGATTGGCTGCAACAGTTACAGAATCCGGAAGGTTGACTATCCTGACATAAGGGGCTATAGCTTCCTGCTTAACAATTTGTTTCATTTCCTGGGTAAAAACCGGATCATCCATACTTTTACTGGCCAGTGTGTAAAATTTTGTTTCCACTTTGCCGCTTTTTCTTATTTCCAGCGTTGCAAATCCGTAAGCCAGTTCGGCAAATTTTGTAAGTTTCCCCACCCTTACCCTGCTAATATCTGTTCCTGTTCCACTTACTATATATGACACACTATCTTTTACAAGTAACTGTAAACTATGATCGTGACCCGATACATGAATGGCATTAGGATGTTTCTCCAAAACATTCTCAATTTCATTGATCATTGTTCGATACATGGGATGCCTGACATCCTGAATATTTCCGAAAATGCCGCGGCTAACGGGGTATATGCTACCCAGGATTGGCAATGGTATATATAACCACGGAACTATTTCGGTAAAAGGAAAGAGATGATGGCGCAATGTATAATTTCCACCATGAACCCCAAAAGAATACATAGGATGATGCATGGCTACGATCATCAGGTTGTCTTTATTCGATTCTGCGATTTCTTCAAGTGCGGTTATTACCTGATCTTCAGTTTTAAATTCACAGTGTGATTCAATACCTGGTTTTTCGTGGAGATGCAACCACCATTGGCTGTCCAATAAAACAAGTACAACAGAATCATTCAATTTAATTTCAACCGGACCCGGACAACCATCCTGAGGCCAGGCTGCAACATTCTTCATATCCAGTGTATTAATATAATCCACCTGGTTATTGATTTGTTGCCACCCACCTATTTTTCCATTTTTCCAATCATGGTTGCCGGGAATAAAAATGGCCTGGCCTTTTTTATTTTTTACAAGTGAAATCTGGTAATCCAAAATTTCTTTGGAATATGAATAGGTGGCTTCACCTTTAAAAGGCAAACCGTATGGGTAAATATTATCACCCATATAAAGGACCAAATTTCGTTCATCATCCATATCAGCATGTTGACTAAGCCAGTCAATAACAGGATGCTTGCCGGCATGGAGATCACCTGCATCACCAATTAAAAATATCCGTTGCCTGATACTATCAATTTCATTCTGGGCATTTGCCTCTAATGATAAAATAAGACAGAACGTTAAAGACCATCTTAAACTAGATGCCATAAAGGGTTTTTTTATAAAAAATAATGCGGTTGTGTACTATAATGGATTTTCAAAAGGGAACATCAAAATGGTTGCTTTCCCCTGGGCAGCTTCATTGGATATATACATATCGCCATTGGGTGCAAAAGTTATGCCTTCAGGCTGTTGAAATTTTACCGGGTTTATCCGGTATGCTTTTTCTACTTTACCATCCAATGTACATTGTAATAACATTTTACCTACAGATGCCACAATGAAAAGCTTATTTAATATTGGATGAATAGCTGCTCCCGATGGTTTGCATTGGGTGGATGAATTTTTCGTATGATAATGGATATCCCTCACTGATATTTCATAAATGGGCTTTCCATTATACTGATAACTCCCCAGGTCAAAAGCATAAGCGAGAATAGCACGGTCAGCTTCCTTATGATCCTTGCTTAACAGGATCAGCCGATTGTTTGCCTGGTCATGATACATGGACTCAAACTCTGTTTTCTTTATCTCCTTGGTTTTATATTTATTAACCTTACCAGGTCCGGAAACCTGGTAAAGATCTCCATTGCTTTCCAACACCCAGTAATCATTTCCGACTTTTACTATTTCTTCATAGTCCGCTTTTTTGCCAAATTCAATGGACTCCTGAATTTCTGCTTCCGATTTAAAATCAACAAAGAAAATGGTTCCTTCTTCATCATTAATAGCGGCCATGCGACCATCAGACTGGTAGAATAATCCGGAAATTTCGTCCAGTTTCCCAGGTAAAATACGGGTTACAGACATTGATTCATTATAACCTGGAACATAGGGAAGAAAAGCTCTCCGGTTTTTTTGTCCGCAGGCTACTCCTAATACTAATAAAATGACAATGAAATTTTTTACCATAGGTGTTTCTAAACATTAAAAATATACCACCTGGCATAATATTATTAATTGTATTAAAGATACAATCATTTATTGCTTAAATTGAACCAGTATAAACAATCCTTAATGACCTCCCAACAGCAACAGATTTTACAAGAAGCAAAAAATTTTGTAACAACATATTTCGAAAAAAAGGTAAACAAGTCTTTTGTATACCATACTATTGATCATACCAATGAAGTGGTGAAAGCTGCTGAAACCATTGCCAATGAATACGATCTCAATGATGATGATCATTATGCCTTAATGCTTGCCGTTTGGTTCCACGATACAGGCTATTCATCTGGTGTACCCCTTGGCCATGAAGAAAAAAGTCAGTCTATTGCCGAGGATTTTCTTTCCCAGCATAAAGTAGAAGATTTAATTATTGAAAAAATTAAGGGTTGTATTCTGGCTACTAAAATGCCCCAAACACCTACTAATGATATTGAAAGGATCATCTGCGATTCAGACCTGCAGCATTTGGGTAGCCCGGCATTTGAAGAAAAGAATGATTTATTGCGAAAAGAAATAAATTCTCTGCAGGAAGATAAAATAAAGAAAAAAGAATGGCGTAGGAATAATATAGATTTTTTGCGACGTCACCGCTTCTTTACCACCTATGGTCAAAAAGTTTTAGAACCCATTAAACAGCAACACCTGAAAACTCTTTCTGAGGACCTTGATAAGAAAGAACGAAAAAAATTAGAAGACCCCCAGCCTCAAAGAAATGTTGTTACAAATATGGTTGCTGATGAAACAGCCAGCATTAAACAGGCAGAAAAAAAGGTAAAAACAGAAGCGCCCAAGAATGATAAATTACAGGAAAGGGGAGTTGTAGCTATGTTTCGCATCATGTCTGAGAATCATGTAAACCTTAGTCAAATGGCAGATTCCAAGGCTAATATTATGATATCAGTAAATACTATTGTCCTTTCCATTATGGTTTCTTTACTACTCGGAAAATTACAGTTCTATCCTGAATTTATTATTCCTACTGTCATACTGGTTGTCGTATGCCTTAGTACGGTTATATTTTCCATTTTAGCCACCCGACCTAATATTACGGGAGGCACTTTTACCCAGGAAGATGTTAAGGATAAAAAAATCAACCTGCTTTTCTTTGGCAATTTTTTCAGGATGGATCTTTTTGATTATGATTGGGCCATGCGTGAGATGATGAATGATAAAGACTACCTGTATGGAAATATGATTAAGGATATTTATTACCTGGGTATTGTGCTGGCACGTAAGTATAAGCTTTTGCGCATCAGTTATAATATTTTTATGTTTGGATTGATCACAGCTATTCTATCTTTTGGAATCGCATTTATGTTTTCGGGCCAGCAATAGACGCCAATAATCTTACCTTCCAATCTGGCGGATGGATTACCAGAAATCATACAAAAATTTTATAGGCAGTTATAATGTAACGGAAGGCTTACGAAAAACGGCAGGCATTCTTATTCCTGCTTTTGTTCTCAGTTACATGGGTTGGTTTGATGTGGGCATCGTTATGGCCATTGGGGCTCTTAGTGCAGGCATTGCAGATAATCCGGGCTCAATACGCCACCAGCGAAATGGATTATTGGTTGCCAATGCATTTATTTTTATTTCAGCATTAGCCACCGGAATGGCAGCTCATTCGGCTGTCATGTTAGGAGTAGTACTTGTTATTTTTTCTTTCCTTTTTTCTATGCTTGGTGTTTATGGCAGCCGGGTAAATGCTATCGGCATCGCCGGACTCATAGCTATGACATTGAATACTTTTGAGCTGAATTACGGCTGGGATATTTTGTGGAATAGCCTCTACCTGCTGGCTGGCGGTATTTGGTATATGTTGCTTACACTGTTACTGTATTCCTTCAGGCCATATAAAGCAACCAAGCAAATGTTAGGAGAACTGGTGCAAAATATGGCGATTTACCTGCAATCCAGAGCAGCTTTTTATAATAAGAATGCGGATTATAATGAAGTTTATAATGCATTGTTCCAGGAACAGGTAAAAGTTCAGGATACCCATCAGTTGGTGGGAGATATGATTTTTCAAACGCGCAGTATATCCAGGGAATCGACACATACCGGCCGTATCCTGATGATCATTTACCTGGATGTTAATGTTTTATTTGAAAGGATAAATACCAGCTACCAGGATTATAAAATGCTGCATCAATATTTTGATGAAACAGATATCCTTTCCAGTTATAAGCGGTTAATATTATTATTGTCGGATGAATTGGAAGCAGTGGGTATTGCATTGAAAACGGGTGAAGTTTCGCAACCCAATATGAAAGTGGACTTACAAATAAATAGGGTAAAAGTTGAACTCAATGACTTACGCCATTCATTTATGAAACCCGAAAATATTGAAGGGTTTATTTATTTGCGGAATATAATTAGTAATATCAGGGACATATCCGATCGCATTAACCGGTTGCATCAATATACCAGTTTTGATGCCGGTATAAAACTCAGGAAGCAAGATGTTGATCATGAAACATTCATATCACAACAGGATTATTCACCCAAACTTCTTTTAGACAGTCTAAGTTTAAAATCTGATATATTCCGTCACTCACTTCGGTTAAGCCTAGCCGTGTTGACTGGCTTTTTTATTGGTGAATTATTTACTATAGGCCACAGCTATTGGATTCTGATGACCATCATCATTATTCTTAAACCTGCATATAGTTTAACCAAGCAACGTAATAAGGACAGGCTGGAAGGCACCATCGTAGGCATATTCATAGGCGTTTTGATTCTACTCATTGTAAAAAACACAATGTTGCTTTTTATCATTTTAGTATTGCTGATGACAGTAAGCAACAGCTTATTAAGGACTTATTATTTCTGGAGTGTAGTGTTTATGACCCCTTATGTACTCATCTTCTTTAACTTTTTATACAGTTCAGAACTCACCTCCATTTTATTGGACCGCCTGATTGATACTGCCATAGGATCTGCGATTGCTTTTGTGGCTAGCTTTCTCCTGTTACCCTCCTGGGAACACCAGAAATTAAAACATTTAATGCTACAGATGCTTCACCAAAATTTACTATATTTTAAAACGGTTGCAGATTCTCAATATTCTTTTGAAGATAGTATTGCCAGATCTCTGATCAAGGCACGAAAAAATGCATTTGTCGCCCTGTCTAACCTAACAGGAAGCTTCAACCGAATGTTAACTGAGCCCAAAAGCCAGCAGTCCGGATTACGGGAAATTCACCAGTTCATTGTACTGAATCATATTCTTATATCACATATTGCTTCCCTTTCGCAACAATTACAGGATTATCGTTACCCTTTAAGTAAGGAAATCTTGGAAAATCCTATACATGATATACTAGTGAATTATAAAAAATCCATTGCCCTGTTAAGTAATAAAAAATATGAAGGCCGGGAGCCTGACCCAAACAGATCTTTAAAAATACTGAATCAACAATCGGATGAACTGATGGAGAAAAGAAAAAAAGAACTTAAAGATGGGCAGGTAGATACAGAAACGCTTAAACCTTTAATTAAAATAAAATCTGTAATTAACCAATACAATTTTATATATCATATGACCACGGATCTTGAAAAAGTCAGCGGCACTTTAAATAATTTACCTGATTAATTTTCCAGTGTACGCAATAACTCCTTAATCTCTTCTATCATCTCTGTACTGGTAATTGGAATACCCATGATCTTGTTATACCCCACAGCATCCACAAAATATTGATCCCTGATGATTTTTATTAATTGACCATTATTAATTTCAGGAATTAACACCTTATCAAATTTCTTCAAAATATCACCCAGGTTTCTGGGAAATGGTCTTAAATAACGCAGATGTACATGCGAAACTGCATGACCTTCATTGACCAGTACTTTAACTGCGGATTTAATGGCACCAAAAGTAGATCCCCAACCCAACACCAAAATTTTACCTTCTTCGGGCCCGTTATCAATTTCCTGCAAGGGAATGTGATCGGCAATCTTGTCCACTTTTTCCTGGCGAAGTTTAACCATCAACTGGTGGTTGGCTGGATCATAGCTGATGTTCCCCGTAATATTTTCTTTTTCAATGCCACCAATACGATGTTCCAAACCTTTAGTTCCCGGAATGGCCCAGGGTCTTACTAATTTTTCATCCCTTAAATAAGGTTGCAATTTTTCTTCGCCATGTCCCAACTCTGTTTTGAACTGTACATGTATTGGTTGAAGATCCTCTTTTTTTGGATAACGCCATGGCTCGGCTCCATTAGCTATATAACCATCACTCAAAAATATTACCGGAGTCATATGCATAACTGAAATCCGTACCGCCTCATAAACTGCAGCAAAACAATCTGAAGGAGTAGATGCGGAAATTACCGGCATAGGACATTCTCCATTTCGGCCATAATAGGCCTGCAACAAATCACTTTGCTCAGTTTTTGTAGGTAACCCGGTTGATGGACCACCCCGTTGAATATTGCAGATGAGTAAAGGAATTTCAAGCATCACTGCCAAACCCATTGCCTCTGCTTTTAAAGCCATACCCGGACCTGAGGTAGTAGTAACACCTAATTGCCCTCCATAACTGGCACCAATAGCCGCACAAATACCGGCAATTTCATCCTCTGCCTGGAAGGTGCGTATTCCAAAATTTTTATGCCTGCTTAACTCGTGCAAAATATCAGATGCCGGTGTAATTGGATAGGAACCAAGGAAAATAGGTAATCCACTTACCTGGGATGCTGCGATCAATCCATAAGACAAGGCCTGGTTACCCATTATTGACCGGTAATCACCTGCCTGCATCTTTGCCTTCTCCACTTTATACTGCGTAGTAAATGTTTCAGTTGTATCACCAAAATTATAACCGGCCTGTAAAGCCCTGAGATTGCTGTTTAATATTTCGTCCTTTTTCCCAAATTTTTCATGCAAAAACTTGATGGTATTCTCCATATCCCGATTATACATCCAATATAAAAAACCAAGCACGAACATATTTTTTGCCCGGTCTTTTTCTTTAATTCCCAATGTAAAGTCTTTTAAAGCCTCGCGGGTCATACGGGTAATATCCATCGGTATCAGTTCATACCCTTCCAGGCTATTATCCTCCAGTGGATTTACTCCATCCGGGTAATTAGCCAACCGAAGATTTTTACTATCAAAACCATCCGTATTAGCAATGATCTTTCCACCTTTCTTAAGACTTTTTAAATTGGATTTTAAAGCAGCTGCATTCATTGCAACCAACAGATCGCAACTGTCGCCCGGCGTAAAAATGGGATCACTACTGAATCTTAACTGGTAGCCACTTACACCCGGCAACGTACCTTGTGGTGCACGGATCTCAGCAGGAAAATCGGGAAAAGTTGCCAGGTCAATCCCAAGCAATGCGGTATTATTGGTAAACTGGCTGCCAGTTAACTGCATTCCATCTCCACTATCGCCGGCAAATTTTATTACAACGTCTTTTAATACTTCCTGAGTTCTCATTATAATATTTAAGTGGTAAAATTAAGAACTAATAATCCTTCATGCTTATGCATTTAGTAAAAACAAATTTGAAAAGAATATTTTATCGTCCATCGCCATCCAACATATTACCTAACCCACCCAGAATACTTCCTTCTTCTTTACGTTTGGTTGTAGCATAAGTTAGAATCCGGGCTGCCAGCCGGCTTATTGGCAAAGATTGCAGCCATACCCTGCCCGGCCCGCGGAGCGTAGCAAAAAATAAACCTTCACCACCAAAAATGGAATTCTTAATGCCTCCTATAAATTGAATATCGTAATCGCAGGAGGGTGTAAAAGCTACGATACAACCAGTATCTATTTTTAATACCTCGCCCGGTATCAATGTTTTTTCCATTACATACCCACCTGCATGAACAAACGCTAACCCATCGCCTTCCAGTTTTTGCATGATAAAACCTTCACCACCAAAAAGTCCTGTGCCCAGTTTTCGCTGGAATTCAATGCCTATATTCACCCCTTTTGCCGCACATAAAAAAGCATCCTTCTGACAAATCATTTTACCACCTAATTGTAACAAATCCATCGAAATGATTTTACCAGGATACGGAGATGCAAATGTTACTTTTCTTTTTACATGACTCATATTTGTGTATGCAGTCATAAAAAGACTTTCCCCGGTCAATACTCTTTTCCCCGCTGACCATAATTTTCCAAGAATACCCTGCTCCTTGCCTGATCCATCACCAAAAATAGTTTGCATCTGCACGCCATCTTCCATCATCATAAAACTACCTGCTTCAGCTATGGCACTTTCTTCAGGATCCAGTTCAATTTCCACACATTGCATTTCTTCACCATGAATTTGAAAATCAATTTCGTGATTCGTCCTTTGTGATATTTCCATTTTTTTTATTTAAAGATAATTTAGAAATGCAATCATACCAGTCGCTTAAATGATATACGGTCAGGGTGTCAGGCTATATTTTGTTACATTTACACCTCTAAAAAAACAATGATTAAACATATGAAAAGAAAATTACTTATGCTGGCAGGGTTTACACTGTGCTTTGGTGTTATTGTAAATGCACAGTCCCGGCTGGTAGAAAAAGTTACGAAAAAAGGTGATGAATTGGTTATTCCTTATGAAAAGTATGAATTACCCAATGGCCTTACGGTGATTGTACACGAGGATCATAGTGATCCTGTTGTGCATGTGGATGTTACTTACCATGTAGGCTCCGCAAGAGAAGAAATTGGCAAATCAGGCTTCGCCCATTTTTTTGAACACATGATGTTCCAGGGTAGTGATAATGTTGCCGATGAACAACACATAAAAATGATTACTGAAAGTGGAGGCACGATGAACGGAACCACTAATCGGGATCGGACAAATTATTTTGAAACGGTGCCAAGTAATCAACTTGAAAAAATGTTATGGCTTGAAGCTGACCGTATGGGGTTTTTACTGGATGCAGTAACACAGCAAAAATTTGAAGTTCAAAGATCAACAGTGAAAAATGAACGCGGACAAAACTATGATAACCGCCCTTACGGATTACTCTATGAAACTTTGGGAAAAAATTTATACCCTTATGGCCATCCTTACTCGTGGTCTACCATTGGTTACCTGGTGGATTTAGACCGCAGCAATGTGGATGATCTGAAAAACTTCTTCCTTCGTTGGTATGGTCCCAACAATGCTACGTTGACTGTGGGTGGCGATGTAAAACCGAAGGAAGTTCTCAAAATGGTTGAAAAATATTTCGGTAGTATTCCACGCGGACCAAAAGTGGAAGACATGCAGGAAATAGTTCCGCAACTGGACAGCCATCGTTTTGTATCTTATGTTGATAATTATGCTCGTATGCCATTGATGCTGAAAACTTATCCCGGTGTAGAAAGCTATCATCCGGATATGGCCGCACTCGATTGCCTTGCACAAATACTGGGACAGGGAAATAACTCTATCCTTTATCAACAATTGGTAAAGAAGCAACTGGCATTGCAAGCTTCTGTAAACAGCATCAATTCTGAACTTTCCGGAGAAATATCATTCACAATTATCCCTTTTCCGGGCAAATCGCTGGCGTCTATGTATGCAATGCTAAATCATGCATTGGACAGTTTTGAAACACGTGGCGTGTTGGATGAAGACATTGAGAAATTCAAAGGAGGTATTGAAGCACAGTACATCAATCGCCTGCAAAGTGTATCCGGTAAAGTATCTCAGCTGGCATCATTTGAAACCTTTACAGGCAATCCGAATATGATCGGTAAATTATTAAACATGTATCGTTCAGTAACGAAACAAGATGTGATGCGTGTATATAACAAATACATCAAATTCAAACACCCGGTTGTATTGAGTGTATTAACTAAAGGACAGGAAGACCTGGCTGTAGGACCAAATAATTACAACATTGATGAATCGGGTTATCAACAGGTTGATTTTGGTTATGCTGGGTTAAAATATAATAAAGCAAAAGATAATTTTGATCGCAGCGCGATTCCAGGTAATGGACCAAACCCTGTTGTAAAAATTCCTGATTTCTGGAAAAGAGAAATGTCCAATGGCATTAAAATTATTGGTGCAGAAAATACCGAGTTACCGACGGTTACACTTTCTATTTCCATTCCCGGCGGGCACCTGATGCAGGCTAACGATCTTTCAAAAGCAGGGCTATCTTCTTTTTTTGCCAATATGATGAATGAAGATACCCGCAAACGTTCAGCCGAAGATTTCAGTAAAGAACTGCAAAAGTTAGGAAGTTCAATCAGTGTCAGAAGTGGTTTGGATGATATAACTTTTAGTGTTCAATCGCTCACTAAAAATATTGATGCTACCCTGGCACTTTTGGAAGAAAGAATGCTGCAACCGCTGTTTAAAGAAGATGATTTTAACCGGATACAAAACCAAGTGGTTGAAAGTTTCAAGCAACGAAAATCGCAACCCGCATTTGTTGCTAACGCGGTTTTCGACAAAGTGAATTATGGCCACGATCATATTTTGGGCATTAGCCGGAATGGAACGGAAGCAACGGTTAAAGCATTTACGCTGCAGGATATTCAATCTTATTATGATAACAACATTACCTCACAGGGTGCAAAAGTGGTTGTTGTAGGTGATGTAACCGAAGCGGAGATCATGCCCAAACTGGCGTTTTTACAAAAGTTGCCGAATAAACCAATTACACTGCCGCAGGTTACCGTTAACACGGAAGTGGATAAAACGAAAATTTATTTAGTGGATGTCCCCAAAGCAGCACAAACCGAATTTAGGGTTGGTTATTTAACTGGTTTAAAATACGATGCTACTGGTGATTATTACAAAGCGGGATTGATGAATTACAATTTAGGAGGCGCATTCAACAGCCGCTTAAATATTAATTTAAGAGAAGATAAGGGTTGGACCTATGGCGCAAACAGTGGTTTCAGTGGCGATAAACACACCGGTGAATTTGTTTTTTCATCTGGCATCAGGGCTGATGCAACTGATAGTGCTTTAGTCCAGGTAATAAATGAATTAACCAATTTTAGCCAAAAAGGTATTTCCGAAGAGGAATTAACTTTCATGAAAAGCGCTATTGGTCAGCGTGATGCATTACGCTATGAAACCGGTTTTCAAAAAGCAGGTTTTATTTCAAATATCCTGGAATACGATTTACCAGATGATTTTGTGGAGCAACAAAACAAGATCCTTAGTGGATTAACTAAAATCGAAGTTGATGCCATTGCGCAAAAGTGGGTAAACACTAATAATATGAATATTTTATTGGTGGGAGACAAAGAAAAGATTTTGCCTACGCTGGAAAAAATGGGTTATGAAATTATAGAATTGGATGCAGATGGTAATCTGAAGCAAGCCAAAGGATTTTAGAAAAATTTTATTTGTATTAATTATATTTAAGAGGCCTGCCATTCGTGGTGGGTCTTTTTTTGAGGTTTCCTTTCTGGCACGCCGGCAAATTTAAAATACTGGTCAATGGAAGCCTCCTGGAAAAATAATTTTTAAAATTTTTGCTAAAAAGTATTTTTTTTCCTATAATAAATTAATTTAGTAACAGCATCCGCTACAACCTCTTTAAACGCCAATCAAATCCGCGGCAAGATTAACCAGACATAAGAAATTTTAAACAAATTACTTTCCTAAACCAACATTTATGCAATCCAACCATTTTTTTAAAGCAGGGTTAATGGCCCTATTGCTGGTCGTGTTTTTTATAGCGGGATGGGAATGGTATTGGCGAAGCAAAGGAATGCCTGTAGCATTTAATGACGATGAAGCGCTGTGGGCCAACAGCAGGGCGCAAGTGTACAAATCCCAAAAGGAGTCAACGGTTTTTATCGGTTCCTCAAGGATCAAATTTGATCTCGATATTCCTGCCTGGCAATCTTTAACGGGTGAAGAAGCGATCCAACTAGCCATCGTTGGAACCAATCCCGTTCCTCTGCTTGAAGACCTGGCTAATGATGTAAAATTTAAGGGAAAACTTATTATTGATGTTACAGAACCCCTCTTTTTCTCTGTTGCACCACCAGCATCCGCCTCTGCTGTTAAGGGGATTAATTATTATAAAAAACAAACTCCATCGCAAAAGTTCAGTTCCCGTTTGAATTATGCACTTGAATCAAAATTTGTTTTCCTGGAAGAGAATAAGTATGCTGTAAATGCATTGTTATCAGACCTTGAAGTACCAAACCGGCAGGGTGTTTTTAGTTTCCCGGTTTTCCCTAAGGGATTTGAAGTAACTAACTATAATCGCCAGACATATATGGCAGATGATTTTTTAAACGACCCTAAACAAATAAAAAAACAAACAGATAATTGGATGCTATTAGGTAGTATTTTTGCAGCACCTCCCATTAAAGGCGATACATTAACCCAATATTTAAACCGGGTAAAATCAGCAGTTGATAAAATAAAATCAAGAGGTGGCCAGGTTTTGTTTGTGCGAACACCCGCCAGCGGGCCAATGGAAGTGGGTACCAGGGCAGGTTATCCCCGTGATCAATATTGGGATCAACTGCTAAAATATACTAACTCGCCTGGTATACATTACGAAGATTATCCGGAAACCTCAGGTTTCATTTGTCCTGAATGGTCGCACCTGGCACCGAAAGATGCAGTTACTTATACACAGCACCTAATTAAAACCTTGCGGACGGAAAAGAACTGGTCATTCGCCAAAAATTAATTTATAAAACTACTGCCATGCTATTCAACTCATATACGTTCATTGTATTCCTGGTCATTGTTTTGATACTGCACAACGCAACCAGGCTACCCTGGAAAATTAAAAAGATAAACCTGCTGCTTGCCAGTTACATTTTTTATGCAGTCTGGAACCCCCCGTTCATTATCCTGTTATGGCTATCAACCGTTGTTGATTTTGTAGTAGGCAAAAAACTTTACCATGAAGAAAACAAGTTGCGCAGGAAAATGTTATTAATCATTTCTCTTGTTGCCAACCTGGGGATGCTGGGATTTTTTAAATATGGCAGCTTTTTGCTGGAAAATTTTGTTTTGCTGATGTCGGCCATAGGGGTAGACTATCAACCTGCGGCACCCGATATTATTTTACCGGTCGGAATTTCTTTTTACACTTTTCAAACCCTTTGCTATACACTGGATATGTATAGAAGAAGAATAGAACCCGAAAAATCATTTTTAAATTTTGCATTGTTCGTTACCTTTTTTCCGCAATTGGTGGCGGGTCCCATTGTTCGTCCATCACAGTTGCTGCCCCAGTTTCATACACCACATACCGCCGGTACCCAACAACTAATAAAAGGATTATTTCTTTTATCACTGGGTTTATTTATGAAAGTGGTTATGGCCGACACGATGCTGGCGGCTTCTGCGGATACGGTTTTCGGGTCGCCGCAAGTTTTGGCGCCAGTGGATGCCTGGTTAGGTGTACTGGCTTTTTCCGGTCAAATATTTTTTGATTTCGCCGGCTATTCCACCTGCGCCATTGGTATTGCCGCCTGCCTTGGATTTACATTGCCCGATAACTTCAGGTATCCCTATGCGGCTATTGGGTTTTCAGATTTTTGGAGAAGATGGCATATAACCTTATCCACCTGGCTGCGGGATTATTTATACATCGGGCTGGGTGGCAATCGCAAAGGGACATTTAGCACATACATAAACCTGATGCTCACTATGCTGATTGGTGGTTTGTGGCATGGCGCTTCGTGGACCTTTGTTGTTTGGGGCGGATTGCATGGAATTTATTTATGTGTTGAAAGATTATTCAGACCTAAACAGGAAAAGGATACCTTGATCATTCATGCTTCCATGCCCGAACCAGTGTCGGTTATCACAGCATCATTCGTCCCCGCGTTTCTGAACCGTAAAAAAGTAAAACTGTTTTTTGCAGCCCTGCTCACTTTCTTTTTAATAAATATTACCTGGGTTTTTTTCAGGGCCGATAATTTTTCAACCGCCTGGCGTTTATTAGGATCCATGTTTGGCATCACTGATGGCGCTCCCATTTTATCAACCATTAACATGATTAAGGTGAGTGTAGTTACCGTTTTATTAGTAGGCACTCACTGGGTTATGCGCAACACAAGCGTGTGGCAGGTGGTACAAAAAACAAAATGGTGGGTGGTCGGAATTGTGTGGGCATGTATGTTGATTTCTCTTATTTTAAGTCAGAAAAGCAGCGATTCATTTATATATTTCCAGTTTTAATAACCCTTTATCTGAACATAAAAAAATCCCTTCCTGCATTAGAAAGGGATTTTTTTTAATTAATGGTTAGAACCAACTGCCGATAAACGATTCATTCACTTTATCCCTATCCTTCCTCAACATCTTACGACGGCGTCTTTTATCACGTCCATGCCTGACCGAAGTAGCAACCATCATGGGTATTAACAAAATTGTTAGCGGTGGAATTCCTAAGAATGATATCCATTTGCCACCATACATTCTGCGCATGGGCCGGCGAAGCCTTTCAGCTATCAGGTACATAGCAGGGACCATTACAAGTGTCATAAAGAACGCGAATGTTAAACCAAAAATAATTGTCCAGGAAAGCGGCTTCCAAAAAACAGCATTATCACCCCCAAAAAATATTTTAGGATTCAGTTCACTGAACATGGTTATGAAATTGATATTAAACCCTACAGCTAAAGGAAGCAACGCCAGTATTGCAGCAATAGCGGTTAATAAAACAGGAATAATACGCGTTTTACCTGCCTTAATTACGGCTTCCCTGGTTTTCATTCCCCGTGATCTCAATTCATCGGCAAATTCAATAACCAGAATACCGTTCTTTACAACAATACCTGCAAGACCTACGATTCCAATCCCGGTCATAACAACTGAAACTTCCATACCAGTTAGCGCAAAACCTAATAAAACTCCAATTACGCTGAATAATATTTCCGTTAATATAATTACAGATTTACTTACTGAATTAAATTGCAATACCAGGATAAACAGGATCAACATTAAAGCAATGATAAGTGCCTGGAATAAAAATGCTCCGGTCTCTGCTTGCTGTTCGCCTTCTCCTGTTTGGGAAATAGTAACCGATGGTGGTGCTTTCTTAAAATCATTGATGCGTTTTTCCAGGTCTTCATTTACTGCTGTGGGTGTATGGGTTGACAAAACATTTGAAGTAAGTGTAATTACCCGTTTCTGGTTTTTACGCTTAACACTTCCTAACGTACTGGTATAATCTATTTCAACTAGCGAGCTAATGGGAACGCTTTTTACAACACCTGTTGCCATATCCCGGAAACTTATTGGCATGTTCAACAGGTCTGCCAGGCTGTTGCGCTGAATTTCTTCATTCCTTAACTGTATTTTGTATTCATCTTCCCCGTCCTTTATTTTTGAAATTTCCCGGCCAAACAAACCTGTCCTTAATTGTTGACCAATCTGCGCACTGGATACACCTTCAATCAATGCTCTTTCCCGGTTAACTATTAACGTTATCTCAGGATTGGAGAGGTCAATATCCATTTTCAATTCCTCTACGCCGGGAACTTGTAATGAGTCCAGGTAATTTTTTAAATCTACCGCGGTTTTAGTAAGATCATCAAATTTTTCACTAGCCACTTCAATATTGATTGGCGGTTCTGTGGGTGGGCCGTTCTGTTCCTTATTTACGGTAATTTCTGCCCCTGGAATACCTCTAACTACAGCCCTGATGGAATCCAAATAAGGCGCTGTAGATACACCATGCCTCTTTTCAAATTCAACAAAGGAAACCTGGATGCGCCCCAATTCTGGTTTAGTGCTCCGGTCCCCACTCATAGGATCACCAGCTCCCACTGCCACATTCGTGATCACACTTTCTACAACCGGGTTATTTTTTCCATTCTCCATATCCAAAACTCCATAAACCTGATTTTCGATTTTCTTCGTAATGGAATCCGTATAGTCAACTGAAGTTCCTACGGGAAATTTCAGGTAAACAAAAACCTGGTTAGGATCACCTCCGGGAAAAAATACAACCGGAACTTTTCGGGCTACAAATACTATAACAGAAAATACTAACAGGAGGAATGTTGCAAATAAAAGATAAACCGGGCGCCAGCGTGTTAAAGACCATCTTAATAAATCTTCATAGTGTTGCATGACCCATGGTAGAAACCTGTTTTGGAAACCGTGAATCCAACCTTCGAGTACATACTTGTTCAGTATGATCAGAAGAACGATAAATAATATCAGGTTTCCAAAAAAAGTGAGCCCAAATACATCAAATAAAATACCGGCGCCTATGGCTATCCATAATACCGGTTTTTTAAATATAGCGCTTTTAGATTCTTTTTCCTCTGGTGGGTGATTCATAAAATCAACAGCGAAAACCGGGTTCATCAAAAATGCTACAATCAATGATGCTGTAAGTGTAAAAATCAGCATGGTTGGCAGGTAGATCATAAATTTCCCGATAATTCCCGGCCAAAAAAGCAAAGGCACAAAAGGAGCTAAAGTGGTTAATGTGCCGGCTAATACCGGAATAAAAACTTCACCGGCAGCCATCATAGCCGACTTTTCAGCATTAATAAGTCCCTTATTTTCAACGAATATCCGGTGTGTATTTTCGATTACAACAATGGCATCATCTACTATAATTCCTAATCCAAAAAGTAAAGCAAAAAGGACAATGAAGTTTAAAGTAACATGTCCACCAACAATAAGATCAGCAGCAGGTAAAAAGATAAATGCAACGAACATACTTAACGGAACGGAGAGTGCTACAAAGAATGCATTGGTAACTCCCATGAAAAACATCAGGATTATAAGAACCAGTATAAAACCAATAACAATAGTGTTGATCAATTCATTAAACGATGAACGGGTCGTTTTACTCATATCACCCGTGATTACTACATCCAGGTCTTTGGGAAAAATATCAGCTTTCAGCCGATCTACTATTACTTTAACATCATCTGATGTTTCAATCAGGTTCTCCCCGGCTCTTTTAATAATATTAAGTGTGATAACATTCTTTCCATTCAACCGGGCATAACTTTCTCTTTCTTTAATAGTATCCCTGATGTCAGCTATATCTTTAAGATAGATTGGAGAACCGCCCGAATTACGAACGATAACCTTTTCTATATCATATTTTGATTTGAACTGACCTTTAAGCTGAATATTTCTTTTGGTATCTCCAATATCTAACAAGCCTCCTGAAATATCTAAATTTTCTCGGGCTACGGCATTAGCAATATCATCAAATGTAATCCCGGAAGCCTGCATTCGGTAATTGTTTACATTGATCTGGAATTCACGTTCAGGCGCACCAACCAGATCTACCCGGTTAATTTGAGAAAGTTCTTCTAACCTGTCCTGCAATTCATCGGCATATTGTTTTAATTGCACCAGGGAATAATTTCCGCTGACATTTACATACATGATCGGCTGATCAGAAAAACTTACTTCTTGTACCATAGGTTCTTCCGTAAGATCAGTAGGCAGATCCTGCTTAGCTTTATCAACCGCATCTTTCACTTTCTGTAAAGCGATATCAGTCTGTACGTCGGTATCAAATTCCACCGTAATTGCCGAAAAATCCTGGACAGAACTGCTGTTAACTTTATTGATCTTAGCACCTGTGATTCCCTTTATCTGCTTTTCTATAGGTTGGGTAACCAGGTTTTCAATATCCTTTGGACTGTTACCAACATAAATGGTCTGTATATAAATGGTAGGGATAACAATATCAGGAAATTGTTCTTTAGGCAGCGTGATGAATTGAAATACACCAGCCATGGAAACAAATAAAATTAACAGGTAAATGGAAGTTTTATTCCTGATACTCCAGGTAGTGGGGCCAAAATGCTTAAACTTTCCTTTAATACTTTCTAAAAGACTCATACAGTGTGATTATGATAAATTCATTTTTTCATTCATAATTATGAATTCAAGAAATTTTCTTTCATACGGTTTCCGTGGTAATTAACTGACCTTCAAATAAACCCTGGAAACCTTCTGTGATCAACTTATCACCAGGCATCAAACCACTTTTAACTTCCAGCATACTGCCAGATAATTCTCCAACTATAACCTGCCTTTTATGAGCTACCAGGTTGGCGCCTTCCTGGACAGCAACCAATACATACTTTCCTTTTTCATCGTTTTGTAAGGTCTTTAATGGAATGGCTATCGTATTGCTGGCTGAATAATCCTGCACTTTAACAATGGCTATCTGGTTGGGTCTTAAACTGGTTCCGGAAGGGATTGATGCTTCAATATAAAAAGTACGGGTCCCTGGGTTGATGGTTCTGCCAACTACGGTCACTTTTGCAGGATATTCTTTCATACTTGCTTCCGGTAAAGTGATCAACAGGTTTGTACCTTTAGAAACTTTACCAAGATAAGCTTCCGGCACTTCCGTAACTACTTTTAATGTGTTTGTATTGACAATTCTTAATTGTGGGCCGGTTCCAAATATTTCACCCACACGTACATTCACTTCATCGGCTACGCCGCTCATTTCAGCATATACATTAGAGAAAGAAAGTTGCTGACGGGCAAGTGATAATTGCTTTTCGACTGACTCAACGTTGTTCTTTGCCGTTAGTAACTGCACTTCTGTACCAATATTCTGATCCCAAAGACTTTTCTGCCGCTGGTAAATATCTTTTGCAAAATTTAATTGTGTTTGTAATTGATCAATTTGTTTTTGTGCTACCACGTCATCCAGCTTTAAAAGCAACTGTCCTTTTCTAACTGCATCACCTTGTTTTACATATACTGCTTTAACCTGGCCTGGACCACCACGCGGTGTTACATAGGCAATGTTATCCGATTCTACTTTTCCCTGCAGATCAATAAAGTGATTGAAATTTGCAGGCTGTAATTCGGTTATGGATACCAGTTTAGCTTTCTCTTTTCCTGCAGCTGCTGTATCTAATGCAATGATCTCTTTTTCCAAAACATCGATGTCAGCTGTCAGTTTCTGTTGCTCATTTTTTAATTTCTCAAGCTTTGCTTTTTTATCATTCAGCTCACCTTCCCTTTCCTTTTTACTGCTTCCGCAACCCATCATAATTACAAAGGCTAATAAAGTAAAAGCGACATTTAATTTGTGTTTCATTTTTATGATTTTAATGTTCATGCGTATTAAAGATTGCCGGTAGCTTTAAGGAAATCCACCCTGGCAATGATGGCATCATACAATGCACTTATAAAATTGGTTTGGGCGGTTTTCAGGTCTATCTGTGCAGCATTAATTTCTGTATTGGAGCCAAGGCCCGCCTCGTACTTAATCCTTGTCTGTTCATATACTCTTTCGGCCAGTTCCATGTTCTCTTTTTGAAAATCCATTGTAGCAATGGCTGACCGGAAATTTGTAACAGCAGTTTCCACCTCGTTATCAATAGAGATTTTAAGACCTTCCAACTGGTTAATTGATTGCTCCAATTCTAACTCTGCTCTTTTCACTTTAGCCCGGGTACTGAAACCATTAAAAATGGGAACATTAATCCGCAATGCAACAGACGAAACGGTAAAATAAGGACCGTCCAGGAAATCAAATTTATTCCGTTGAGCATTTTTATAATAACTGGCGCCCAGGCTAACTGTTGGCAGCTTACTCAGTTTGTATCGGCGAATATTAAATTCATTCAACTTAATTCCCAGTTCCGCCAACTGAAATTCCTTTCTGCTTTCGTAAGCATTAACCTGGTTTTCAAGCATGCCTTCTTTTATTGTTTCATCGGTAAGTGTATCGGTTAAAATCAACGTATCGGATGTTGGCATTCCCATCAGCAATTTCAAACCCAGGTAACCGTTAGAAATGCTGTTCAGCGCTTTCACTTTTTCTGTTTGCAGGTTTGATATTTGCACGGAAAGCTTATCTATGTCTAACCGCTCTGCAAAACCGTTTTCATAAATGATGCGTGTATCAGATAATAATTTATTTAACCTTTCCAGGTTGGCATCCAGCAATTCAATCTGTGTTCTACTGGCTGTTAGCTGATAATACACTTTATATATATTGGCCTTTACGATTTCTTCGGTTACTTCCGCATTCATTTTTTGAAAATCAATGGACGTTTTCCTGGCCTGCAAGCCTACAAATACCTGCCCGTCAAATAATATCTGGTTCAGGTCCAGGCCGGTATTTGCCATCCATTTGGTACCAAATTGAGCTTCGATAAAACCAAAATCATTGGGAATACTAATGGCAGTACCATTTCCCCTGCGCACATCTTCCTGCGCCAATACCATATAAGTTCCCTGGCCTATAAAATTTGGAAAGCGCTGTACAGCTACATTTGGATTATAGATAGTGCTGATATTTCCGTTTAATGAAGGATAGGCCGCGCTGGTTATTTCACGATTGGTCTGCTCCTGTATCTGGATATCCAACAAAGCATTTTTCACTTGAACATTATTCTTGCTGGCATAAAAAACGGCCTCTTCTGCTGTAAAAGCATGCCTGTTAATTATAATCGAATCCTGCGCAGTGGATGCAAACGGGAAACTGGAAAATGCAAAGAGTAAAATATTGCTGATTTTTAATGTAAGCTTCATCGATTAATTTTTTTGAATGCTATTTTTCATTTGAAGACTGTATTTCTGCGCCATTTTATAACCTTTTATAGTAACGATTCCATATACAAAATGCTGAATGATCTCCTGGATGATGGATGCGAGATTAAATTTTGCCGGTGGATAGATATTTATATCAAATGGAAGCATCATACTTTCCAGTCTGAACCTGGAAATCACATCTACATTAATATCCTCCCTGTACAATCCTTCTTTAATTCCCCATTCCAGGTTATGCCGGATCATATCCATTAAAAACTGGTTCTTAAAAGCCATGAATTTTTTGAATGACTTAAAATGGAATTTTTCCAGGTCATAAACTACCACCGGGTTCATATGTTGAAACTGCTCCATCAGATTTTCCATCATACTAAAAATTTCATGTACCGCATTCAACGCTTTTTCACTACAATGCTTACAATCGTGCTGACGAATGTTAAGATCCTTTTCAATGACCGCATCAACCAGCTCATTCTTATCGGCAAATGAATGGTATATCGTTTTTTTGGATATGCCCAGGTGCTGCGCAATATCATCCATAGATACCGAGCGTATGCCGAATTGCATGAACAACTCTTCCGCTTTTGATAATATTCTTTCTTTTGATTCCATATTAGGGATGCAAAACTATGGAAACTTTTATTGTAACCAAAGTTTCCATACATTTTATTTTACCGTTCATCAAATTATCTTCAAGTCGCAGCTTCCCCCTAAAAAACTATCTTAGCCTAAAAAATAACCATGGAATCCCGTACACAAGCATTAACCCGTTTTACATCCCGAAAGATTTTGAGATACCTGGTACAGGGTATGCTGGTTGTAGCTCCACTTGCCATTACAGCCTATGTCATTTATTGGTTATTCGACCTGATTGATGGTATTTTAAGACCCTATTTAAATATTCCCGGTCTTGGATTTGTAATGATCGTAAGTTTTTTAATTTTAGTTGGATGGATAAGTTCCACTTACCTGGTGAGCGGCGTTATCGCTTTTTTTGAAAAGGTACTTGACCGCATGCCCGCCATTAAATTCATCTACAGTTCTGTAAAAGATTTTTTTGAAGCCTTTGCCGGCGATAAAAAGAAATTTGATAAAGCTGTACTGGTAAATGTTTTTTCGGCAGATGTGTGGATCATTGGATTTTTAACAGGAGAAGAATTGGAAAAATTCAATCTGGGCGCCGACCATGTTTCCGTGTATGTTCCGCAGTCTTACAATTTTGCGGGTCAACTTTATATCCTGCACCGTTCCAAAGTGAAAAAGATTGAACATATTTCATCTGGCATTGCCATGAAATTTGCTGTTACAGGTGGTGTGGTTGAATTAGAAGATAATAAAGATGAAGAGGTAATCAAGGAGATTGATCGCGAACTGCATAAACCATAAATTATTAAGGAATGAAAAAGTGCGTATTAATATTTTTTACTTCTTTTATCTTTCTTGAAACATTTTGCTGGGGATTTTTTGCTCATCGTAAAATAAACCAGTATGCCATTTTCCTGTTGCCTCCGCAAATGATGCATTTGTACAAACCAAATGCGGTATTCATCAGTGAACATGCCATTGATCCTGATAAAAGAAGATATGCCATAGCTGAAGAAGGACCCCGCCATTATATTGATCTGGATAGATATGGCTCCTATCCTTTTAATTCATTACCGCGTAAGTGGAATGATGCAGTTGCAAAATATACAGAAGATACTTTGATGGCGCATGGCATAGGTCCATGGTGGATCATGGTGATGCAATCCAGGCTGACACAAGCTTTCAGGGAAAAAAACCAGGCACGCATTTTAAAACTGTCAACCGAAATAGGTCATTATATCGCCGATGCACATGTGCCCTTACATGCTCATAGTAATTATAACGGACAATTGACCGGGCAAAAAGGAATTCATGGTTTTTGGGAAAGCCGTGCACCGGAATTACTGGCTGATAAAGAATGGGACTTTTTTATTGGCAAAGCAATCTATATTAATAACCCGCTGGATTTTATCTGGGACAGGGTAATGGAAAGTTCGCTGGCCGCTGATTCGGTTTTATCTATTGAAAAAAACCTGACTGCCCGTTTTGGTGCCGATCGGAAATATGCATTTGAAGAAAGAAATGGAAAGATCATCAGACAATATTCATCCGCTTTTACCAAAGCTTATGATGCGGAGTTAAATGGAATGATCGAGCGAAGAATGCGTCAATCCATTTTTGCCATTGCCTCTTTTTGGTATACTGCCTGGGTAAATGCAGGTCAACCCGACCTGTCTAATTTATCCAACAAAAATTTTACTGCCGAAGATTTGAAAGAGTTTGAAGCCCTGGAAAATGCCTGGCTATCAAACCCGGAAAAAGGAAGGGAACATGAATAATTGTTCATACATCAGGAAGAGCTATTTTTCTGCACAAAATACGCCCAAAAAGGGTTTCCTTTACTAAAAATAATAGCAAACATGTATCTTTATCTGAACCCTGCAAAAAGGTTCAATTTCACTATTAATAATGATCGATAATAAATTCTATGCTGCAAAAAGACAAGCTGAATTCCAAATTTGAACAGGAATATAACCGACTGAATGAAAACCAGCGCAAGGCTGTTGATAAAATCGAAGGACCGGTAATGGTCATTGCCGGACCCGGCACTGGTAAAACCCAAATTCTTGCAGCACGTATCGGGCGCATTCTGTTGGATACTGACACTGATCCTTCCAATATACTTTGTCTTACTTATACCGATGCCGGCACCATTGCCATGCGGAAACGATTGCTCGAATTCATAGGTCCAGATTCATACAAAGTTGGCATTTACACTTTTCATGGCTTTTGTAATGAAGTGATCCAGGACAATCTTTCTTTGTTTGAAAAAAATTCACTCGAACCTGTCAGTGACCTGGAAAGAATTGAACTTTTTAAAGAACTGATAGATACATTTCCAAAAAATCATCCGCTAAAAAGATACCGGGGTGATGTTTATTACGAGATCAAAAACCTGCAATCACTTTTCAGTACCATGAAAAAAGAAGGCTGGACGCCGGCTTTCATTAATACAGTGATTGATGAATTTATCAATGACTTACCTAACCGCGAAGAATTCATTTATAAAAAAGCATATCGCCAATATAAAGCAGGTGATTTAAAAGCAGACAAGGTTGAAGAGCAGCGGGAAAGAATGGAAAAATTACGGGCTGCCGTTCATGAATATGATCGTTTTCAACAAATGATGCGTGTCCGTAACCGTTATGATTTTGATGACATGATCAATTGGGTGATCAGGGCTTTTGAAGAAAACCCTAACCTGCTGGCCAATTACCAGGAACAGTATCAATATATTTTGGTTGATGAATACCAGGATACCAGCGGAACTCAAAATATGCTCGTCAAACTGCTGATCAATTATTGGGGACAACAACCCAATGTTTTTGTTGTGGGTGATGATGATCAGAGTATTTATCGTTTCCAGGGAGCCAACGTGGAGAACATGATGCAATTTGCAGAAAGCTATAAAGAAGATCTGCTGAAAATAGTGCTCACGCATAATTACCGGTCCATTCAACCGATTCTCGATGTATCAAAATTTCTGATAGATCGCAACCAGGAAAGGCTGATCAATAAAATTACAGGGCTGAGTAAAGAACTTATTTCAAGCCACCCGGATATTAAACATTTGTTACACCAGCCGCAGGTAAATGTTTATGAAACGCAGCGCAGTGAAATGATCGACATTACGCGGCAGGTTGAAAAATTAATTGCTACCGGGACTTCGCCCGGGCGCATTGCCGTTATCTATAAAGAAAATAAATACGGTGAAGAGCTGACCAAATATTTTGGATTACGC
The DNA here is from genome assembly GCA_013696395.1 of Chitinophagaceae bacterium. Lineage (GTDB taxonomy): Bacteria > Bacteroidota > Bacteroidia > Chitinophagales > Chitinophagaceae > JACCYQ01. Next base: position 54,901 of record JACCYQ010000153.1, read on the forward strand.
AATATACCGGTATACAGTAAACGACATTTAAATGTACTGGAGATACCGCTGGCGCAAAAGATCATTAACGTTTTAAAATACCTGGCAGCAGAACATTATCTTCCATCCAGCGGGGATGAATTATTGTTCGAGATACTGCATTATAACTGGTTCGGCATTCCACCTATTGAAATCGCTAAACTAAGTATAGAAGTGGCTAACAGGGGCTATCGCGAAAACAAGATCAGCCTGCGGCAATTATTATTTGAAAAAGCGAATGCTCCTGCACCGGATCTTTTTACACCTGGCATTCCCGAAGGAATGAAAAAGTCAAGTGTTGTTATTGAAAAATTAATGACTGATGTTTCGAATGTTACCCTGCAGAATTTATTTGAAAATATTATCAGGGAAGCCGGTGTGTTATCAAACATTATGCAAAGCTCTGATAAACACTGGCAGATACAAGTGCTAACGGTGCTTTTTGATTTTGTAAAAGATGAAACCCGTCGCAATCCTTATCTCAGTTTGCAGCAACTGGTTGACATCATTGAACTGATGGAAAAAGAAAAACTTCCCCTGCCGCTGGTACAGGTTACCGGTACAGATAAAGGGGTAAATCTTTTAACAGCACATGGTTCCAAAGGCCTGGAATATGAACATGTTTACTTTGCAGGTGCCAATGCATTATTTTGGGAAAAGAAAAGAAAACCTTCGGGCGGATTTAAATTTCCGGACACCATTTTTTCTTCATCAACTACCGGTGATGGAACCACCGAATCGGAAGAACTTCGAAGGCTTTTTTATGTTGCCCTTACAAGAGCCCAGCAATTTTTAAACATTTCCTATTGCTGCTTTAAAGATGATGGAAAAGAAATTGAACCATCTATGTTTATTGCAGAAATTTTGGATCAAAGTAATTTACCCGTCCAAAAAGTTTATCTCAATGACGAAATATTAACTGAATTCCAATCCCTGGCGTTTGCAGAAGAACAATCGCCTGAAATAGAAAAAATGGAAGAAGATTTTGTGAATAGGATACTTGAAAAATTTGTGATGAACGTAACGGCGTTGAACAATTATTTGAAATGCCCATTGGAATTTTATTTTAAAAATCTAATCCGCATTCCTTCATCCAAAAACGAAAACACGGAATTTGGCAGCGCCGTTCACCATGCATTGAATTTGCTTTTCGAAAAAATGAAAAACAATAACCAGGCATTCCCTGTAAAAGAAATACTGATCGAAGATTTTAACTGGTATATGGAAAGGCACCGGGAAAGTTTTACCCGCGAACAATATAACCGAAGAATGGAGTATGGACATGAAGTGCTTTCAAATTATTATGACGAATACATTCATCAATGGAACCGCGTTGTGGCTGTGGAAACCAATATCAGCAAGATTGTATTGCGTGGTGTTCCGTTAAAAGGAAAATTGGATAAACTTGAATTTAACGGCAACATGGTGAATGTGGTGGATTACAAAACCGGTGACCCGGATAAATCAAAATCTAAGTTGTGCGGTCCATCCGAAAAAGATCCTAACGGTGGCGACTACTGGAGACAAGCGGTTTTTTATAAAATCTTGGTTGATCATCACCCATTAAAAAACTGGGAAGCCGTAAGTGCTGAATTTGATTTTGTAGAACCTGATAAAAAGAAAAATTTCCGCAAAGCAAAGATCGTTGTCAGCCCGGCAGATATTACTACCGTTACCGAACAAATAGCTGATACCTGGCAAAAAATTGAACGCCATGATTTTTATACGGGTTGCGGTAAAGAAGATTGTCATTGGTGCCAGTTTGTAAAAACCAATAACATGGCTATTGCTTTGCATGAATTACAGGAAGAAGGGATGGAAGACGAAGTATAATTATCGGGAAAGGGAATTTCACTTTTCGTTTCAATCTTTTATGGGATTGCTTTGTTATATGCTTATAATATTGAAAACCCCATTTTATAACTAAAGCAATTATTCAACATGAATTTTCATACCCGTAAATGGATCAAACCCGAAGATCTGAATCCCAACGGCACTTTATTTGGTGGCAGCCTGCTGCGCTGGATTGATGAAGAAGCCGCCATTTATTCCATTGTTCAATTAGGGAACCCAAGGGTGGTTACTAAATTTATTTCTGAAATTAATTTCGTCAGCTCTGCTCAGTCAGGAGATATTATTGAATTGGGCATTACTGCTACAGAGTTTGGAAATACTTCCATCACGTTGCGTTGTGAAGTAAGAAATAAGATCACCCGCAAAAGTATTCTTACCATTGAAAAAATGGTTTTTGTAAATGTAAATGAAGAAGGCAAACCAGTGGCGCACGGCAAAACCGCCATCACATACATCAAGGACCAGTTTTTAAATTAAGGCACCGGATTAATCATTATACTGGTGAAAAAATCACCATTAACAGGATTTTGATAAAGCAAGCCTGAATTATTGGGTTTAAGAATATAAGTTTGCCACTCATTAATGAATTCTTTGTGGGTCGATTAAAAATTATTTTTCCGGGTTTATTATTGCTGGTGTTTATTATTTCCCAAATTTTTGTGAGCCCGGGTTGTGCCAATATTATTCCACCTTCCGGAGGACCAAGGGATACCACGCCTCCCGTTTTACTTTTTGTAACACCCGCTGATTCAACCCGCAATTTCGATAAGGATCGCATTGTTTTTGAATTTGATGAATATGTTGAACTCCAGGATATCCCGGCCAACCTGATCGTTTCGCCCACACCATTGGTTAACCCGCAAGTGAACCGCAAATTAAAAACAGTTACGGTGAGACTAAAGGATTCGTTGGAAGAAAATACTACCTACTCCATCAATTTTGGAAAGTCCATTCAGGATTATAATGAAAAAAATCCTTTGGGCAATTTCACTTATGTATTTTCAACGGGCAACACAATAGATTCCCTGGAATTAGAGGGCAATGTGATACTGGCACAAACCGGTAAAATAGATTCTACCCTGATCGTGATGCTTCACCGGAACATGGATGATTCCGCGGTTTTCAAAGAAAGACCAAGATATTTTACAAAGCTGGATAGTGCCGGCAGATTTCGTTTTCGTTATTTACCCCCGGGCAATTTCAATTTGTATGCGTTGCAGGACCAGGGCGGCATGCGGCGTTATATTGATTCCGCCCAATTATTCGCATTTAATACGGAACCGGTAAGCATTGCGGAAAACGATCAACCCATTACTTTATATGCATATGCATACACCAAACCACAGGCAGCTTTAGGCAGTGGAATACGGATAGCCGATAAAAATGAACAGGATAAACGATTAAAATTCACAACGAATGTGACGGGTCCACTCGATCTTTTTGGTAATGTGCAACTCAATTTTGAACACCCACTACAGAAGTTGGATACTACAATGATCAGTATGTACACAGATTCTACTTTTGTCCCGTTTACCAATTTTAAAACCACCCTTGATACCAGTCGTAAACAATTAACAATGGCCGCCACCTGGCAACCCGGCGCATCTTATCATATGATATTGCAAAAAGATTTTGCAACCGATACGCTGGGTCACCAATTATTAAGATCGGATACCATCAGTTTTAATGCACGACCATTAAAGGATTATGGTTCGGTAAGCATACGCTTCCGCAACCTGGAAACTTATACCAACCCGGTTTTGCAATTTGTTTTAAATGACCAGGTAGTTGCATCCTATCCACTTACATCCGAAACTTTTATACAACCATTATTTTTGCCTGGCGATTACCGTATCCGCATTTTGAATGATACCAATCAAAATGGTGTTTGGGATCCGGGTCAATTTTTTGGCATTCGCCGTCAGCCTGAAATTGTAAGGCCAGTTACCAGCCGTACCGTTAATGTAAAAGCAGATTGGGAAAATGAGTTTGAAATTGAGTTACCTGTGAATTAAGACTTTAAGTATTTAGGCTGAGTATCAGGTTTAGCCTTCATCTCAAACTTATCTTCATTCTTATATAATCCTCAAACAACATTCTCCCGGTCCGAATATTGCAGCAAATCATACTATATTATTTTTGCAAACATTCACTTGAAAATATAAAATATGCGTACAATTTTGACCGTAGTTTCAATCGGATTTGTTTTTTTATTATCTGCCTGTGGTTCCAAAACTAACACGAATGGCGTTATAGCTACCAGTTCAGATACCAGTAGCAACCCGGTAGAAACCAAATCACCCGTCACCGATTATAAACCGGCCTTTGCCGGGCAAACCCGCATTGGCAGTGTAAAAACCAATACCCCTATAGAAGGAAAAGTATTGACCAGTGATCTAAAAAAACCATGGGGCATTACAAGCCTGCCTGATGGCCGTTTACTTATTACTGAAAAAGGCGGCACCATGCGTATTGCAACCCAAACGGGTGAAGTTAGTGCAGCAATTACTGGACTTCCGGAAGTAAATTCAAATGGCCAGGGAGGTTTATTGGGTCTTACTCTTGACCCTTCTTTTGCCAGTAACCGGATGGTATACTGGACTTTTTCTGAAAATACATCTGGCGGAAATCTAACTGCTGTTGCAAAAGGAAGATTATCGGATGATGGAACAAAAATGGAAAATGCAACCGTTATTTACCGCGCTACGCCGGCCTATAACGGTAACCTGCACTACGGTTCAAGGATTCTTTTCGATAAAACCGGCAACATTATATTCAGCACTGGCGAACGTTCTGATAAAGTAACCCGCCCACAGGCACAGGATGTAAATTCCGGTTTGGGCAAAATCATTCGTATCACACCTGATGGGCAGCCTGCGCCTGGCAATCCAACCGTATCCAGTTCAAGACCCGAGATTTACAGCTATGGACACCGGAATGTACAGGGGTTGGCATTTCATCCCGTAACCGGTGATCTTTGGGAAAATGAATTTGGTCCCAAAGGTGGCGATGAACTAAACCTGATTCAACCGGGCAAAAATTATGGCTGGCCAACCATAACTTATGGTATTGAATACAGCGGAGGGACCATCGGCGAAGGCATTACCCAAAAAGAAGGAATGGAACAACCGGTTTATTATTGGGATCCTGTATTATCACCCAGTGGTATGTCCTTTTACACTGGCGATGCAATTCCGGAATGGAAAAATAATTTATTTATCACAGGATTGAACAGCCAGCATATTGCACGTTTGGTCATTGAAAATAACCGGGTAACCGGCGAAGAAAGATTACTGGCTGATGAAGGTGAAAGATTCAGGGATATAACGCAGGGAAATGATGGCGCCTTATACGCCGTAACAGATGGCGGCAAACTGTACCGCATCGCCAAAAAATAATATGATACCAAACTGAATTTCATATTAGTCCAATATGCCGGGGCTGAAATTCAACAAAGGCTTTGTGCGGTTGGCTTTGGTAAATTCCGGTTGGACTAACTATGAAATCCAATCGGTATAAAATAACCCGGGTTTTGATAAAATGAACTTTAAAATTCACAACACTCAGAAGCCCGGGTTATCTTTGCAACATGCAATTTTCTTCTGCACTTCTGGAAAACGCCGTCAACGAATTTGCCCGCCTGCCGGGTATTGGAAAAAAAACGGCTTTGCGCCTGGTACTGCATTTATTAAAGCAGGAAACAGCCGATGTGCAGCATTTTGGCGAGATCATTTCTAAAATGCGCAGCGAAATAAAATTCTGTCACCGCTGCGCCAACGTAGCCGATGGTGACATCTGTTCCATCTGCGCCAACTCCATGCGCAAGCAGGAAGTTATTTGCGTGGTTGAAAATATCCGCGATGTCATTGCTATTGAAAGCACGCAGCAATTCAATGGAACCTACCATGTTTTAGGAGGTGTTATTTCCCCGCTCGATGGAATTGGTCCCGACCAGCTGAAAATTGAATCACTCATTAACCGGGTGCAAAAAGACCAGGTGCAGGAGATCATTTTTGCGCTTAGTCCAACCATCCAGGGTGACACTACTATTTTTTATATTCAGAAAAAAATACAACCGCATACGATTCGGATCACCACTATTTCCCGCGGCATTGCCTTTGGCGGAGAGCTGGAATATGCAGATGAAATGACGCTGGCCCGAAGCCTGCAAAACCGCCTTCCGGTTGAAAGCTACGTGGCAAACAGTCATTAATCAAATACGCATCTTTTATTGCTTATTCATACTTACCTTTGCACCCTTACCAGGTGGATTTGTTTATTGTTCAGCCTGTTTCCCCGGTTTCAAAAATCGAACTAATAAACGCTAAAGAGACTTTTTACAG
>JACCYQ010000170.1 GCA_013696395.1 Chitinophagaceae bacterium
CCAACGCACCACGTTGTGCTGTTGTAGAACAGTTGGCATACATCCAATCCATTCCGTTCTCAGCTACCAATGGCATCAGCGATTGTGTTAGTTCTTCAACTGTTTCATTAAAAGCTTCAGAAGGAGAGTGTCCTTTGGAACGCAGTACTTCATACTGTGCTGCAAAAATTCCCTGGATAGCGCCCTTCAGCGTACCTCTTTCACCGGTAAGATCACTGTACACTTCTTTCTTGAAATTTGTTTCAAATAAATATCCTGAACCAATCGCAATACCTAATGCAGCAACCCTGTCAAATGCTTTTCCTGTTGCATCCTGAAAGATGGCATAACTGCTGTTCAGTCCGCGGCCCTGTAAAAACATGCGACGTAAAGAAGTGCCCGAACCTTTTGGTGCCACTAAAAAAACATCAACATCTTTCGGTGGTACAATGCCTGTCTGGTCATTGTAAGTGATTCCAAAACCGTGAGAGAAATACAATGCCTTGCCTGGTGTCAGATGTTTTTTTACGGTTGGCCATAATGCAATTTGCGCAGCATCACTTAATAAATAACAAATGATGGTTCCCTTTTCCAATGCTTCTTCAATTTCAAACAAAGATTCACCAGGAACAAATCCATCCTTCAGGGCCTTATCCCAGCTCTTTGAATTTTTTCGCTGTCCTATAATTACATTGATCCCATTATCTTTTTGGTTTAATGCCTGGCTGGGCCCCTGTACGCCATAGCCGATCACAGCTACTACTTCATCTTTCAACACTTCCTGCGCTTTTGAAAGCGGAAATTCTTCCCTCGTTACTACGTTTTCAGTTACTCCACCAAAATTTAATTGTGCCATGATATGAAAATTTAAAAGTTAAAATTTAAAAGTTTAAAGTTGCGTGTTTTTATAATTGTAAATATTTTATTTAGTTTCATCTCTTGTTTATTTGTAGTAATTCAAAAGTCAAAAGTCAAAAGTTTTAATCGTATATAATCTAGTATTTGCTGGTTACTGATTTTTTGATTTGTTATTATGACTACGATCTGTTTTTTTGAATTTTACATTTTGCATTTTTCATCTCCTTCTACATCGTAAACACCTCTTCCTTCTTATCCAGGTATTCATTCTCCACCACTTCAGCAGAAGGTTCACGGGCTTCAAATTCCTTCACCTTTTCATGGAAACCTTTGCTGTCTTTAATGATAGCTATTCGGGCACTGCGTACAAATTCAATTAGTCCCAGGGGTTCAAGAATTTTTATCAGCCTGTTGGTTTCTTCTCTTTGCCCTGTGGTTTCGAAAACCGTGAAATCCTTTCGGATGGCTACCACTCTTGCACCATATTCCCTGAGTAACCGTTCAACCTTTACTTTTTCTGCAATTTCATCTGTCGATACTTTATACAATGCCATTTCCTGCCAGATGATCTCTTCATTGGTGTTAAAATAAACTTTCAAAACCTCTACCTGCTTTTCAATCTGCCTGCTTAATTGCCTGACCACATCTTCTGTTTCTTCAATCACAATATTAAAGCGATGAATTCCCTCAACCTCGCTGGGTGAAGTGTTCAGGCTATGAATATTGATCTTCCTTCTTGAAAAAATGATGGCAATACGATTCAGTAAACCAATCTGGTTTTCGGTGTACACGGTAATGGTATATTCCTGTCTCATGTATTTTACTTTAAAAATTTGGTCTATTAATTAATTACGATAACCTGATTTCGCTTACACTGCATCCTTGCGGTACCATCGGGAAAACATTGTTTTCTTTTCCAACCATAATCTCAAGCAGGTATGATCCTTTGTGATCAAGCATCGTGTCAATGGCTGATTTTAGCTTATCCCTGTCCGTTACTTTGTTACTACTGATCTTATAAGCCGCAGCCAGGGCAACATAATCCGGGCTCATAATATCCGTAAATGAATATCTTTTTTGTTGAAACAATTCCTGCCATTGTCTTACCATTCCGAGGAACTGGTTATTTAAAATAATGATTTTGACATCCACACCTGTTTGCATAATGGTACCCAGTTCCTGCAAGGTCATTTGAAAGCCGCCATCACCGATAACCGCCACAACTGTTCTTTGTGGGGCACCAAACTTTGCGCCAATAGCCGCAGGAAGAGCGAATCCCATCGTTCCCAATCCACCCGAGGTTATATTGCTTTTTGTTTGGGTGTATTTTGCATAGCGGCATGCTACCATCTGGTGTTGACCAACATCTGTAACAATAACCGCTTCACCCTTCGTAGTTTCATTCAACAGGTTGATCACTTCTCCCATACTTAAAACATCTGTGGTAGGGTGCAATTCAGGTTGTATACATGTTTCTTCTTCTTTCTTTTTATAATCATGAAATTGCTGTAACCAGTCTGTATGCTCTTTTTTATCCAGCAATGCAGTAAGCAGGGGAAGTGTTTCTTTACAATCGCCCCAAACAGGTACAGTGGATTTCACATTTTTGTCAATTTCAGCCGGGTCAATATCGAGGTGAATAACTTTAGCCTGTTTGGCATATTTATCCAGGCGTCCTGTAACCCGATCATCAAAGCGCATACCCACGGCAATCAATACATCGCACTCATTGGTTAAAACGTTTGGCCCGTAATTGCCATGCATGCCCAACATGCCAACACCCAGCGGATGATCCGTTGGTATGGCACTCATGCCCAGAATGGTCCAGGCTGCAGGCAAGCCACCCTTTTCTATAAATTTTTTGAATTCATTTTCTGCTTTCCCAAGGATAATCCCCTGGCCAAAAATGACGAATGGTTTTTTGGCGTTATTGATTAATGCAGCAGCTTCTTCAATATATTCTTTACGAATATTTGGTGTTGGGCGATAACTGCGGATATGATTGCATTTGTTATAACCTTCGTAATTAAATTTCTGCAATTGTGCATTCTTGGTTATATCAATAAGAACTGGTCCTGGTCTCCCACTTCCTGCAATAAAAAAAGCTTTCGCTAATACCGAAGGAATTTCTTCTGCATCGGTAACCTGGTAATTCCATTTTGTAATAGGGGTAGTAATATTGATAACATCTGTTTCCTGGAAAGCATCGGTTCCTAATAAATGAGCAAACACCTGGCCAGTGATGCAAACCAATGGAGTGCTGTCAATCAATGCATCTGCCAAACCGGTTACCAGGTTTGTTGCACCAGGACCACTGGTTGCAAAGACCACACCTGTTTTCCCGGATACCCGTGCATATCCCTGTGCCGCATGTATAGCGCCCTGTTCATGCCTTACCAAAACATGGTTCAATGGTTCATTGTAATCGTACAATGCGTCATATAATGGCATGATGGCACCACCGGGATAACCAAATACGGTATCCACATTTTCTTTCAACAATGCATCCAGCACCGCCAGTGAACCGGTCGTTTCAATACTAACCTGTGCAGCTGCTTTAACCGGTTCCGGTGTTTTTTCTTTTACTATTTGTTGCAATGTTTCCATCTTTATCCTTTTTGTATTTGTTATTTCATCACAGAAATAATGTTCAGTGTTTTTCATTCATCCGTTACACAACCTTCACTCGCATCTTTAACCTGTTGTGCATATTTATACAACACACCTTTTTTTGCTTTTAATGGAGGTTGTATCCAGGCTATTCTTCGTGTTTCAATTTCATCATCAGGTACTTTTAAATGGATGGAGTTTGTGGCTACATCCAATTCAATGATATCTTCATCATGTACCAAAGCAAGCACGCCACCATCATATGCTTCCGGGGTGATATGGCC
>JACCYQ010000199.1 GCA_013696395.1 Chitinophagaceae bacterium
TTTGTTTTTGATGAACTGATAAAGTTTGCGGTGCATATTTTAACAATGAACCATCATCCCACCATAAAGATGGACTGATGATTACATATTTATTAAACAAATAAGGTTTTTTGAGCAGAATTTCTGTGGCTAACAAACCACCCAATGATTGACCAATCAGCATGCTTTCCGTATTTGCCTTATATTTCTTTTCAATAAAAGGTTTCAGTTCTTTTTCTATAAATGAAATAAATGCAGCAGATTTCCCGGCTGTTTTATACCACTCCTGCTCTTCTTTGATGCCGGAAGGAAAAGTGAAATCCCTCCGCCGGTCTACATTTGCAATACCGACAACGATTGATTTAGGAACCCGGTTGATCCATGAAAAGTTATTGAATTGAATTAGTCCTGTAACATGTATAAAATCTTCATCAGCAGATCCATCTAATAAATAAATAACCGGGTATTTAACTGAATCTTCTTGTTTATAACCTTCAGGGAGATAAATATTCAAAACCCGTTTTTCAGATAATTCTTTGGATTGAATTTCATTAATATATCCTAATACAAAGGGTTTATCATCCTTTCCTTTTACCTGGGTAAATCCCAATGAACACTGGAAAAAAACCAAAATGATAAGCAATATTCGCATGTAGAATTTTTTATTTTTTTAAAAGAATTGTTAGAAAGGAATTTAACTTAAAAACAGTTTAGTTTTTATCTTCCGACGTTAATGCACGAATCACTTTGCACGGATTGCCTGCAGCAAAAACATCAGCAGGGATATCCTTTGTCACCACACTTCCTGCACCGATCACACTGCGATCTCCAATAGTTACACCCGGACAAATAACCGCACTGCCGCCTACCCAAACATCGTCGCCGATTACAATGGGCTTTCCGTATTCCAATCCTGAAGTCCGCTCGGTATGATTTACAGGATGTGTAGCTGTATATATCTGAACATTGGGACCAAACATGGTGCGGCTGCCAATCGTTACAGTTGCAACATCCAGCACGATGCAATTAAAATTAAAGAAAACCTTTTCTCCCATTTTCATATTAGTACCATAATCACAATAGAATGGCGGTTGAAGCCACAAACCCTCTCCAGCACCAGGTATCAGTTCCCCTAATATTTTATTTCGCTGGTCCACCTCGTCCTCTCGTGTATCATTAAACGCTTTTATTAAAAGTCTTGCCTGTAATCGTGCATCCTTTAACTGCTGATCAAGCGGATCATACAGTTCACCTGCAAGCATTTTTTCTTTTTCTGATCTCATGGTATAAAGTTAATAGTCTTTAAAAAGTATGATTACAATGGAACCTGTAATCATGATGGCAGATCCGATCAATTTTTTACGAATATCCTGTTCTTTAAAGAAACGATATCCAAGCAATACGCTGATAATCGTGGAAAGCTGGAAAAGAGAAAGTGCGTATCCCACATCCATATTTTCCAACACATAATTGGTTGTTAACTGCATGGTTCCAATGCAAAGAATAAGCAACAGGTAACTGCCCCAATTGCGATAACCAATTGTAGTAATTTCTTTTTTAAAATCAAGCTTATATAAAAACAAAAGCAGAAAAGAAAAGATGGCACCAAACCAACACCAGCTGATAAATGCAATGGTGGTGGATGAAGCCAGGATAATTTTCTTGATGAATACAGCTTCGATGGCTGTCAGTATCATTGCCCATGATCGGAACTGTATTTCCTTCTTTTTCAGCAGGGCCCAGGAAAATCTGTCTGCCGTTGTATTCAAAACATAATAGCTACCGTACACAATCAATGCAACGCCAATAATCCCCCAAAGATTCGGAATTTCATTAAGCAGGATCATTCCTCCAATGATACCTACAACAGATTTATAAGAATTGATCGGTCCCAAAACCGATAGGTCTCCTTTTTCCAAAGCCTTTATCAGGAACCCGTTTCCAACTGCGCCCGCTATTCCACCTAATATGGAATAAATCCAAAACTCTTTTGGTAAAACATGCCATTGCACATTCATTGCAATAAAAACACAGATGACGGATAATAGCAGGTAGGTTAAAAAATTAATGATTAAAGGATGATGACCATTTGAAGCCAATTTCTTTTGAAAAACATTTCCTAATGGATTGGAAATAATTCTTAAAAGAACGGCTATTGAAGTGAGAAGCGTAACTGCCAATGAAAGTAATTTTTTGTATAGGTAAATTACAGAAGACTTCAGATTTTCATTGCATAAACCTGGTATTTACTTCACTCTTTTATAAACCGTTTCTGTAGCTTTAGCTTCATCGCCTTCAGGAGTTATATTATATGCCGTGATTATTATTTCATCATCATTAACTATGTCAATTTCAGTTCGCCAACCCCAATGTTGCTCAATCTCCGGTGTAACATAGGCATAGCTGCCAAGCATGGAAAATTGAGCGTCGTTCTTTTTCCCTTCTGAATACATGATTGCCGTGTCATTATGAAAACTATCGATCCATGCAGACTGAAATTTATTCAAGCCAAGATGATAACCATAAAAAGCCATTCCTTCCAATGGCTTACCACCCTGGCTTCCTTTGTATTCATGCAGAATAAAACGCCCATCCAATACAAGCCGCATGGTTCCATGAACAGGTGATTCATCGGCTAACTTTTCGGGCTCGAACCATAATTTGGTGGTGCCTTCCCATTCACCAACTAATTTACTTAATTGAAAATGTACACCGGATGCTTTCGAATTTTCGAATTTACTCATAAAGATTATTTTAATACTGCCTGGTTATAAAAACGTTTTTAGTTTGAATGACTATAATGAATATACTACAAATTAGTATTTGCATGTTGCTCGTAAAGTGATCAAAATAAACCGGAAATAGTTTTTTTAGAACCTGCTGCACAACATTTTTATTGCAAAACATTTGGGTGAAGTGATTTATCACGGATAAAGCAAATATTTCTTACGCATTTCTTTGTATTCACTCAAACCGGGTTCCCAGCTTGCACGGATTTCTTCTTCAGATTTACCATCAATGATCTGCTGCCTGAATAATCCTGACCCAACCCTGTATTCCACCAGTCCCATTTCTTTGCTCAGTTTTGAATCAAAGAATTGTTCTTTATTCGGTGAGGCCTTATACAATTCCATCACCCATTGTATATTGATCTTTTTACTTTTTATTAGTTGGCTCACATCGTAATCACGAAGATCAATGCCATAACAAACCTGGTCCATGAACAGCGGTGTTTCAGCCATTCCTTTTATCCCGGTTGGTGTATAGGAGAATGTATATACCCCTTTTAATGCCGGGCTGCCTAATACCGTGAACGGAAAATAAGTACCGCGTCCATGGTTAATATATATTCCCTCAAATACACAGGTGGAAGGATAGAGCATGATGGATTGTTGTGTATTCAAATTCGGCGATGGCTTTACAGGTAATGTATAAAGCATTTCATGGTTATAATTCGCAACCGGGATAATGGTGACATTTGCTTTTACTTTATCCTTCAACCAACCTTCATCGTTAGCCATTTGAGCAAATTCACCCACCGTTAACCCGTGCGATATCGGTATGGGAAACATGCCAATGCCTGATTTGTATTTCATATCCAGTACCGGTCCGTCAATCAGGTATCCATTGGGGTTAGGCCTGTCGAGAATCAGCATTTCCTTGTCACTTTCATAACAGGCTTCCATCAACCGGGATAATGCATTGATGTTTGTATAAAAACGAACACCTACATCCTGCAGATCATAAATCAATATATCCACATCAGCCATGTCTGCTTTGGTGGGTTTATTTTTTGGACCATATAAAGAAATGATCGGGATGCCTGTAGCCTGGTCCGTTTCATCAACAACCTCAACACCAGCACTGGCATTGCCCCTGAATCCATGTTCAGGTCCAAACACTTTTACAATATTGACTCCCAGTTTCTGCAGGCTATCCACCAGGTGCATGTTGCCAATGATGGTGGTCTGGTTGGCCATGACTGCCACTCTTTTCCCTTTTAACAGGGGCAGGTATTTTTCTGTTTGATCCGCACCGGTCTTCAGTGCAGCATTGTTTTCGTTTGTTGATATTGGTTGTTTTGTTGCACTGCAAAAATTCAGGCAGACAGTAAGCAGTAGTAATGGAAAAAATTGCATAGATAACCTTTTTAAAGAATTAAATATAGGCAATTAAGGAATGTGGTGCTTGCTGTTTTCACGATTCCCGAATCAGGTTTTTGATGAAATGCTGATTCAAAAAAAAGTTATCTCCAGATAAAAAAACTACCTGCTGAATTATTTTCCGGTTTGCGGATATAGTACATTATCAATCCGTTCATCCATCTTGCTATCTTCTTTTTGATCCTGCACTTTAAATGCGGTATAGTAAGCTTTAATTATAGCTGTAACCGGTACAGTCAGTAAAGCACCTATTAACCCAAAAGCGCTTCCCATTACCAGCAACATAAACAAAGTTGAAACAGGATGCAGGTTCATTTTCGAAGCAATGAGCCGGGGCATAACGAAGCTTCCCATGATTTCACTTAATACAATAAAGAAAATAAAAACCCATAACCCTGTTAATGGGCTTACAGAAAGAGCAAGCAGTGTGGGTGGCACTGACATAATATAAAAGCCAATATTTGGAATCAGTTCTGCAAATAATACCACAGCACCCCATATCCAGGCTCCAGGCACCTCCATGATCGATAAAAAAACAGTGGTGCAGACGGCTTCAATACTTCCGCCAATAAGATTAGCCTTTATCCATCCATTCAACATGGTAGATGTATGTATCAATGCATTTTGCGCTTTTTCTCTTTTTGCCGGTGGAAAAATGTTGTAATAAATCTCAAGCAGTGGCCTGGGGCGTGAAACGGAATAAACAACTATGCAGATAAATAAGATTGAAACAAAAATCATTGAAAACAATAAAAGCGAATAATTACCCATCATATTTATCAGCCTTCCCGCAGGAGGTAAAAGATTAGTTATAGAAAATTCTTCATTTTTGATTTCATTACGTATTACAGGATTATCCGCTACCCATGATGTAACATAGGATCTTAAGTTCTGAATGTAATTTGGTAAATTATCAATCAACTCCTGCGTTTGGAAATACAATCTTGGTATTACAAGCCAACCTAATAAAAGAAACACCAGGAATATAATCCCAAAAACTACAAAACTTGCCCAGCCCCTTTTCATACCCTTTTTTTCCAGCCAACCGACCGGCGCATTAATAATGATTATAAACACCAATGCTAAAAGAAACAGTAGCAATACTGCAGTAACCTTATACAATAACCATAATAAAACAACTGCAATAGCAGCTAAACCAATAGCCTTTGCTAATGCTTTATAAAGATTTTCTGATTGGGTCACAGTGATAGTTAGTTTTTTATAAAAATTAGCGGATTAATTTCTAGAAATGTTTATTATGCAATATACTGCTACAACTCTTAATTTATCAAGATGGGTGCACATCATCCTACCTGTGATTGGTGCTACCCTTTTTATTAAATTATTTATCCTGGCAGATAAACAACTGTATGAATCAATTAACTCAGGTCAGGATATTTAAATCCAGGAGTTTTCAATAAATCAATGTGGAACGTGTAGGATCAGCAGAAAATGATGCTTATAAAAGAAGACTTGTAGGTGCTATCTCCGGGTTTGATTATAGCCTGGATGATTTAAAGATTGATGTATTTGGTGCTGTGGCCGTCATACTTTTCATGCAGATTTCCGACCCAACATTGGCGGACATATTAGTCAAATTCGCAGCGGCGTTACTTTGATCTTTGTCAGGGTTGATAATAAATGGAAGATCACACACGAACATTTTTCTCCACTGATATAAAAACTTTTTGACGAACAGGATGCAAATAATTTTTAGCCTGATATATAGCCTGAACAACACATAACTTTTAAATGGTTGCAAAGGCTGTATATCATTTTTTTTAAAAGAATTTTTGAAATTGAATTTTGAAATGCGATGATCAAAAACTTATCAAAACCCAATAAATCTTTAATCAATGATCTCATAAGTTTCATCAAAAATGTCTTTGTCAATGGCATACATTTCACCCTGGATTCCGATCATTAAATAATCACCTGCTTTACCTTTTAGAGTTCCTTCCAACGTCTCCACTTCAAATGGTTCATTCATTTGGTAACACTTAACCGGAACAGGTTTTTTTATCGCCTCCTTAAATTCAAAAGGAGGTAGTTCTCCTTGCCTGAAAATTTTCATTTGTTATTGGTTGAATTCATTTTTATTAATACTCTCCAGGATATGCATAGTGGCATCGGGCTTTTCATGCAAAAAACCCTGGATACCTTGTTTACGTGCAGCCAGCACCAATGCAGGGCGATCATCAAAGTAATAACATTCCCCAGGCTCTCTTTGAGCAATGCCTAATGCCATGCGATAAATTCCCGGGTCCGGTTTGCGCATACCCACTTCGCAGGAGGATACAAAGGCATCAAATAATTCGTGCAGTTTAAAAGTTTTAATACGGTATTGATTTAATTCGCGGCCCTCATTATTGAGCGAAATGATCTGTATGCCCGCGTGTTGCTGTTTCCACATTTTTAGTAATGAAAGCATTTGAGGAAGTTCCTGCGACTGTTGAAACATAAATTCCTTAAACTGCTCACGAGAAAAATTCCTGGGTTGATTAAATACCACCGTATCAAGATATTCATCGAGTGTGATAGCGCCAATCTCGTAAATATTAAAAATAAAATCGTGCTGGTAATCCATTTCAGCATAATCGATCCCAAATTTTTTGGCAGCATTTTCTCTTGAAACATGTCCCCAGCCATTGGTAAGCATTACGCCACCAATATCAAAAAAAATCGTTTTAATCATTTTTGTCTTTTTAATGTGTGCATCCCATTGTTAACCTCAAGGTAAGTTACCATTTCTTAAATAATCCTTATGTCAGCACGGGGTCTTCACAGTAAGCCTTATGTGTGGGGAGAAAATATTTATCAGTCACCAAATGAGGAAAATGATGATAAACCAGGCACATTTCTTTTGACAAAATATAAATCTGAGATGGATATGCTTATAATACCCAAACAGATAAGTTAATTCTATTCCTGTTTTTTTAGCAATCCGAAAGTTGACGGGGAAATTTAAATGTATACAGATGCCCCCTGCAATTTGACATTAAAATAAACAAATGTTGATATTCAGAACTCTTGGCTTTAATATCTTTTTTACAGTCGAGAGAAGCACGCACCGATGAAATGTCACTTTCAATAATTTTCTTATAGGACAATACGAAAAGAAACACGAGCCGTATGCTTCCCATGCTTTTCAGAAGCGAAATACCTGATTACAAATAATCACCAATCGGGGTATGCTTTTTGAACCTTAATAAACAAAAATATATGTCAAACAGGAAACAATTCGGAATTTGGATGGATTCACACCAGGCCATCATAGTAGGAAAAGAAAACGTTGATTCTGGTGATTTTGTTATACTTGGCCATGCAGATGATGGCGGCGCAGAAAGCAACTCTAAATTTTTTAAAGAAATCACTTCTCTTATGCAAAATGCAGAAGAAGTGCATGTAACAGGTACCGGTCATTACCAGGAAGAATTTATTCATCATCTCAAAGCAACGCCCCAGTTTAAAAATGTGGTTGCAAAGGAAAGTACCTCTAATAAGATGAGCGATGAAAAATTGATTGAATATATCAGTGGCAAATATAATTAGAGAGTTTATTAATAAAGTAAAGTCCGCCCGGGGTCTTGCCATTGTAACCTTCCATATGGAAAA
>JACCYQ010000200.1 GCA_013696395.1 Chitinophagaceae bacterium
TATTACTGTTTACCCAAATTGCTATGTCGCAAAATGCAGACAGGGCCAGGCAGGTGAGGGACAGTATCAATAATGCCAAAGCAAAAGAAACAGAATATTATACACCCGTTCCGCCGGTAGTTAATCCCGGCACTGGATACGGCGATATACCTTCAGATGCCATTGTTTTGTTTGACGGGAAAAACCTGGATGAATGGGTTTCATCCAATAATCCATCGCAACCGGCAAAATGGATTGTGGCCGATGGCATTGTAACGGTGAATAAAAAGGAAGGGGATATTCAAACCAAAAGAAATTTTACCGATTACCAGTTGCATATTGAATACCGGATACCTGCTACCATTACCGAAACCGGGCAGTCCAGGGGAAACAGTGGTATTTTTTTAGCCACGCTTCCTTCAGGTTCGGGTTATGAGTTGCAGGTGCTGGATAATTACCAAAACACCACTTATGTTAATGGCCAGGCTGCCAGCATCTATAAACAATCACCACCATTAGTGAATGCCTGTCGCCCTCCCGGCGAATGGCAAACCTTTGATGTGGTTTGGACGGCACCGCGTTTCAATGAAAATCGCTTACTGACATCACCGGCAAGTGTAATCGTATTTCACAACGGGCTGCTTGTTCAAAACAATACCATTATTTTGGGTGATACTCCTTATATCGGCCATCCTGCTTACCGGGTACATGGACCATTACCGATTAAATTGCAATCGCACGATGATCCAAGTGATCCGATCAGTTTTAAGAATATTTGGGTGAGGGAATTGAAATGATGATGCAAGGGAAAACGACATACAAACTTCACTTTTCTTCCATTCCAATCCATACCCCATCTTCACGGCATTCAATGGGCCAGTGACGCAGGTAATAGCCTTCGCCACTTACATTAAACCCATTGCATGGATTAAATTTAAACCGGTGTAAGGGACAAACCAGGTTACCCAGTGCATCAATAAATCCCTGGGAAAGAATGCCGCCTGCATGCGGACATTTATGTGCGCAGACGAACATTATATCGCCCCTTCTACCGATGGTCATTTTTTTGCCATCCACTTCAAGGATGCCCAGGGCAACATCTTCGGGAATCAATTCATTAATATGCTCCGCAATTTTTTGCCAGCGGGTTGTTTTGTTGAACATCAATAAAAGTCCTGCGATTTATAAGGAAAGCGGATAGCATATAAGGCCCTAACTTTATCGAGAATGGATTTGCGCAAACCGTCAATATTTGTTTTTTCCGTAGCCGAAATAAAAACCGCGTTTCCTTCCGTTTCCCATTGCCATTTATCTTTCAGGTCTTCGAGCAATTCTTTTTTGGTTTCTTCTTCCAGCCATTCGTCAAAAGTATTTTTAACGTATTGATCCATTTTATTAAAAATGGTGATGGTTGGTTTGTCGGCGGCGCCAATTTCCTGTAGGGTTTTATTGACAACACTTAACTGGTCCTCGAATTTGGGATGGGAGATATCAACTACATGTAATAGAACATCCGATTCACGTACCTCATCCAGTGTGCTTTTAAAACTTTCCACCAGGTGGTGAGGGAGTTTCCGGATGAATCCTACTGTATCACTCAATAAAAAAGGTGTGTTTTCAAAAACGGCTTTCCGCGTGGTAGTATCCAGTGTGGCAAATAATTTATTTTCTGCGAAAACTTCACTTTTAGCCAATACATTCATAAGGGTTGATTTACCTGCGTTAGTATAACCCACCAGGGCGACGCGGATAAATTCACCCCTTTCTTTTCGTTGGGTAAAGGATTGTTTGTCGATCTCTTTTAAGCGCTTACGCAATAACGTTATCTTGTCCCGTACAATCCGGCGATCCGTTTCAATTTCAGTTTCACCGGGACCGCGGGTACCGATACCACCTCCCAGTCTTTCAAGGTGTTTCCACATACCCCGCAGCCTGGGTAATATATACTGGTATTGTGCCAGTTCAACCTGGGCTTTGGCCTGGGCAGATTTGGCCCGGTGGGCAAAAATATCCAGTATCAGGTCACTGCGATCAATGGTTTTGGCATTCAGGATCTTTTCAATGTTGGTGATCTGGGAGCCGCTTAGTTCATCATCAAAGATTACAGTACGGATTTCATGCGCAGCTACATATTCCGCTATTTCAGCTAATTTACCTTTGCCCACGAATGTTTTACTATCGGGATGCGAGAGTTTTTGTACAAATTTCTTTACGGCTACCGCGCCGGCGGTTTCTGCAAGGAATGCCAGTTCATCAAGGTATTCCTTTACCTGATGTTCCGTTTCATCCTTTTTAACCACACCTACCAGTATGGCAGATTCCTGGTCCTTAAACAGGTTCTTTTTATCCAGCATATTATCAGTTGATTTTTAAGTTCATTTATTTCAAAGTTAATCCAGCCGGGATAAGCATAAAAAAAAGGATTCCGCAACCTTGCGAAATCCCTAAATCTTTTCAGGCTAATTCTATAATCCGCTAAGCGTAAGACCTATGGAAAAAGGTTTTATATCCGGTGCCAAACCTTCCTTAAACAAGGGGTTAATCTGGTAAGTGCCATAAATAGTGAAATTTCCCCAACCTGCTCTTGCCATCAGCGAAAAACGGGTCGTATTAAAAAACCGCTTGCTTTTTTCTTTTTGAGTATAATTAATGAGAGACTGTTCATCTTTGGACTGCCAGTTTTTACCTTTGGTATGTGCACTGAGCAGTGTACCCACCTTACCACCAATTGCCAGTTTCAAACCCCTTTTGGCGTTTTCCGGGTCAGCTGTATAGCGTAATTCGATTGGCGCTTCCAGCCAGGCGGTAGTCAGTTTATATTTTTTAAAATGAGTGGTATCTGACAGATCCGTAAAAGCCAGGGTGGCGCTATTGTCTTTAATGCCTACATAGGTTTTATCGAAATAAATATTATCGGTAGCAATACCCGGCCCGATGGCCACACTCAGATTCGGGTTGGATTTGAAAGGGAAATCCATCATCAGGTAAATATTAAAAGAACGGGGCAAACCTGAGGTTTTTATGCTGTCTGGTTTGTTGGCCCATCCGGCATAACCCACCTGAATCAACAGGTGATCATTATTTCGTGTGGTTAATTTTGCAGGGGTCCGGGTTTCAGGTTGAACTTCAACCAAAGTATCTGTCTGAGCAAAGCCGGTTTGTATCATCAAAAAACATCCGGTAATCATTAAAATCTTCTTCATATTTAAATTATCTGTTGGACAAATGTATTTTCCTGCCGGTTAATAAAAGGTTAAAGGGAGACTTGTGAGTTGATAAGTTGATTGGTTGAAGGGTTGTTTAAAAGGTTTTAGATCTTTAGCGTTTAGTACTGCATCAACTTGTCAGCCTTTCTGCTAATCTGATTTAGGCGTTTAGTATGGTAAGTTTAGAAGTCAACCTCTCAACATAATCAACTATTCAACTAAAAAAATGTGGACCCTGCCGGGCTCGAACCAGCGACCCTCTGATTATGAGTCAGATGCTCTAACCAACTGAGCTAAGGGTCCTTGCAGCTAACTGCAATAAATTATCAAAAAATTCAAAATTCAAAATTCAAAATTCAAAACACTAAACATTAAACATTAAACATTAAACATTAAACATTAAACATTAAACATTAAACATTAAACATTAAACATTAAACACGTAAATCGGGCGGCAAAAATAGAAAAATAAAATGAAGTTTATTATTTGATCTCTTCAAAATCAATATAATCTCCAGCCGGTTCTTTTTTACTGGTTGTTGAAGCCTGCCCGGGAGTTTGATTGGAAGACTGATTTTGTTGCTGTTTACGCATTTGTTCATTCATTTGTTCCTGCATTTCCCTGAAACCTTTTTTTACCTGGCGGGTAGTTTTGTAAATAGGTATCACCAGGTGAAAGATCACCTTATAGGTCAGGTATATCATTAATAAAATAAAAAGTAGGCGTAACATCGGTCAAAGGTAAATAAATTGATTTTTTTCAGGCTGTCCATGCCTCTTTTCTTTCGTTAAAATATCAGGGTACACATGTTTTAAATATTTGGAAATTAAGTGGGCTTTACCTTACCTTTGTCCCGGAAAAAGAAGTAAAGAAGGGAACGATAACGTTCCCTTCTTCTTTTACCTGAACGGCAAAATGGAAAATCAAAGAAGCGAAATAGAATCAATCATAGCAGAACTGTTACAAGAAGACCCTTCCAGTTTTTTAGTTGAAGTGAAGATTACGGCAGGCAATAATGTAAAAGTGTTTATTGATACAGACCAGGGGGCCAACATTGACAAACTGGTGAAAATGAATCGCGGTCTGTACAAGCGTATTGAAGAATCAGGCATATTCCCGGGTAATGATTTTGCCCTTGAAGTTTCATCTCCCGGTCTTGATGAGCCTTTGAAATCAACCCGGCAATATATTAAGAATATTGGCAGAGATGTTGAAGTGATATTAAAGGATGGTCAGAAAATGGAAGGCAAACTGCTCGGCGCCAAGGATGATGAAATAGTGGTTGAAGAACTGAAAGGGAAGAAAAAAGAACCGGCACAACACAATATTCCTATTGAAAATATTAAACACACAAAAATTCAAATAAAGATCTGATGCAGGACCGGTCCTGCTAAGAATGAAAAGATGCATTATGGCAAGTATCAATCTGATTGAAGCATTCCAGGAATTTAAAGATGCGGAAAACATCGACAGACCCACTATGATGAAAGTGGTGGAAGATGTATTTAAGACCCTGCTGCGTAAAAAATTCGGCAGTGATGAAAATTTCGATGTTATCGTTAATGCTGAAAAGGGCGACCTGGAGATCATCCGCCGGAGGATGATTGTGGAAGATGGCGAAGTGGAAGATCCCCTGGCACAGGTAGGATATTCCGATGCCATTAAAATTGAACCCGACTTTGAAGTGGGTGAGGAACTTTATGAAGGAATTGATTTATACGATTTTGGTCGCCGGGCAATCCTTGCAGCCAAACAAACACTGGCCAGCCGCATAAGTGACCTGAAGAAAAATGTACTGGCTAAAAAATATGGAGATCGGATAGGCGATATTATCAATGCCGAAGTGTACCAGGTATGGAAAAAAGAAATTCTTTTATTGGATGAAGAGGGGAATGAACTCATCATGCCTAAAAGCGAACAAATACCCCAGGATTATTTTAAAAAGGGAGAAAGTATCCGCGCTGTTGTAAAGAAAGTAGATCTTAAAAATAATTCGCCCGTCATCATACTTTCCCGTACTTCGCCTGAGTTTCTGGCCAAGTTGCTGGAGATTGAAGTACCCGAAATTTTTGATGGCCTGATTGTTATTAAAAAAATTGTTCGCGATCCCGGTGAAAGAGCAAAAGTTGCGGTGGAATCTTATGATGACCGGATTGATCCCGTAGGTGCTTGTGTAGGTATGAAAGGAAGCCGGATTCATGGAATTGTTCGAGAATTGAAAAATGAAAATATCGATGTGATCAACTGGACTGCAAATACACAATTGCTGATCCAGCGTTCTTTAACACCGGCACGCATATCTTCGATGGATTTAGATAATGAAGGAAAACATGCTAATGTTTATTTAAAACCCGACCAGGTATCCCTGGCTATCGGCCGCAGGGGCGTAAATATTAAACTGGCTTGCGAATTGACGGGATATGAAATCGACGTGTATCGGGATAACGAAGGAGAGGTAGAGGAGTTTGATGTTGACCTGGAAGAATTCAGCGATGAAATTGAAACATGGGTGATAGATGAATTCAAAAAAATTGGTTGTGATACAGCACGCAGTGTACTGAACCTGACTACAGAAGAACTGGAAAGAAGAACCGATCTTGAAAAAGAAACTATTGCAGAAGTGATGAATGTGTTGAAGGCGGAATTTGAAAAAGAATAAAACATTTATGCATTACCGTTATTAACGGAATGTGTATTCCATAAAAAGAAAACAATTAAATCCCGGTAAACTAAAACTGGTTTTTTACCGGGGGAGAGGCAAATATGGCAGAAGTAACAACACCACGGTTAATGGCAGCTGTAAAAGAATTTAACGTAGGGAAGGACACCCTGGTTGATTTTCTTGTGGACAAAGGTTTCAGTACGGATGATCTGAAACCAACATCCAAATTAACACAAGAAATGTACCGCGCTCTGCAACATGAGTTCCAGGGCGACAAGGTGGCTAAGGAAAAAAGCGACCGTATTGATCTGCCCAAAGGCGCCGGAATGGAGCCGCGGAAAAAAAGAGACGAGGAAGAGATTATTTTCAAAAAAGAAGAAAAGAAACCTGTATCCGCTCCCAAAGAAAAAGAGGAAGTACCCGTTCCTGTTACACCCATAGCAGAAGAAATTAAACCGGTTGAAGAAGCACCGGCTAAGCAACAGGAAGAAACGCCGGCACCACCCGTAGCTGAACCTGAAAATGAAAAGCCTGCAATAACCAGGATAGAAACGCCCGGAATTGAAGGGCCAAAAGTTTTTGATAAGATTGATCTCTCCGCCATCGATTCATCTACCAGGCCTAAAAAGATCGTAAAGAAAAAGGTAGTCAAAGAAACCCCCCAAACGGAACAAAAGGAAGAAAAGCCAGTGGTTGATCAACCGTCGGTGGAGCAGGAAGTAGCGGAAAAACCAGTTGTTGAAGCGGAACAAGAAACGCAGCCAGATGATCTGCCATTTACCATCACCAACATTAAGGCAGAAAAATTGGAGGGTCCTAAGATCTTCGGTAAAATCAATCTCCCAACGGATAATGATACCCGGCCCAAAAAAGAAGAAAAACGTAAACGTAAGCGTATACCTATTGAAAAGAAATCACCGAATGTTCAGCGCCAGGGTTCAGGCCAGGGCCAGGGTACAGGTGCTCCCCGCAGTGGGGGAGGCGGTGCACGTCCAGCCCAGGGAGGCCGGTCAGGTGGTGGGCAGGGACAACGTCCCGGATTTGGTGGCAGAACAACCATTACCCGCCGGGAGGATAAAGAGATTAATGAAAAGGAAATTCAGGAAAAAATCAGGGAA
Organism: Chitinophagaceae bacterium; assembly: GCA_013696395.1. GTDB lineage: Bacteria > Bacteroidota > Bacteroidia > Chitinophagales > Chitinophagaceae > JACCYQ01. Next base: position 6,967 of record JACCYQ010000200.1, read on the forward strand.
ACACAGGCAAAATTAGCCGGTACAGGCGGCCGTGGTAAAAGTCAGAAAGCAAAACACCGTCGGGCCAAACGCGAAGAGAATGCCGAGGCAATGGGCGAAATGACGGAAGATAATAAGTTACTGGTAACAGAATTTATCAGCGTAAGTGAACTGGCGAATCTGATTGATGTAAGTTTTGCGGAAGTGATCAGTAAATGTATGAGCCTGGGCATCATGGTTTCCATCAATCAAAGGCTTGATGCGGAAGTGATAGAACTGGTTGCCGGAGAATTTGGCTTCGACGTTGAGTTCATTGATGTAGAGAAGCAAATGGAAATGGAAGAAGAAGCGGACGATGATGAGGCTGAACTTCAACCCCGCTCTCCAATTGTAACCATTATGGGTCACGTGGATCATGGTAAAACATCCCTGCTTGATTATATCCGCAATGCCAATGTTGTAGGTGGTGAAGCCGGTGGTATTACACAGCATATAGGTGCCTATCAGGTTCAGTTGCCTAATGAAAAAATCATCACTTTCCTGGATACACCTGGTCACGAGGCATTTACAGCCATGCGTGCTCGTGGTGCCAAAATCACGGATATCGCCGTAATAGTTATAGCCGCTGATGATGCCATCATGCCTCAAACGAAGGAAGCGATCAGCCACGCTCAGGCCGCCAGCGTTCAGATGATCTTCGCTATCAATAAAATTGACAAAGAAGGCGCTAACCCGCAAAAAATATATGAACAGCTGGCCGGAATGAATATCCTGGTAGAATCCTGGGGGGGTAAATTCCAAAGCCAGGAAATCTCTGCCAAACAGGGTCTTAATATCGACCTCTTATTGGAAAAAATATTACTGGAAGCTGAGATTCTTGACCTGAAAGCCAACCCTGACACGGGAGGTTCTGGATCAGTGATCGAAGCAACACTTGATAAGGGTCGCGGTTTTGTGGCTACTATCCTGGTTCAGAACGGAACATTGAAAATGGGAGACCTGGTGGTAAGCGGACAATTTTATGGTCGTGTTAAAGCCATGTTTAATGAAAGGGGTAAGAAAGTGGATGAAGCCAAACCTTCAGCGCCCGTATTGATACTGGGATTGAATGGTGCTCCACAGGCAGGTGAGAAGTTTAAAGTTTACCAGGATGAATCCGAAGCGAAAGGTATCGCTAACCGTCGTGCCCAGATTCAACGTGAACAGGGCATCAGGGCGAAGAAACATATTACCCTGGATGAGATCGGTCGCCGTTTGGCATTGGGTAATTTTAAAGAACTGAATATGATCATTAAGGGTGATGTGGATGGATCTATTGAAGCTTTGAGTGATTCATTACAAAAACTATCAACAGAAGAAATAGCAGTAAGGGTTGTACATAAGGCTGTAGGTGCCATTACGGAAAGTGATGTGTTGCTGGCCACTGCATCAGATGCCATCATCGTTGGGTTTAATGTTCGCCCATCCGTACAAGCATCCCGCCTTGCAGATACGGAAGGTGTTGAAATCAAGACCTATTCCATTATCTATAACGTGATTGATGAAGTAAGAAGTGCCATGGAAGGTATGCTTGAACCTAAGATCCAGGAAAAAATCGTTGCCAATGTAGAAGTCAGGGATGTGTTCAAATTTGATAAAGCTACTGTTGCCGGTTGCTATGTACTGGATGGTCGTATTAAGCGGGATAATAAGGTTAGACTTATCCGCGATGGTATAGTAGTTTATCCAACGGGTGAAGGTGTAAATGCAGAACTCGGATCTTTAAAACGATTCAAAGATGATGTAAAGGAAGTATTGAGCGGAATGGAATGCGGTATCACGATTAAAAATTACGCTGATGTAAAAGTGGGCGATGTAATTGAAGCCTATGAAGTGGAAGAAGTGAAGCGGACCTTATAACAAGCAAGCATTCAAACAGTCACCAAACTTTTGTTAATAACCCCGGGCAGCCTGTAAACAAGCAGGCAATCAGGTATTTTTGAAGATATATGAAGCAGTTTTTTTCTCTTTTCATTTCTATTTGTTTGGCCATGGCTTCCTTCGCTCAACCAAAAAAAGTGGTGGCCGATAAAATCGCTGCAGTCGTTGGCGATAAAATCATACTTCAGTCAGACATTAAGAATTCCATTGCTGATATTTCCCGCAGCGGACAAACAATTCCAGATAATGCGGAATGCCTTATTTTGGAACAGGCCCTGGTTTCAAAAGTTTTGATGTTGCAGGCGCAAAAAGATTCATTACCGGTAAGCGAAGAGGAAGTAGAAGCAGAATTGGATCAGCGCATCCGTTATTTTATTCAGCAATATGGTACACAGGATGTACTTGAGCAGGTAGCCGGAAAAACTGTTTACCAGATTAAAGATGATGCAAGGGAATCAGTAAGAGAAAGGAAACTTGCCGAATCCATGCAACAAAAAATTGTTAGTAATGTGCGCATAACCCCTACCGAGGTTAAAGCATTTTATGATAAAATTCCGAAAGACAGCCTTCCGTATTTTGAATCTGAAGTTGAAATAGGACAAATTGTTTTATATCCAAAAGCAAACCGCGACCTGGAACTTTACGTGGTTGATGAATTGAATAATTACAAAAGGCAGATCACCAGTGGGGTAGCTACTTTTGATCAATTAGCAAAAAGATATTCTGAAGATCCGGGCAGTAAAGATCGCGGAGGCATGTTCCAGATGAACAGGAATGACAAAGGGGTTGACCCTACTTTTCTGGTTGCTGCATTTCGTTTAAAAGATGGCGAGATGTCACCAGTGATAAAATCAAAATTTGGTTATCACCTGATACAAATGGTTCAGCGAAGTGGAGATGATGCCGTGGTTCGTCATATTTTAAAAATACCACCGATTACCGATGACGAAACAAATATGGTTATCAACAGGCTGGATACAATCAGGGCACAACTAATCACCAATTCCATAAGTTTCACTGATGCTGCTTCCAAATACACGGAGGATGAAAATGCAGCATTTACCGGTCCTTACATGGTTGGTCGTGGCGGTTCTACTTACCTGACTATTGATCAACTGGAACGTGAGGTGGTTACCCAACTTGATAAAATGAATCCTGGCGAATATTCTCAACCCATGGTTTTTACGGATGATCGTGGAAAAAAAGCCGTTCGTTTATTATATTTTAAATCCCGCTCTCAACCCCACCGGCTGAATCTGGAAGATGATTATAACAAGATTTCAGATATGGCTATTGAGGAAAAGAAAATGTTTACCCTTGAGAAATGGTTAAATACGAGGATTCCTACTTATTACATTATGCTTGATGAAGAGCATCAGAGCTGTGAGCAATTAACCCGCTGGGTAAGTCCTGCCAATGCTTCCACAAATTAATCGGTGTTTCCAGATGGGTTGCAATAATGGTTATTCAATAATCGTTTTAAATACCTGTACCATTCAATAAAAAGGCGCTGATTCTTTTATAATTTCAAACCGCCTTATTATCAACCTGTTTATTTTAACGGTTGTTGAAAATTGAAGTGCATAAACTTCTTATGAAAACCGTTTTACAAAACCTTCCTGACTGTTTCCAAACGTCCAATCATTATTATTTTGTAGTTCTCGACCTGGAAGGCCGGTTTGTATTCTGTAATCCTTTCTTTCAAAAAAAATTCCAGCATTTATCATCTTCTATCAATGGCTTTTCTTTTTTTATGGAACGCCATTCTCCGGATGCTTCCATAGTCCGAAAAAAATTTGAAGATTTTTTGAATAGAAAATCAGAAGTCAAAATTATTGAACAGCGTTTGGCAGATGAAAAGGGTGGATATTTCTGGATCCGGTGGGAAATGAATTTGATGGCCCGTGAAGATATACAGGCGGATGTTATACAATGTATTGGAATAGATATAACAGAAAGCAAGAAAAATGAGTATGAAATTCAGCGAATGGCGGACAGGTATGATGCTGAACGTAAACTGGCTGAAAGAAGCATAGCTACCAGCGAACATTTTTACCGCAACCTGATTGCCAATTCACTCGACGGTATGCTTATCCTGAACGAAGAAGGGATCATTCGTTTTGTTTCACCTTCTGTTGAAAATATACTGGGATTTACATGCGAAGATCTCCTGGATAAAAACGGGTTTACGTATATACATCCTGATGATTATGCTCTTAGTTTTGAATCTTTCAATAGAGAACTGATTGAGCAACCTGTAATAAAATCAATTGTTGTAAGGTTGCTGAATAAAAACGGGAGCTGGACCTGGTGCATGCTGCGTGGCCATAACCTGATTAATAATCCTTTTGTAAAAGGAATAGTCATTTATTTTTATGACGACACTTTGCGCAAACAAGCAAGGGAAATATTAAAAGAAAGTGAATCCCGTTTTCGCAACCTGATAGCCGATCTGCAAATAGGCGTCATGCTGTTGAATAATCAAAAAGAAATTACCCTATGCAATAAGGCAGGCTTGCAGATATTAGGTTATAACGATGAAGCATCATTGGTAGGAAAAACGACCAGCGACTTAGATTGGGATATTATTGATGAAAACAATTTACCCTTGCCCGCAACCCTACGTCCAAGCTTTATGGCCTTCCATACCAGGAAAAGCATAAAGGACGTAGTGATGGGTGTTAAAAAACAAAATCACCATTCACGGTCATGGGTATTGGTAAATGCAGTACCTATAAAGGATGATGCCGGTGAAATCATTCATGTAATTACATCATTCAGCGATATTACTGAACGTAGAATACTTGAAAATAAGTTGAGGGCAGATGAACTTAACAAACAAAAATTACTGACACAGGCAACTATTGATGGCCAGGAAAAAGAAAGAAAAGAAATCGGTAAAGAACTGCACGATAATGTTGGACAACAACTGACCACTGCCAAATTATTCCTGGAAATTGCCAGGGGTACAGCTCAGGATAATTCTCTTGAAATGATTAATATGGCCATTAAAGGTGTATCGGATGCAATCAATGAAGTGAGATCTATTTCCCGTTCTTTGGTTCCGCCAACACTTGGTGATTTGGGATTAGTAGATTCTGTAAAGGAACTTTGCCATTCACTTAAAAGGACGCAGGCATTCCAGATTCGTTTTTATCACAATGGTTTTGAGGAAATTAATTTGCCGGCTAATCAGGCTTTGATGTTTTACCGCATCATACAGGAACAGGTTAATAATATCATCAAACATGCTGAAGCCAGGGCCGTGATCCTTAAATTAGGAACAGAGAATGGTATGACTATATTGGAAGTGGTAGATAATGGAAAAGGATTTGATCCGGAAAAATATGTAAAAGGACTGGGCTTGATCAATATGACCAACCGCGCTGAATTATTTAACGGGAAACTGGAAATTATTACAGGGGTTGATAAAGGTTGCCGGATACGGGTGTCCATACCCCTTGTTCAAAATGAAATGCTTTTGAATTAACAAGCTCCTTAAAAATTTATCGACTAACTTTGCGGCTTCTTTTCAACAGCTATTTACATGAGCGATTCCATCAAGCATGAATGCGGCCTTGCTTTTATAAGATTACGAAAACCTTTTGCCTATTACCAGCAGAAATACGGAACCGTAATGTGGGGTTTAAACAAGCTTTACCTGCTAATGGAAAAACAACATAACCGGGGCCAGGATGGAGCCGGCGTTGCTGCGGTAAAGTTGAATGTAGAGCCCGGTTATCCTTTTCTTCACCGGATGCGCAGCAATAGTAACCAACCGATAGCAGATGTTTTTCGCCGGATTGGCGAAGAGGTGAATGAACTGGAAAAATTTAATCCGGATATTACCAAGCATCCCGGCCTCATGAAGGGGCATATACAGTTTATGGGTGAACTACTGATGGGGCACCTCCGCTATGGTACTCAAGGAAAAAATGATGTGGATTTTTGTCATCCTTTTATAAAACGGCATACTATACCAAGCCGTAACCTTGCATTGGCCGGTAATTTCAATCTTGTAAATACAGATGAACTTTTTGGCCTGGTTAATATTGACCCGGGTGAATTTCAACGACAAAGCGACCTGGCAGCTATGATGGAAGTGATTTATCATTTCCTGGTGAAAGCCGATGAAGCGTCTCCTCATTCACTTGATATTGCTGAAGTATTGCGAAAGGCCTTACCTCTATTTGATGGTGGTTTCCATGTAGGCGGACTTACCGGTAACGGAACCGGTTTTATTTTCCGGGATGCACATGGTATACGACCTTCTTATTATTATACGGATGATGAAGTAATCGTAGCGGCATCTGAAAGAGCAGCTATCCGAACCGCATTTAATGTTGATGAGAATGAAGTGAAGGAGCTGATGCCCGGGCATGCCATGATCGCAGATGCCAAAGGTGGATGCCGGATAGAAAAAATACTGGAACCAAAAGAAAGAAAAGCCTGCAGTTTCGAACGCATTTATTTTTCCCGTGGCAGTGATGAAAAAATTTATCGCGAAAGGTCACAACTGGGGTATAATTTAAGTGAGCAGGTCCTGAACAGCATTGAACATGATTTAAAAAATACCATCTTCTCCTTTATTCCTAATACAGCCGAAGTGGCCTTTTATGGGATGCTGAAAGGCATGGAAGATTACCTGAATAAGGTTAAAATTGAGCGTATTTTAAGCTGGGGTAAAGAATATGATGCGGACAAATTATCGGAGATGATCAACCGTAAAATTCGTATTGAAAAAATTGCCATCAAAGATGTAAAAATGCGCACCTTCATCACACAGGATGTTGGTCGGAATGAAATGGTACAACACGTTTATGATATTACCTATGGCACGGTAAAAAAAGATTCCGACACACTGGTGATCATTGATGATTCTATCGTAAGGGGAACCACTTTAAAGGAAAGCATTATCCGGATGCTTAGCCGCTTATCTCCCAAAAGAATAATTGTGGTATCGAGTGCTCCGCAAATCAGGTATCCCGATTGTTACGGGATCGATATGAGTAAGCTGGGAGAATTTATTGCCTTCAATGCGGCCATTGAATTGTTGAAAGAAGAAGGCAGGCACGATTTTCTGAAAGAGTTGCACGAAAAATGCAAAGACCTGCATCGCAATAACCAGTTACATTCCGAAAACGTTGTGAAGCAGGTTTACAAATCATTCACCCCTGAACAAATTTCTAAAAAGATCGCTGAATTGATCACCCCTCATGATGTGCAGGTACCCGTTGACGTTATTTACCAGACGATCGAATCACTGCATGAAGCTTGTCCTACCAACACGGGTGACTGGTACTTTACCGGCAATTATCCAACGCCGGGGGGTAATCGCGTAGTGAACAAAGCTTTTATGAATTATATGGATGGAAAAAATGTAAGAGGCTATTAAAATTACCATCGATTAATGATTAGGCTATCGATTAACAATAAGTTTTCCGTAATTTGAATAATCTCTGCATCAAAAATTTCATGAGCTGATGAAAACACTCCTTCTTATACGTCATGCAAAAAGTAGTTGGGCAACACCCGGTCTGGATGATTTTGACAGACCATTGAATGAACGTGGCAAACAGGATGCTCCTGAAATGGCTGAGCGTTTATTGATAAGAAAAATTAAAATCAACGCATTTATTTCCAGTCCTGCAAAAAGAGCTCAAAGAACTGCCAATCGTTTTTTAAAAGCGTATGGTCATAAGAAAGGAGACATTATACTGGCAGAAAGTCTCTATCATGCAAACGAAGAAGACTTTTTAGAAGTCATTGAAAAATGTAAAAAAAAGTGGGATGTAATAGCGCTCTTTTCTCATAATCCCGGCATCACATCATTTGCGAGTTCCCTTACTGATATAAACATCGATAATATGCCTACCTGTTCGGTCTTTGCCGTTCATGTTGATACGGATGACTGGTCACAGTTTTCTACTGCAAGCAAAAGCTTCCTGTTTTTTGACTATCCAAAAGCTAACCAGTAAACTTTATTTTTTGGTCAGCACTAACTGGTCTCCTGTCGAAGGATCGGAACAAGTAAAGTGAATACTCCCCGCTTTTTGTGAAGTAATGTTCCAGGTACGATTTAATTGCTTAACACTTACTTCCGTAGCATTTAACATCAGGCTGATATTTTTATCTACCAGGTTCCAGCTTCCAAATACCTGTGACTGGTTCATATTAAAAACCGCAAGTCCGCGCTGGTCAAATCCTAAAGTAAAATCTTTGTAATTGTAAGAAGTATTTGCATTGATCACCTGTACATTCCATTGATTTTTTATCAGCAGTTCACTGATATTTTCTTTTGCAAGATCCTGGTAATCGGGAGTACATGAAAAAAGGGCAATGCTTATGAATAAAAAAAGAAATTTGGCAGGTAAATGTTTTTTCATAATAGTTGGATTTAGGAATCTCACTTGGAGACAATTGCTTTAACGTTTTGATGAATCTCTTATTTTGTAATTACAATTTATTTTAAAGGATTGCAGCATTTTCATCATAATCCCCGTAAAAACCCGTGGAGAAGTACGGAGTTTTGACGTAAGCATTTTATGTAAACAAATGAATTGCGTTTGTTACCATAAAAATTTAAACTAAATAACAGAAGAATGTTTTGCGGGCATATTGGTTTGAATAAGCTGCATGGTTGAAGCAATTATTGTTTTTAATCTGCCAGGATTTTCAGGCGGGAAAACATATTGAAAATCCTTAGCTTTTTGAAGATGTTTTACCAAAGAAAAATCGGATTGTTTTAAACAATATGCCATTCCACGGGATGATAGAAAAGAAGCCAGATATTCTTGTTCGCTCTGCCCGGGTGTTGGGACTAAAATGGATTTTTTCTTAAGCCGGGCCAGGTCCATTACGGTACTATAACCGCAACGACTGATTATAAAAGATGCCTCCAACATCAGCTTGTTTAATTCCTTTGCGGGTAAATGATTGTAAATGGTAATATGCGAACCAAGGTTTAACCTCTCATGACTTTCGGGTAATCCCCGAACTACAATCACCTGTTGTTGAATGTTTTTTATTTCTTCAATAACCAGCGATTCAAATATTGTGCGCTGCGGTTCGGGACCAGATAACAAAAAAAGCAAATGGTTTTCTTCTTTTTTCGTTTCATCCTTCTTTAATCTCGATAACCAGCCCACATAATAAACAGGCGTGCCTGGAATTTTATCAGGGTGTGAAAGCTTACCGCCCAATCCATTTACTATTTCATCCGGCACCCAACAGGCATCAAATTTTTGAATCAACTGGTAATTTATTTTTTGAATTATGCCATCTATCATCTTACCAAATGGTGTATGTATCTGTAACTGGTGAGTTATTAGTACACTGTACACTTCTTTATGAAAGAATCCGTACCGGTTATCTGAAATCACCAGGTCCGGACTGTATTTTTTTACTATTTTTTTCAGCCAACTATGCTCTTTGTATATAATAGTTTTAAGAAGGGGTAGTTGCCATAAAAGTTTCCACATGAAGAAGCGATGATGCTTACTATATTTCACATTGTAGCCGCCCAGGTGTAGAAATTCAAGTTGCGGGAACTCTGCTATAAGAAGGGCTTTTTGCCTGGCGTTACCTGCCAGGATTACTTTGCAACCTGCGGTCAATAATTCCTGTACAACGGGAATAATGCGAGTTGTATGCCCCAGGCCCCAATCAAGTGGGGCTATTAATATTTTAATTGAGGTGTTGCTATTAGGTATGTTGGTAATATCAGGCGTATTTTTTTCCAAAATTGAGTTTTACATACTATATTGTTTGTAAAATAGTTTAATTTAGAAACATGCAGTTTATGACAAGGAATAAAATTTGGTTGGCCCTTTTATTGATAGTTTTAACGACAACAGCTTGTAATAGAAACTATTATTCAGGTTCGGGTAAGAAAAGCAGTAATTGCGGATGTCCCGCACAAAATTAAATGGTTGACTAAAAAATCTGAACAGGGTGAAGAATGAACTAAATCGCGACTTGCTGGTATTGTTCAAAAACCAATTTTTATCCGAGCAGGCTTTTGAACAGGAGGTAGAAGGCCTTAACAGCTTATTGATTAAGGTTGAAAATCCCAATGCTTTTTGTATGGCCCACGAATTGGTTTGCCGGAATCAAATTTCCTGTAAACCTTTAAAGATCCTTAAAGCCTGTCGTCATTTTAATTTACCTGCATTCTATTTTCTTATCAATAAGAACTAATTAATGTAATTTTTTCAGGGCCGATCTTAACTGCCCGATCATCAGATCTATCTCATTTTTTTTACAAGTTCCCACACTCAAACGGTACCAGCTGCTTGTTTTAGATGCACCAAATGCATAAAAAGGTACTACAGCCAGTTTTGCTTCATTTAAAATATAACTGGTTACTTCTTCCTGGTTATTTAAAACCGCTCCCTCGCTTGTTTTTTTACCTGCCAGGTTTAATTGAATGGTGAGATATATAGCTGCTTCAGGGGCAATGGCATCTACCCCGAATCCTTCCTTTTTTAAATCCTGGAATCCTTTATAAATCCCTTGTAATCTGAATTCTACTTCTTTTTTAAAATTTTCCAGGAAGCGGTCAATTGCTTTTGGATTTTTTAGGAACCGGGCTACCGCTTTTTGTTCGGCCATGGGTGCCCAGGCTCCGACATGCGTTAAAATCATGCGCATTTTAGCAATAATTTTTTTTGGTCCCAACGCCCAGCCCACCCGAACTCCGGTTGCTGCGAATACTTTACTGATGGCATCAATATAAATTGTGTAATCCTTCATTGCCGGTCGAAGATTTACAGGATCGTAATGCCGGATATCACCATAAGTAAGGTGCCAATACATCTGATCGTACATCACATACAATTTCTTTTCCGTATCTCCACGACGTTCATTTTCTTCGAGCACCATATCACAGATATCTTCAAGTTCTTCTTTTCGGAATGTAGTGCCGGTAGGATTTTGCGGTGAACAAAGAGAAAGTAATGATGCCTGTTGAATATGTGGACGGATCTCATCTGCCAAAGGCATAAAGTTATTTTCGGCACTTGCTTCAATAACTTTGTGATGGCCACTTACAAAATGCGTATAATGATTATTGTTCCATGATGGAACAGCATAAATTACCGGATCATCCTTGTCACAGATAGCCCTGAACAGGGCATAGATCAATGGACGTCCGCCACCCGAAACCAGCACTTCGTCAAGTGCATAAGCAAGTCCCTCTCTTTCTTTAATGAAAGCAGTTATTGACTCCCGAAGATCAAGATTTCCTTCAGCAGCCGGGTAATTTGTATAATGTTGGCGATAGGCTGATACAATTTCATCTTCTAATTCTTTAGGAATGGGAAAACAATTAGGATCAAAATCACCTACAGTAAAATTGAAGATATTTTCCCCATTGCGGATTTTTTCCCTGATAACACCACCCAGGCTAACAATTTCAGATCCTATCAACGTTTCAGATAAGTGGGATAATTTCATAACCAGATTTTTAACTTAAAATAAGCTAACGAAGGGTAGCCAATTCTGGCAAATGTAAAAGAAATATAATAGCCTTAATTATAGGATCGGGAAATTAAAGGGAAGACAGTGCGTAAAAAGTAAAGATGTTTTCAAAATAAAAAACCACGGCTATTTATTTTAAAATTTGGCCGTGGTCAGAAAATTAGAAATTTGTTATTATTTAATGATTTCCAGTAATTCAACATCAAATACCAGGGTTGATCCGGGAAGAATGTGAGCACCGGCCTGTCTTTCGCCGTAAGCGAGTTCAGAAGGAATAAATAAACGCCATTTACTTCCGGTATTCATTAACTGGAGTGCTTCTACCCAGCCTTTGATCACCCCATTTACAGGGAAAGTAGCTGGTTGTCCGCGTTCAACGGAACTGTCGAATACTGTTCCATCTATCAATGTTCCATGATAATGGCATTTTACTTTATCGTTGGCTGTTGGTTTGGGACCCGTACCTTCTGTCAATACCATGTATTGAAGGCCACTCGGTAAGGTTGTTACACCGGGTTTGTTTTTATTTTCTGCAAGAAAAGCAGTACCTGCTGTTTTTACTTTTTCCATTTTTTCTCCTTTGATCTTTTGTAAATAATCTGAGATACTCATATTTATTTGTTCATTTGTTAATGCACAATTGTCTTTCATTACATCTTCAATCGCTTTGGTCACCAGCGCAATATTAAGTTTATGGACACCCTGGCTTTTATAATAATTGGCCAGGCTGGCACCCATGGCATAGCTTACTGAGTCTGCTTCTGTTTTCATGGATATGTCAGAATCTGTTTTTTGCTGGGCAAACATGCAGGTAGTAAATGCCAGTAAAAATGCAGAAAAAATAATCCTTTTCATTTGTTTAATTTTAGGGTAACGTTTTCGGATTACAAAATAAGGAAAAACATTTGGGAAAGGCTCGCCTGAATAAGCGAACCTTTTGTGAAATTCATGATTATTACAATGGTTTATATTCAGTGAACAGGTTAATATTAGTTGCACCCACCAGTTGCTGGTATTGCTTCCAATGTGTGCTATAAAAATGATTGGCTTTTTCAATGGATTCCAGGATACCCTCTTCTGCTCTTTGTACCAAAATTCTTTCCTGCTCGCCCGGAATAACCGATTTGGAAGTAATGTATTGCATAGCTTGTTGAATTTTACTCAAAACCGTTGGTTCTCCTGATCGAACGATACCCTGCCTTTCATCGGTTTTGCCACGGATAAATTCCCTGATTGATTTTATGGAATCCAGGGTGGCAATACCTGCCTTACGAAGAGAATCAATTTTGATTCCTTCCAGTCCCTTGATCTGCGTCTGAATCTTGTTCAATACTTCTTCTGATTCTGTTAACCGGTCAAGGATCTCCGTCACTTTGTCGGCTTTGTTTCTAAGCACAGACTGCATTTCTCTTTGAGCTTGCTTGATTGCTTTCCGATCGCCAATACGCGGGTCATCTTTTACAACGACATAATTGGAATCAGATTCACCACCATAGGTTATCACTATTTTATAGCGCCCCGGAAAAACATCATAACCCCGGGGTTCTGGTGCATCCGGGCGTGGCTTAGGAGAACCCGGATTCCGGAATCCTTTTTCATCCATACCCCAAAAAAAACGGTTATATCCTTCTGAACCACTCATTTTCATGGTGCGGATCAATTCATTTTGTTCATTATAAAAACGAGCCACAACAGAATCAACCTCATTGCGACCGTTCTTCCCTTTTTGCGTTTGTACATTAGCGGTAGTTTTATTTTTAGTGGTAGTTGCAGCAGTTGTTGATGGATGAATAAAATAAGCAATAGCTGCTCCACGGGATCGATTCTCTCCATTATACAAACCATAATTACTCCAATCATAACCTGTTGCAGCGCGGTATTGTGCCTGGTAAGCATCGTTGGGTTGAAACAACGTAATTTTTTTTGTGGTATTAAAATTATTTTTAGCTGCCTGACGCAATGGTTTAATATCATCAAGTATCCAGATGGCACGGCCAAATGTGCCGATTACCAGATCTGCTTCTCTTTCCTGCATCACCAGGTCATAGGTAGAAACTGATGGATACCCGTGTTTCCATTGTTCAAAACTTGATCCGTTATCCAAACTAACCCATAAGCCATTTTCAGTGCCTGCAAATATCAGGTTTGGTTCAACCGGATCCTGCAATACCGTTAATGCATAACCGTAAACATTTTTATCATCCACCAACCTGGTCCAGGTTTTTCCGAAATCCGCAGTGCGGTAAATATAGGGTGTAAAGTTCCCACGCCTGTAATCATTAACCACTACAAATGCTTCACCCGCATTATGTTTTGAAGCACGGATCTGCGGTATCCAGGCACCTGAAGGCATACCTGGTAATTTACCACGGAAGCTGGTCCAGTTATTCCCGCCATCCCGGGTCAATTGAACATTACCATCATCTGTACCAACCCATATAACACCCTTTTCTATATAAGAAGGAGCGATAGTTACAATCGTATTATGCACTTCCGCTCCGGTAATATCAAGGGTAAGTCCACCAGTTTCTGCACTCTTTTTCTGGATTTCTTTATCATCAGTTGTCAGATCAGGAGAAATGGTTTGCCAACTGGCTCCTTTATTCGTGCTTTTGTGCAGGTATTGACTAGCATAATAAATGGTGTTATTGTCAAAAGGATCCTGTGCAATGGCCGCATTCCAGTTGAAACGGAGCCGATTGGTATCCAGTGGAGGTGGTTTCAAAAACCAGCTCTCACCTGTCTGCCAGTTACGACGTCCAAGGTTCCCACCCTGGCTCATTGAATATAGCCAGCTTGCATCATCAGGATCAGGCATTACATCAAATCCATCTCCGCCACCTACATTGTGCCAGTAATAATTACGAATGCCGCCGTTGATCCAGGTATATCCTGGGCCATGCCAGCTTCCATTATCCTGCATACCTCCCATAACATTATAAGGTATTTCATTATCTGCATTTATATGATAAAATTGGCCGACTGGAATTTTATCATCAAATACCCAGTTCTTTCCACGGTCGCGGGATATGCCGATGCCTCCATCATTTCCATCTATGATAAAATCAGGATCTTCCGGGTGAATCCACCAGGCATGGTGATCGGGATGAATTCCAAAATAGGGTAGTAATGTGCTGAATGATTTGCCCGCATCTTCACTAACGGTAACGGTTGAGTGAATATCGTATATGCGATTTTCATTTTTCGGATCAACATAAATTTCCTGGTAATAAAAAGGCCGGTCAGTAACTTCTGCAGGATTGCTGTTAATCAGCTTCCAGGTATAACCACCATCATCACTTTGATAGAGTCCATTTTTCTCCGCTTCAATTTTTGCATATACCCTGTTAGGCATACTGGCAGCAAAAGCGATACCTATCCTTCCCAGCGGCCCTGCCGGTAAACCATCTTTCACTTCCAATCTTTTCCAGTTCTTTCCTCCATCGATTGTTGTATACAAACCACTTCCGCCACCACCACTGGTAAAATCATAAGGTGTGCGACGATGCTGCCACATGCTAGCGATCAATTTATTGGGATTGGAAGGGTCCATTACCAGTTCGGCACAACCTGTTGTATCATTCACATAAAGGATCTTTTGCCAGGTTTCTCCGCCATCCGTGCTTTTGAATACACCTCTTTCGGGATGGATGCCAAAAGGATTACCAATGGCGCCGGCATAAATAATATTTGGATCTGTGGGGTTAATGATCACCCGGTGAATATTCCTTGTTTTTTCAAGTCCCATCCGGTTCCAGGTTTTACCGGCATCAAGACTCTTAAAAATGCCTTCACCAATGTTCAATGAGTTTCGCGGGTTCCCCTCGCCGGTACCCACCCATACAATGTTTGGATTGCTTTGTTGTATAGCAATGGATCCGATATTTTGCGTAGGCTGTTCTTCAAACACCGGCGACCAGCTATGGCCGCTGTTTTCGGTTTTCCATACACCACCTGATGCAGCACCAAGGTAAATGATATTGGGATCCTTCAGTACAACATCGATGGCTGTGATGCGTCCGCTCATACCCGATGGCCCGATGTTGCGCGGTTTCATATCCTTAAAATCTTTCAGTGAAATTTTTTGTGCCTGCAATACCTGCAGGGCTGCAATGAAAAATGTAAAAAGTAAAATGTATTTCCTCATTAATAATTGTTTTGATTTTTAAACATACTTAATACTGAAAAAGGCAACAAAAGAAATTGATGAATGTAGAAAAATTCCACCAGCGCAGAGAATGAAAGAAAAGGATACGAAGGCATTTATTATATTTAAACAAAGATAATCAGCCGCATTTACCAGTCATATGAAATCAAGGAGCATTCAATATTTCAGAATCATTTTATGGATAGGTGTTTATTCCCTTATAATTACGCTTTTAGTTTCTACAGGTTTAAGACTAAGCATGCTTTCTGACTTCAGGGCAACGCATAATTGGCCATCCACTTCTTCCATTGATTATAAATATGCCCGGTATCCTATAATGACCTTGGCCCATATAATACCCGGCGCACTTTTCATCTTAGCTGGCGTATTTCAATTTAACCGGACATTCCGCAATAAACATCCAGGAGTACATAAACGAATAGGGAAATTTTACCTGTTACTTGGATGCATTATTGGCATTACGGCATTGATCATGGGAATTACATTTCAGTTTGGTGGCATTGTGGAAACTATTGCTGTCACCCTGTTCGGACTTTTTTTTCTCTACAGTTTAATTAAAGCATACTATTATGCGAAGAAAAAAAATTTTATGATGCACCGGGAATGGATGATCCGGGGATATTCATTAGGATTGGCAGTTGCCACAATGAGACCCATTATCGGGTTATTTTTTGCACTGACAGATATCGCCTTCTCCATTTTTTTCGGTTATGTATTCTGGCTGGCTTTCATTCCGCATATACTGGTAGCAGAATGGTGGATTCATTATACAAGAAAGTATAGAAAACAATCACTTCAAAATAAAAGAGCCACCTAAGGGACTCGAACCCCCGACCTGCTATTTACGAAACAGCTGCTCTACCAACTGAGCTAAGATGGCTTTCGAATGTGAAAGTATTAAAAAATTCGGTTGATGTACCAGGCCGGATGCATGATTGATAACGACTATATTCAATTAACTTTTCATGCGTTAAATCTTCAAAAGTGATATGTCGCTGTCTTTCGGTGAACCCATACTTAACCTTTAACTTTAACCCATAAAATAAATCGTATGAATCGCCTTTTATGCTTCCTGATACTCTGCACTTGCATTCCATTTTCAAGTTTTGCACAAACACAAAAACCACCATTGCATGGAAAAAGCTGGATGGCTATTACGGGTAAACCACTTGCTGCAACAGCCGGATCGATGATCTTTCAAAAAGGCGGCAATGCCGTAGACGCGGCCTGTGCCATGCTTGCCGCAACCTGCACCATGTGGGATGTATTAAGTTGGGGCGGAGAAACACAGGCGCTTATTTACAATCCAAAAACAAAAAAAGTTATTGCGATTAACGCATTGGGTGTAGCGCCAACTGGAGCAACGGTTGATTTTTTTAAAAGCAAGGGATATCATTTTCCACCAGAATATGGACCGCTAGCAGCAACAACACCAGGCACACCGGGCGGTATTTGTTACATGTTGTCAGAATATGGAACCATGAGTTTGAAAGAAGTTTTGGCGCCAGCTATGGAACTGGCAGCTGGTTACCCGATAGATGCGCAAACCGCTAATAGCATGGAAAGAGGAAAGGCCCTCATTAAAGAATGGCCATACAGCAAAGCAGTTTTTTTGCCACATTTGGGTGAAAAAAGAGAAGCACCTGAAGCAGGGGAAATTTTTGTGCAGAAAGATTTATTGCAGACACTAAATAAAATGGTGGAAGCAGAACAGGATGCATTGAAAAAAGGAAAGAACAGGAAGGATGCGATCATGGCTGCCTATGATCGTTTTTATAAAGGAGATATAGCCGAAGAATTTGTAAGAGGAAGTCGTGAGCAGGGCGGATTAATTACGATGGAAGATTTGGCTAAATGGAAACCCATTGAAGAAGAACCCATGCATGTTAATTATAAAGGAATCGAAGTATATAAACTTCAGCAATGGACACAAGGCCCGGTCATGTTACAGGCATTGAACATACTGGAAAACTTTGACCTGAAAGAAATGGGTTATAACAGTCCGAAATATATTCATACAGTATACCAGTCCATGAACATGGCTTTTGCTGATCGTGATTTTTATTATGGTGATCCATATTTTGCCCCACAGGAGCCCATGAAAGGTTTATTGAGTAAAGCATATGGTAAGCATAGAGCTGGTATGATCCAGTTAGATAAGAACGATGCAAATATTGGCCCCGGTGATCCTTACCCGTTTGAAGGAAAAACTAATCCTTATACTATGTTGATGAAGCAAAGAGGCTTTACAACGGATACCAGTAAACGAAATTTTGCACCTGCTCATGATACCAGAACCGGTATGTTGCAAACCGATGAAACTTATATGGATCGATTATGGCGGGGAACTACAACCATTGAAGCTGCTGATAAAGAAGGTTGGGTGGTATCCATTACGCCTTCGGGTGGATGGTTGCCAGCCAGTATTGCAGGAAATACAGGTGTTGGCATGAGCCAGCGCATGCAAAGTTTTGTACTCGATTCAACCCTTAATCCATTTAACGTAGTTGAACCGGGTAAGCGGCCAAGAGTAACCCTTACTCCATCGATGGCGCTAAAAGATGGTAGACCATTTATGAGTTTTGCTGTGCAGGGTGGCGATACGCAAGACCAGAACCTGTTACAGTTTTTTTTAAACATGGTCGAATTTGGTATG
This sequence comes from Chitinophagaceae bacterium, assembly GCA_013696395.1. GTDB lineage: Bacteria > Bacteroidota > Bacteroidia > Chitinophagales > Chitinophagaceae > JACCYQ01. The sequence continues at coordinate 25,170 of JACCYQ010000200.1, forward strand.
ACTGTTCAACGGGCAAGTGAAGCTGCTAACATCAATTCAAATCAACTTTGGTTGTCATTGGGAGGAACAAAAAATGAAGACCGCAAACCAAGACCGGGAAATATTTTGTTGCATGACAGTACACCCGAAGCCACCAGGGAAGCGTTGAAAAAAATGGGTTATACACTTTCATTTGATGATCGCACCAGTGGCCCCATCAATGCTATCTGGTTCGACTGGAAACATGGAAGTTTCTGGGGCGGTTCCTCCAATCATGGAGAAGATTATGGAATAGGGTGGTAGATTTTTTATATCAATGGTGTTTATATTTTCAGGCAGGTGTAGCAACCAGGTTACCTTTTACTTTTTGCCTGGTAAATATGGCTACGATCGCTGACGTAACGGTTCCCATCATAGCTGTTCCCAGTAATCCCTGCCAGATATAACTGTTTAAGTTGAAAAAACTTTCAGCCTCTGCCTGCGTCATTTTTCCCTGGCTTACTGCATGTTTTATAACATTAGGAAAATAGTCAGTTGCTATATAAGTTGTAGTGATGTATTGCGTTAACGGGCAAAGTACAGTAACAAATAAAGTAATGATCAGCCCGGTAACAAATCCTTGCTTATAATTCATTGTCCCATGATAATGATTCTTTCTTTTATCCAGCAGTGCAAACACATAAAGCGTTATGGCAGGAATGGCAAAGAAGTAACTGAAACTTGCATGCTTATCAATATTTTCATTGTATAAACCCGCTTGCCGCTCCAGCACCATCCACACCAAAGTAATGATGACGAAAATGATCGCCCATTTAATTTCAATTTTTATGTTTTTCATGACAGTAAGTTTTGGATGAAATTTTGGTTAACCTTCTTCTATAAATATATTAAATTAAGAATTGCAGATGTTTAATATTCGCATACTTTATCACGAGTTACATCTGCGCTACAAAATAGCCGAGGGAGCCAAATAGAGCAGCGATGCCAATCATTCCAAAAATTCTATAACCCAGCGATATTTTTTCCAACTGTTCATCATCCAGGCCCGTATTTGCTTTTAAAGCCACTGACAACTGCCAGCCGGCAGTTGCATCAAACACTCCCACGATACATGCACTGATTACGGCCCATGTCAAACCATAATTTTTAGAAACCATGAAACCCACCAGCATATATATTGCTAAAGACAATGGCGTAAAATATCCATAATTAAAATCCAGTTTTCTGGATGCTATAGAACCCAAGGCATCAATAATAGTAACCAGGAGGATACCCAGGAGGGTATACAAGGCAAGTTCATTGATAATCATTCTACAAGAGTATATATTTTTCTGCTCATTACCTTTTCATGCGGAAGAATCGTTGCATCAACTCTGCGCATTCTTCTTTTAAAATGCCATGTTCCAGTACCGTTTTTGGATGAAATGGCCATTGATGCCCGGTCGTTTTTTTAAAACCGTTTTTTTCATCAGAAGCTCCATAAACAATCTTCCCGATCTTACTCCAGTAAAGAGCGCCAGCACACATCAGGCATGGTTCTACGCTGATATAGATTGTGGCTTCGGGAAGATATTTCGCACCTAAAAAATTAAAAGCGGATGTAAGTGCGATGATCTCAGCATGTGCCGTTGGATCATTTAATTTTTCAACCTGGTTGTATCCACGGGCTATCACTTTTTCATTCATTACAATGATGGCGCCTACAGGAACTTCATCTTCATCAAATGCCCTGCGTGCCTCTTTCAATGCCAGCATCATATAGTATTCATCGGTCATTTTATTAAATATTAAGGTGATGATTATGATGAATGATAGGTTTTCTTTTTTAGTTTATGCATAAACGTTATAACTTTTCGGGAACATTGTCATGCTTGTTTTCTATCCTGGAAATAGTTGATGGGGTATCGCTGCTGCTTTTAAACAAGTAAAAAATGGCGACCAGGATGGCACCTAACCAAAACAGGTAAGCGCCTAAATGAAACCTTTCTCCCAATAACCTGTGCGAAAGATCGGTTCTGAAATCCTGGTAAGTAAAGTACAAACCAACCAGATAAATAAACAGCATCAATGAATGAGCCAGTATTGCGCGGTTGCGGTTAAAACGGGATCTTACCAACTGATGAAGCATCCACAGTCCAAGTAATACAATCAATACCACTAAAGCCCCCTGCCACCATACTTTTAAAAACTGGTACTCTTTGTAAAATAAATTGATCCCTGTACGTCCAATTAAAGTGGCTTTTGATAATAGCCAGCCTGAAATAACAGAAAGGAAAAACAGGATTGAAAATAATATTGAAGATCTTTTCATTTGTTATTTGTATTTCTTTGATAAATAGAATTCGCCATTAGTAATCATATCATGGCTCATTTAATTCATTTGTTTTTACTTATAGATGGCCGAATGTCCTCTGAATTCATGCACAAATTCATTTTCACCCGGGATGATTTTCAAAATACTTAATGATAGCATGGCGAATGTCTGAAAGAGGGCAGCTGGATTGTACATCATATGTTTTTATTATGCCCGGGTTTTGCTTATTCAAAAATTCCAGGTTAGCCTCTAATCCACTAAACAAAAAATCGCTTAGGGCTATACGATAGACCATTTCATCCTGTATGGGTGCTGATTTTAAAGTCCATTCATTTTTCTGATTATCGAATTTTACCTGTTCATTGTAAAGAAGGTAACCACCGATGCCTTTATTCTTTTCCCCCTGATCCAATATTTGTTTTAATAATTTACCCTTCATATCCACTTCCTGGATGCCGCCGCCAAATGGCATAGCGCGGATAATATCATATTGTGTTACAGGCATGGCGATAATATCATCAACCCTGATGGAACCCGCATTCAGTAACACCACCTCGGCTTTTGGAGCCGCTTCCTGCATCGCTAAAATAATTTGTTTCGTTAGGTTTGTAGGCCGGCTCCTGATTTCAGCTTCTCTTCCATCGAGCGGTTCTCCTTTTACTAAAACAATTTTTTTTGAATCAAAACCAATATTCTTAAAACTGGCATCGGCAATATTGGTCCATTTCTCCACAGCTACATTGGTAGCACTATCCAGTGGAATGGATTCATTTAAATAAACAAGGTGGGCTTTACTATTTATGCTGTTCTTTCTTTTGTTAATTTCCAATGTAATTACATAAGCCGTTCGGGCGTTTGCATGTGCTTTAGTTATCTTAACACCGTTTATTGTTTCAAATCGCATATCATGTTCATGACCACCGGCAATCAATGCCAGTTGTGGAAGGTTGTTTGCCAAGATTCGATCATCTTCCATAAATTGATGCGTAATGGCAACCACCGCATCCACAGAATCTTTCAATTGGGCATACATTTTTTTGGCGGTTGATAATGGATCAGTATAGATAACATAGGCAGCTTTATTGAACGGCAGTGTAATGCTTATAAAACCGACACGGGCTACGGTACCATCAGCATCGCGTAAAGTATGGATAATGTATTCCGGAATCGGTTGTTCCTTACCGTTAGCTGTTTTTTTAAATGGTTGTGCACCCTCTGATGTCTGTTGAAAAGTATTGGTTGAAACCCAGTTGAATATTGATTCATTAAGCCTGGATTGCAGTTCCGATTCTTTTATATCAAATTCATGGTTTCCAAAAATCGCCAGGTCCATACCAGCAACATTCATGGCTTCAACCATTTGCCGTCCTCTTATAGGTTTGCCTTCATAGGAAAGACTGTTATATACAGACGGACTTAAAAAATCGCCCGCCATAATGAGTAAGGTGTTGGGATTTTTTTGTTGATATTGTTTTTTTAAACTGGCAACCCTTGCCATACCACCCACATTGCCACTTAAAGGAGCAATTTCATATACATCATTTACCTGCACCAGTACAAGTTCTATACGTCCATCATCCTGCCCGTTTCTTGTAACGGAACAAGCTGATGCCAGGATCATTAAAAAAATAAACGAAAGCGGAATTATTTTTCTCATAAAAATTATTGGTCAACAAAGTTAATAAGTGAGCTACTTCATTAAAATGCTCTAACGATGCTGCTCATATTTTCCTGCAGGGGCAATTTTCTTTAACTGGGTTAATTCCTCGGCTGTAAGTTCCGGTGTTTGCAAGGTTTGCACCACTTCATCCAATTGCTCCCGGGTGCGTATACCAATGATCGCTGAACTTAAACCCGGTTGTTGCAGTATAAAACGAATGGCGGTTTGTGCCGGTGAACGATCTTTATTGGATAATGAATTTACCAGTGCAGCAATTTCTTCTACTTTCTCTTTTGAAATATAGAGATAGTCTTTTGCCGGTTTACCAGCCAATATACCCTGGGCTAAAGCTCCCCTGGATAATAAACCAATTTTATTTTGGGTGATTAGAGAAACGCATGCTTCCTCGGGTCTGCGATCAAGCAGGCTATATTGCATTAATATACTGGTAATGTTTGAGCGATCAATATATTCCCTGATCACATTTGGTCGGATAGAGGAAATACCATAAAATAAAATTTTACCCTGCGTTTTTAAAATTTCAAAAGCTTCTATCGTTTCTTCTATCGGATCTTCTATAGTGCCTCCATGCAATTGATACAGGTCTATATAATCTGTTTGCAATCTTTTTAAACTTTCTTCTACTGCTTTCAGAATATATTCTTTGCGGGGATTCCAATCCCAACCACTGCCATCATCTCGCCACTGGTTACCGACTTTGGTGGCAATGATCAGTTGTTTACGTTTTTCTTTCAGCGCTTTACCAACTACTTTTTCATTGTCACCTTTATCGTAAAGATCTGCCGTATCGAAAAAATTAATTCCGGCATCAACTGCGCTTTGAAGCAATAGGATATTTTCTTTTTCGGATTGTTTCAAAGACATGCATCCAAATCCAATGGCTGAAACTTTCAATGATGATGATCCTAAATCCCGGTATTCCATAGCCTAAAGTTAATAAGTTGATTCCGCTAATCTTTGCAAGTGATTTTAATTTATCTTTCTGAAAAACCTTTAATCTTTTTACATGCTTAATACCACAAAAGATCGTTTTGAACTGCAGCCATTACGGGAGTTTTATCAAGCAGGCCATACCAGGACTTATGCATTCCGCAAAAAACAATTAGAGAAATTAAAGCAAGCTGTTTTAGATCATGAAGGTGAGATCAACAAAGCACTGCATGCTGATCTGAAAAAAAACCAGGAGGAAGCCTGGGCAACGGAAACCGGTTTGTTATTGATGGAAATTAATATCATGTTGCGGAATCTGAAAAAATGGATGTCACCAAAAAGTGTAAGCACCAATCTGCTGAACCTGCCATCAACCAGTAAATTACACAAGGATCCTTTAGGGGTTGTGCTGATCATTTCTCCATGGAATTATCCTTTTCAGCTTGCTTTATCTCCATTGGCAGGGGCCATTGCCGGTGGTAATTGCGCAGTCATTAAACCATCCGAAATGGCAAGTGCCACTTCCACATTGATCAATCACATCATTTCAAAAACATTTGATAGCAATTATATAAAAGTAATAGAAGGTGATGGTGCAGAACTGGTGCCTGTTATGATGGATGAATTTCGCTTTGATCATATTTTTTATACAGGTAGTTTGAACGTGGGACGTTCCATTTACCGGCACGCAGCAGAACATCTTATACCTGTTACGCTGGAATT
>JACCYQ010000037.1 GCA_013696395.1 Chitinophagaceae bacterium
GGGCTACTTCTTTTACCAGCGATCCTGTTTGCGCATCCAGTATTTCAATGGATTTTGCAAAACCGTTTGCAGGAACCAAATAAGAGAATGGCTTTTTTAATTTGTCGGTTAAGATAAACCGGTTGTCGGGTGACAGGTTAATTGAATTGTACAAAGCTGCAGCGCCTAATGTTTTTCCATCGGTACGTTTTAATTGCGTGGTGGCATAAAATTCAAACAAAGCTTCATCGTACTGATTTTTTATAAGATCCTGGTAAGTGCGGCTGGCAGCTTCTTTACCCAAATTTTCCTGGATCACCGGTCCGGATGGCGCTTTGGGTTTTGCAGGAGTTTGAGAAAGATCCTTCACCAGGGCTTTATAAATTATCGCATCATTGCCTGCCCAAATAAAAGTAGTGCCAAGTACATCACTGATGGCATCATTGGTAAGCTGGCTGGCTGATTTATCAGCGATGTCAATTTTCCAAAGCGTTATTTTTTCAGGGGTTGTATGGGTAAAAGCAATCTGTTTTTGATCAGGGCTCCAACTGGTATTTGCAGCCCGGAGGTTTTCCGGTAAACCTTTTACAGGAAAAGTTTCACCGGTTTGAATTTTTTTTAGTTGAAAACCAATGGAATAATTGCTGCGGCTGGGTCCAAAATTCTCCGGGTTGATCCTTAACCCGGCAATCCGTAATTCAGGTTCCGCCAATTGTTCAATACCAGGAAAATCACTGCGCTCACTGATTAGCATCCATTCACCTTTATCATCAATGCTTACGCCCGGTGTGGGCGATGCCATAACAATGTCTGTTATATTTTTTGGTGGTTGCTGATAACCGGGATCTGATTGGGCGTTTAATATGAACCAAACGAACAGGAAATGGCAAAAAAGCCAGGAAAATTTTGCTTTAAACATACTAATCGATTTTTTTAAACTTTAAAACTATGCTCTTCAAATATTTTGGAAAAATATGATTTAATGAGTAACTGGTAAGTATAGTTTCATAAATTCCTTTACACTATCGGTAATAAATTTGAAATTTCGCATTGACAGTTTAAAAAAAGGGCGGCTTAACATTACTATACTTGATAAGATAAATAAAATTATTGTCGGAACTTTTTCTTTTGTAGCCTACAATGCTGTGCAAAACAAAACTATAGATGTCACAGAAGGCAAATTCATATTACAATACAAAATCAATTAAAGAAACTTTAATCCAAAACAACTAACCATGAGAATTATTATAGTCTTACTCATGCTTTTTTTGTATTATTCTTTAGATGGTTTAAAATTTATACAATACAGGTTCCAATTCAACCCTCCTAAAACCTTGTAACTTATGCGACATTTGATTTTAATTTTTGATGCTTCATTTTGTTTAGTAGCAGCCTGCAATAAGGAGCACCTTCCTGAATTTTATTTCTTATGTAAAGTGGACGGAAAAGAATACGTGCCTGATAACTGTGGTAATTGTACAACAGGAAAAATTCTTCAAGGCACTATATTAATAAGAGGAGGAAACAGAGGTTTTGAAACATTAGGAATTGGGATTAATGATAATAGAGGGATTAAAGTTGGTGATTATGTATTAAATGAAGTTATTGTTAGAAGGGGGGCTATAAATTTTCTACAAGTCCTAATGATCGAAACTTTACAGATGCTACACAAATCGGACTGCTTAATATTTCAACATTTGACAAAACAAACAAAATTTTTGTGGGCACTTTTTATTACAAAGCATTCAATGCAATGCAAAATAAAACAGTAGAAATTACCGAGGGGAAATTTCGCCTCCAATACATAACCAATTAAAGAAACTTTAAGTAAAACAATTAATCCATGAGAATTATAGTTATACACATGTTTTTTTTGAATTATTCTTAAGATGGTTTAAATGCTATACATTACCGTCAATTCATCCTTTCTAAACCTTGTAACCTATGCGACATTTGATTTTAATTTTTGCAGCTTCATTTTGTATAGCAGCAGCCTGCAATAAAGAACACCTCCCTGAATATTATTTTGAATGCAAACTTGATGGAAAAGAATATGTACCTGATAATTGTGCAAATTGTAGAAGATCTATTATATTAGGAGATACAGTTTTGCTGATAAATGCCAATAGAGGTTTTGAGGTAATTGGATTTGGAATAGTTGACCAACCAATTGAAAAAACTACTTATCTTTTAAATCATGAAAGAACAAAACATTCAGCTGATTACGATAATACTATTGGTAATCCTTCCGACATTTTTCGCACCGACAGTATAAGAATAGGACAACTTACCATTACCTCACTTGATAAAGTTAATAAAATTATTGCCGGATCTTTTTCTTTTGTAGCCTACAATGTTGAACAAAACAAAACTGTAAATGTCACCGAGGGCAAATTCCGACTTCAATATAAAATCAATTAAAAAAACTTTAATCCTAACGAGCTAACTATGAGAACTAACATTTTACTCAGGCATTTTTTTGCCCTCAGCTTTATTTCATTTTTTGCGTTTTCAACCAAAGCCCAAACAACCTGGGACACGCTGCCTTACAAAGCTTATTCAGATTACAAATTGCAAAATCTTGATAAAACCATAATTACTTCCGGTATTTTGTACGACCGGGTATTTCCTGTGGCGGATATAGAACGCTTCAAACAACAGGACCAATTTACTGATACAACCGGCCCGAGACATTGGGTGCAGGCTTATTATGAGATTTATAATGCCGCCTACAATAACACAGGCTGGCTTTCACCGGATGCTTTAGAAGCAAAGCTGGATACTAATGCATATGTAAATGCTATACCAATTGGTTTGCTGAATTATTCCTATAATGTAATGGATACAAATGCTTATGTGGATAATCTGGTGGACACAGTTTC
>JACCYQ010000079.1 GCA_013696395.1 Chitinophagaceae bacterium
GTACTTGCTAATTTCTATTGAAAAGATTGTTTGTCGAGAGACACCTACTAATTCTGCCAACTGAACTTGAGTAAGCTGCTTTTTAATACGCTCTTCTTTGACTGTATTTTTCATTGTCTATACTTCACGTGAAGAATGTAATTAAATCGAATAATGAAAGATAGCCAGAACTGAAAGACTAGGATAATAAAGAAAACCATCATTCCACTTTCTCCAGGATCTCCGTTAAAGAGCATAAACACAAAACCAGCGATAATTACAATAATTTGGCCAAGTGCAGCAACTTGAAAACTGTCTAATCTAGTTCTTTGCACCATTTCATCTTCGATGTTTTCTCTTGAAAATGTGAGGAAGAAAATTCCTAAAAGAAAAGAAAAGAACGAAATGATTGCTACGGCAACATTAATAATATGATACGGTGAAGCAGTTAGATGTCCCCCAAAAATAAGGACAAGAACCTTTGTAATTAAACCCGACTGCATTGCAAGCCAGAGACCGAAGCCTAAAGGTGCGATGATAGTTCCTATAATTTTAAAGCGGTGTGGAAGAAGAAATTTCATAAAAGTTTGAGTTTTGTTGGCAAGACTAATGTAAAGCATACTTTACATATAAACAAACCCATTTTTCCCCAACCATTGGCTAACATCGGTTCCAAAATTTAAAGGAAAGCTGTATTTGTCCTGATATTGGGACCTGATGTCTGTTCTGAAATGCACCATCAACCATCTTCAGTTGCTTTCCCCACGACTCTCCCGCAATATTCTTTGCAAAAAATGATAAATGAATTGCGGGGACCCGTGGGTTAAAATTCTTCGCCTACGGGTCCCTGTTGAAATTTTCTTAGCTACAACAACACAAATACGGGAGACCCGTCGGGAAAGCTAATGATTCTTTGCCATGAAGGAAGGATATTCAAACTTTATGCCCCTCATACTTAACAGTTTAAACTTTTAAACACTTAAACCTTTAAACTATTCAACCAACACCAGTCGTTCAAATAAATGTTCCAATGTTTTTGCCGGTTCTTTGCAAAGACCCGGGTGTACTTTAGATGATTGGACAATGGTACTTCTTGTAGCGGTAAGCCAGCGGAAGCGGGAGGGAAGATCCAGTTTGGCAATTGGTCCGCCGTTTAAATTTCCTTTGCAGATATTTTCATAGGCAACCAGGTGTTCTTTCAATTCCTGTAAATCCAGGTCTTTGCAAAAATGGTGAAGCCTTGATTCATCAATCATATACCGCATGTCTAAAAACTTCAGGTCCTTGCAATACAGGATGACACCTACATTGAGGAATTCTTCACGTTCAACCTTGGGCACAACGCGAATAATGGCATATTCAAATAATTGATTCTCTTGCATGCTGTGCTTCTTTTACAAAAATAGAAGATGATTGAATGCGTGTTTCCAGGAATTGCACATATACATTCCTGATCTGCTCCGCTTTTTGTGTTTCTGAATAATTTGTCAGCCATTCATCCGGAATAGCTGAAACAATTCCACGGATAAGCTCTGGAGTTAAAATAATTTTTGAAGATTGGTCTGCCGGCTCAAGTTCCGTTGCCATGGATAATAATACATGATCCTTCACTTGTACAAAAGGTCTTTTCGCATGTTCATCCCAGTTATCCCATGAATGATGAAAATATAATGCGGCACCATGATCTATCAACCACAATTCTTTATTCCAGGTCAGCATATTGGTATTTCTTGCTGTGCGATCAACATTGGTTATTAAACTGTCAAGCCATACGATCTGGGATGCATGCTTTGCATCAAGCGGTGCAACGGCCGGATCGTAAGTAATGGCTCCGGAAAGATAATGTACCCCTAAATTCAGTCCTTCACTTTTGCGCAGCAGTTCCTGGATCTCCTCATCTGGTTCGGTTCTGCCAAAGGCTTCATCCAAATTGGCGAAAACAAGTTCGGGAACTTTTAAGCCTAAGGCTCTTGCTATTTCTCCACCAATAAAATCAGCAACCAAAGATTTAACACCCTGGCCGGCACCAAAAAATTTCAGAACATATAGAAACCCGTCATCCGCTTCTGCAATAGCCGGTAAAGAACCACCTTCCCTCAAAGGTGTAACATACCGCACAACGTTTACCTTTCTTATTTCTGGTTGATTACCATTCATGCGTTACTAATAAAAATTTATCCGGAATTGAGCTTAATATATTGCCGGGCTGAAAATTAGATCAAGTTTTCCAATAAAGTGGAATATTGATTACCTTCTGTCATCATAATTATATATTAAATGGTTGATGAAAAATCATTCCGGGAATTGGCTTTATCTTTTCCCGAAGTAACCGAACAAAAACATTTTGATAAAACATCTTTCAGAATAGGTAAAAAAATATTTACTACACTGGATGTAAAGAATAAACAGGCTTGTGTAAAATTCTCTGAGATAGACCAGGATGTATTTTCCGCTTATGACAGGTCAATTATTTTTCCTGTGCCCAATAAATGGGGTACGTGTGGATGGACAAATATTAATTTAGAAAAAATTCCGAAGAAAATGTTGTTGGATGCATTAACCACAGCTTATTGCGAAGTAGCGCCTAAAAGACTTACTGTATTAATAACCAAACCGGAAGAATAAATTCAGCCGAAAGAAAAAAACGATTGCTGAAGATGTTATCTTTCGCAAATAACACTATTATATTTTTATTTGTTTTTGCTTCCCCTCACCAAAACTGAAATGGAAATTCCATCAATCATTACATCCCTGATAACAGCTTCACCATTCTTTACATGAACAAGGGCGTAGGCTATTTGGGTAGAATCGATGATTGATTTACGGTACATGTCTTCTGCTGGCTGAGCTTTTGATTCTTCCATATAAAAACGATCAAAAGGATAGTTGATCAACAGCTTTAAATTTACTTCATCAACATAACCAATACTGGCTTTTACATAATCAGGATCGTTTTTAGGTTTTTCTTTTAATACCGATCTGATCCTCGCATATCCGGTACTGTCAGCCTGAATTTGTACATAAACTTCTTCTCC
>JACCYQ010000121.1 GCA_013696395.1 Chitinophagaceae bacterium
ATAATAGTTTCAGACCATTATAATCATTGAACCATTATCCAAAAGCCTTTCAGCAATGAAGGGCTTTTTTTCAGTTCGCCCGGGGTATTGCGCAGCAGACCCCGGGATTTTTTGGTAAAAAATTCTGGTTTGATAATTCAATTTAGCCTGCTTTCATGTATGGTGTATTCGCAGGCAGGTACTTCCCAAATGGAAATATCTTCTGAAATATTTGGCAAAATTGCCCAAGTGTAAATGACTTTACATTAAACACTACCACCGCTCCCCGGGATAAGACAACAAAAAAAATAGTAGGATTGAGAAATTTAAAAGGAGGCTTTAATATTTATGAAGCCATTGAGTTTAAAATTGAGAAGACCGACAGAAAAAAGAGATTCGTTTACATAAGATTTATCAAATAGCAATACCAGGCAATGTTACCGAAAATGCTTATCGTTTATATTACTTTTTTAATTTTCATTTTTGTATAGAAAAATTCGAAAAATTTACTACAGGTTTTGAGTAAGGAGTTCTGCACTGATAGCTTTTTCCAGCGCCACCGGCAATATACCTGCATCGTCGTCAATAGCCCTAAACTGATTCATGCTTGTATCCCATACAAACACATCTTTGGGCCCGGCGTTTATGCTAACATAATACCGCACCTGGTCATTAAAAAAGAAAGGTTCAAATTCCACCCGGTACGGAATTTCATCTACTACCAGGTTGAAATATCTTTCATTGTCTTTGTTAGCTTTTGTCTGATCTATAAGCGGAACAACTCCCTGATTATTTTTCTTGTCCAAGTTTGCCATAAATTTTTTTTGATGATATGTATGATTAACAAATCTGCTGCAACAAAGTATATCATTTATTTTACCACAAGTTGATTGTCTATTTTTTCAGGGTGTAGCATCCCCAGGTCACTCATTAAAGATTGAAGATTGTCGCGGTCAATACTGCCTCTGAGCACTATTACTCCGGAGGCTACATCAGCCTGTACACCAGGATATTTTACAACAATAGATTGTACAGATGTTCTCATGGTCATGTCAGTAGAATTATCTTTGGTAATATTATTTTCTACTTTCTGTACGCCATTTACATCCTTAATATTTTTTTCTATATCAGCAGCACAGTCATCGCCTTCACACATTCCGGTTAAAGTAACCGTACCATCTTTCACGGTTGAATTAACACCTGCGTAATTTTTATTAGCCTGCAATGATTTGGTTACATTGTCCTGTATTTCTTTATCATTAGGCTTATCATTACATGATACCGCAATAAAAAATAAAATAGCTATTGCCAGGAGGGGTTTAAATTTCGACATAATTTGTTTTATCTATCAATTTCCTATAACCATGCCACTACCGATTTTTAAAGTCAGCAAGAGTTTTAAGAGTAGCAAAATTTCATATTCGTTAAAATAAATCCTTTACTATTTTAATGTAGAAACCGTGGTAATGAAGTACGTGAAATAAAATACTGATATTCTAACCAGACAAATGCACCAAATAAATTATGTATACAATAAAGGGAATTAGGCCTTTGACGATTCTGGAAAAATTCAAAAACAATTCAGTTGAACAGTAAACAATAAATTATTTATTTAGAGCATAAAAAGGAGATCATAAATAATTCATTTGTTTAAAAATTTGCCTAAACTTTTTTTATAAAGTTATTGGGCAGTGCTTTAGTGGCAGGTGTGTATTTATTACCACTCTTTTGGTATGGCATGTTTCAATGGCAAGCAATATTGCAGATTAATCAATTTCTTTTCTTCTATTCTTTGGTGCTATTACATTTACTTTCGTAATAATATATTTATTACGCTATGATCCTAAGCTGGCACTTTCTTTTTGTACGTTGTTTACTTTAGTGACAGCATTCCTGCCATTTATCCGAAACGATTATTATCGCTTTAAATGGCAGGTAAGGAAACCGCCCCATGCCGCCCCGGTGAAGTTCAGGTAATTGGTTTTATAACAGAATGATTTGTTTGGGGCAATATTTGAATACACCTGTTGCGAAAATGCCATCAACCTATTTATAAAAAAATCCGTTCCACCGTCCAGTATAAAGCAATGAGACCAATCATTACAGACAATGGATAAACGATAATTTTTTTATACCAATTTTTTTGTCTGAATGGAATAATGAATAAGCCAAAAACCAATATGATCACCGCAATCTGTCCCAGTTCAACGCCGGCATTAAAAGATAAAATAGCGGTGAAGAATTTATTTCTTGGCAAGCCGGTTTCATTTAATGCGCTGGCAAATCCCAGGCCGTGAATTAATCCGAAAATAAAAACAAGAACTATTCGCCACGGCTTTAATGTATCAAGCAATAGATTTTCTATTGCTACAAACAAAATGGAAAGTGCAATGATGGGTTCCACAATAGCGATGGGCGCCACTATTATGTTTTTCATACTGAGGGCAAGTGTAATGGAATGTGCTACCGTAAAAGCGGTTGCCTGCCACACAATGACTTTTAATTTTGTACTTAACAGGCACAGGCCCGCGACAAATAAAATATGATCCAGTCCTTCTGGTATAATATGTTCAAAACCAAGCATCACATAAAACCAAATCACTTTATCGGTTGGCGCTTTCTCCATTGCAAAATTTATTTCATGCGCCCATAACGGAGTAGCAAAAAATAATAGCAGGGAAAAGAAAAATAATGGCTTAATTATGTTTTGTGATGATGGTTGCATTGAAAGAAGTGGTGGTCAGAATTGATAGGTTAGGCTAAACTTAATAAAAAAGGGTGTACCTGGTGTAAAATGAATTTCTGAAACAGCTACCGTTTCATCTTTCAAGCGGCTTTCCGTATCAAATTGTGTTTCTTTCCAGCGGGTGTTCAATAAATTTTGTGCTGAAATGCCGGCTTCCCATTTATTGCGAGCATACATAAGATTTGCATCAGCGATAAAATAACCTCTGGCAATAGTGCTGTAATCTTCATTAGCCGGGCGCCGCCCCAGAAAACGATAACGCAGGCTGCCGTTCCAGCCTTTTGTGGTTTTGTAGGAAAGACCACCGGTACTTGTGAATGCAGGTGCCAGCGGCAGATAATTTTCTCCCTTTATTTCTTCCACGGAACGTGCATGGGAGTAATTGACATCTGCATCTATAATTAATTGAGTAAAGGGTTGATAACGTGCCGAAGCATCTATACCAATTCTTCGCGACCGGCCGCTTGGTTCTACCACTCCTTCATCACCTACATAAATAAATTCCTGGTCAAGTTCCAGATACCAAACAGCTGTATTAAAAAATAAGTTTTTGAAAGGTTTTGTGGTAAAGCCCAGATCAGTGCCATAAGCGGCAGGCACTGCTTTTCTTGCGGAGGTAACTACGGCCACTCTTGTATCATTGGAGTGAAAGCCTTTTCCTGTATTCAGATATAAGTTTGTTTTGGAGTTGATGTGATAATAAATATTAAATTTCGGACTGATGATAGAAGAGGATGCCAGCTTTTTATTATTATCTGTTTTATCCTGGTATTGCATGTCAAAATAATCCCAGCGAAGACCTGCATTGATCGTAAATTTCTCATTCCACCTGATAGTTTCATTTATATAAACAGCCGGATTAATTTCAGAGATATTACCGGATTGTAATTGTTGCAGTAATTCCGATTTATTTTTAGTTCTGGATAATTCACTGTTTTTTGTTTTATCCAACCGAAAACCACCTCCAATTTCTGTTGTTATTTTATTATCGCCGGCAAAACTGTTTACCTGATAACTGCCATTATATCCCACCAGGTTTCTTACTTCCTTTTGCTTTATCTGATCGCCATGAATACTGTCTTTTAAAAAGAAAGTGAAGTTGGAATACAAAGCAAAATCATAATGAGTGTAATACAATTGATTTTGGAAAGTTGCCCCGTTGTCAAAAGTTTTAATATGCTGTGTATTGATATTTCTTCGGCCTGTCTCACCTCCCTCATTCGGATCTATGGCGCCAAAAAAACTAATCAACCCATCTTTAAAAGCCCGTTCCGGTATCTGTCCGGAAGCCGACCAACTGCTGCTGAATGCCGAGGCGGTAAAACTTAAGATATTGCTACTGTTTAATCTGCCATGATATTTACCAAATACATTAAAACGTTTGAAATCCTGTGGATTGTCAAAATATCCGTCAGAATACATATACTCCGTTGCGATATAAGCAGACTGCTGTTTCTGTGCCGCCTTAGCTCCCAATAATTTCATCATTCCTGCCAGTCTGTAAGTGTTGAACTGACCTGCTTCCAGTTTGATGCTGTTTTCAGTAAGTACTTTTTTTGTATGAAAATTCACAAAACCCGCGGTAGCCATATTCCCTTTATCAGCGCTGTAGGTTCCTTTTTTATAATCAACCTTGTCAATCAACTCCGGCATCAGAAAATGCAGATCCGCATAGCCTTGTCCATGTGCATGAGATACCATATTAACCGGCATTCCATCAACTGTAATGGCGACGTCTGTTCCATGGTCAATATCAAAGCCGCGTAAAAAAATCTGTTCTGCTTTGCCGCCACCTGCGTGCTGACCGATAAATAATCCGGGAATGAAACTGAGTACTTCCTGAGAATGATTGAAACTTCTGTTTTTTATATCAATCATGCTAATCGTTTTGGTTCCTTCCACACCACTAAAGAGGGTGATGTTTTTAATTTCTATCGGTTGTATTTCAAGTTTAATTGCATCTTGCTGATTTAATGTTGTCTGATAAACACTTTTATTTTTAAAGCCGATGGCGGATACCTGCACGCTATCAATAGCGGATTCACTTTTTAAATGAAACTTTCCCTGTTCATTTGTTACAGTTGTTTCAGTTCCGGGAAAAAAACGTACAGTGGCACCTTCTACAGGCTGTGAAGTTGCAGCATCAATAACCTGCAACCAATTTGCTGAAGGTTGCTGCGTAAAGCCCTCGTTAAAGTAACAACACGTTAAAAGTAAAAAGTAAAAAAACTTCATATGCTGCAAATTATTTTAAATGATCCATGGCTTTAAGGCATAGTTTGAAAGATTTCCAACCTGGCAATATCCGTAGCAGAATGCTGTTCGCCATTCATGATCCCAAACTCTTTTCCACTTCCATTTTCAATTCTGGATCAAAATGAGGCTGATTTTTAAATGCTTCTTCCAAATGTTTTTTAGCGGATGTCTTTTCGCTGGTTTTTTTTAATATTAAGCCAGCACGTGAAAGCAGAACCGGGTTTTTACTTCCTGTTCTTAAGGCCGTTTTTATATAAGGCAAAGCTTTATCATACGCCCCTCTTTTATAGTGCACCCAAGCAAGCGCTTCATTTACGTCAATGTTATCGGGTCGCCGGTTGTATTCGGCCAGCGCATGTTCCAGGGCTTTTTTGGTGTTATTTATTTTCAGGTAGGCATATGCCAGTTCCCGATCAGAATAGTGACCCAGCGTTTCATCGTTATTACCGGCTTCAGCATTCATACGCATTGTATTAATGATCTCGCTGGCTACTGCATCCGCTTTAATTCTATCGCCTGTAATGCGATACAGATAAACGAGTTCATCTTTGAAAGAATAATCCACCACTGCTTTTGAGGCTTTTTCATAAAAGGTAATGGCTTTTGGGTAGTCTTTTTTACTGGTGGCTATCCGTGCCAGGCCTGCTAGTGCATAAGCATACCCCGAACGGTTTTCCAGTGCAATGGTATAATGCATTTCCGCTGCCGGTAAATCGCCAGTGTATTCAAATAACTGTCCAAGCTGCACTCTTGCCCATGCCGTTGTTTCATCACCGGCGGGCCCCGCATCCACCGCCATCTTCATAGCTTCTATAGCTCCGGGATAATCTCCATGTATTTCCCGTAAATAGGATATCCGGGAATAGGACCGTATGTCAGGGCGTATCGAAACCATCTTATCCGAGTTAATCACCGCCTCTTCATAGTTTCCCATCTCTACATAAGCATCTACCATTATGCCATAAATAAATGCATTATGCGGATTAATTTTTTGCGCCTCTTTGGCGGTTTCCAAACCTTCGGAAAAATGATGTTGCGATAGTTGGATCAATGATTTTAAAGATAAGGCTGTAAAGTTTTTTGAATCTATTTTCAATACATCATTTACATATTTCATGGCGGCCGCATCATAGTACATATAATCACCGGTAATTCGCCCTTCCTGAATGTATAAAGTAGCTAATGCAATGTTTGCTTTCACATCTTCCGGGTTGATGCGAACCGTCTTCATTAAATCCGCGGCAGTGTTTTTTACGGAAACCCACTCTGCATTATTAATTAAAATTCCATTGCGCTCTTTCAGTAAATAAAAAGCGGCTTCTTTGTTTCTTTCTTTATTTTGATAACGTAAAATAATGAAACCGGTTGCAGTAAAGAAAAACAGAATGGAGAAAAAATATAAGTAACGTTTTTTCATTTCAATAAGTTGTAGGGTAAAAAATAAAGTCCGCAGCCGGATGCCGCGGACTTTAATCTTAATTATAGTTTTATAACACTGATGGTTTGTTTTACATCATTAGCTTTCATCGCTGATATATAATAAGTGCCTTTAACCAGGCCACCTGCATTCCATTGCAAAGTATATGTACCAGTTTCATGTTGTTTATTTGACAGTTCCCTGATTTGTCTGCCGGATGCATCAAATAAAACGATCCGGATCTGAGAGGGATTTGAAACCCTGTAGCGCAATGTGCTGTTATTCGTGACAGGGTTTGGCGAAACAGTCATAAATACCTCGGGTGCCGCTTTTTCAAGTTTTTGCGTTACAGGCGCACTTCTCATACCTGGCGTATTTTCACTCTTAGCCGGTTCACCGGAGCATTCGCTGGTACCTGAATGGGGCGCCGCTACATACGGAAACATGGATTGAAATGATTTATCATTCGCTTCCACGCCGGTTGTATAAGTCAATACATCCTTCAGGTCTTGCGTAACAGGACTGCCTGTTCCATCATAGTCATCATAAAATAAACCGATAGCAGCTAATACAACACCGCCTACCGCCTGCAATTCTATACGGGTTACATCATCTTCCAGTCTTCTGCCATTGGGAAATCCATCCATGTTGGGAATGTTTTGAATATCCTTTGTTGTGTTGAAGCGTGGATCTGTTAATCCTAAAACTGCAGCCTGAACCAAACCTAATGTACTGAAGTCGGAGCTGTTTCTTGGCGTTACAGGTACCGCCATATTTAACCGTAACATATCACCGCCATTTGGCAAAAAGTTATTGATAAATGGCTTACCGGCGGAAAGCGGGTTGCCAGCATCTTTACCGGTGGCTAATTGGTAAGGGCTTAAATTCGGAACGCCGGTATGAAAAATTGGCCACAGATCAACAGACCGGGGCGAATTGGGAGCCGGTAATAAAAGCGTTCCAAAAATGGCATCGTCCAACGCTGTTCCTGCAAGGGCGGGATGCCCTTTTAAAGGATATAACCCTTCCTGGTCGTTACCAAAACCTACACGGCCCAGAACCGTAAATGAATTGCGTTGAATGCGCAATGGTGAAAAAGCGGGTACGGCTGCACCAAAGAAAGTGTCATCCATATACAGAGCTAATTCAGGCTTGTAAAAGAAATCACCAAACTGAGATAATTTAGAAAGATCCTGGTAAGGAGTAAGTGCATTCCAGTAATCCTTATACCCGATTGGTATTACCGCTTCATTGGTCAATGGCATGCCGAGGCGGGAAATCTGAACCCAGTCGCCAGTATGTGATTGCGTACCGTCCGTGTTCAATGTTTTCATGGAGCGCCGGCTGGCGGAAGCCCATACGCCAATAATAAAATCACCATCCAAAATGTTCGTGGCCATCGAAACATCTTTACCATCTTTTTGTAAAGAAGATATGGGTATTTGCAAAGCTATGGTTGATACATTTTTGCATTTTACACCATCTCTTGGCGCTCCGCTTTGCTGACGGGGAGCATCCCCTAAATCAAAAATACCACCGAGGTCAACAAAGAAAGGATCATCAACAGGACCCGCAAAAACTTTTTCACCGCTTGTAGCCGTAGTTATCGCAGACGTCATTAAGCTTTCATAACCAGCGGCGCCCAAACCTACCGGTGAATTGATGGAGCGTTCACCAATATTATAAGCCGGCACTGCACCTTCGGTAACAATCCTGGTTGTACCCGAACTGGTGATTTTATCCAGGTTATAGGTATTTTTTAAATTTTCTTTTCCTAAACGAATATTGAAAAACGTAGAAGGATCTTCATTTGTTCTGTTGAATGTAAATCGATACGTTATATCATCACCAGCCGTGGCCGGGTTGTTGTCAATATGAATGTCATACCGTATGTTCTCGCCAAAATGATAATAGTTAGGGCCGCCATGAGGTAACTGAAAGGGAATGAAATTAGCGATGACGGTGATTGTATTCGTATTATCCGGGCTGCGGAAAGCATACAGGTCTGTATTATCGGCAAGCGGATCATTTGAGATCATTGGCGCTTCCCTGTGGCTTGATGACATCAGCACCGCAGCGGTAGTTATTATCGCCGCCAGCAACACTGAAGTAAATATTTTTCTTTTCATGATAATTTTTTTTATTTTTTGAATGATACTATTGAACTTCTGTACCTCTCCATGGTGCAGCTACAAAAGGAAATTGCATTTTGAAAGGAGCATCATTGCGTTCCACACCGGTAGAATAATTGATTACTTTACCTAAGCGGTCAGGCTCATCGTAAGGAATGCCTATGGCTGCCAGTACTATTCCGCTCACTGCCTGCAAAGAAATTCTGGTTACATCATCTTCCAGCCTTCTGCCATTAGGGAAGCCATCCATGTTGGGTATAAACTGGATATTCCTGTTTGTATTAAAGCGGGGATCAGTCAACCCTAAAACAGCTGCCCAAACCAAACCTAAAGAACTGAAATCTGCACTGGTTCTTGGTGTAACAGGCACTGCCATGTTCAGGCGCAGCATATCACCACCGGTTGGTAAAAAGTTATTGATAAAGGGCTTACCTGCAGCAAGAGGGTTACCATTTTTCCCTGTAGCAAGCTGATAAGGAACTTCATTGGGAACACCTGTATTAAAAATGGGATAAATATCAACAGAACGGGGCTTACCTGGCCCAGGCAATAACAGATCTGCGTATTGAGGTCTATTCAGAATGGTTCCATTAACTGAACCCTTTGTTCCACCATTATTAGGTTTGGATCGTCTTAGAGAAAACAATCCGTTTTCTCCGTTTCTAAAGCCGGGTTGTATGCGCAAAGGGCTGAAAGCTGGAACGGCACCTCCAAACTTGCTGTCATCCATATACAAAGCCAGTTCTGGGTTATAAAAGTAATTACCAAAACGTTCAAGATTGGCCAGGTCCTGGTAAGGGGTTAGGCTATTCCAATAGTCTTTATCACCTATCGGGATAATTACTTCATTTGTTAATGGCATGCCCAGGCGAGAAACCTGCACCCATTCACCTGAGGTAGAACTAAGTGCATCTGTATTTGAATGAACGTTATTATTTAATGTTCTTACTTTTCTGCGACTGGCGGAAGCCCATACGCCAATGATATAGTCATCATCCAGGATATTTTTAGCCTTATCCACGGATTTCCCCTTTTTCTGTAAGGTAGAAATATCAATTTCCAATGCCAGGGAGTGCACATTATATTTAGCCAATCCATCGCGGGGTACACCACTTTGACGAGGCGCATCGCCCAAATCAAAGATGCCACCCAGGTCCACAAAGAAAGGATCATCTATTGGTCCGGCAAATACTCTTTCGCCCGTGCTGGCATTGGCTATGGCCGCCCGCATCAACGCATCATAGCCTGGAGCGTCCAGTCCTACAGGGCTTTCTATGCTGCGCGGTCCGATATTATTTGGTGGTACGATACCGTTTGTAACAATGGCAGTAAAGCTTTTGCCACCATCCATACTACGCTGAAGTGAATAAGAGGTTTTTAGATTTTGCTTTCCTAGCCGAATGTTGAAAAACGTGGTTGGGTCCTCGTTCACTTGCTGAAAACTGAAACGGTAAACAATATCATCGCCAGCCGTTTTGATATCATTGTCAATATGGATTTCGTAACGCACATCTGGTCCAAAATTGTAATAATTGGGTCCACCCTGCGGCAGTTCCGCCGGAATGTAGTTGGCGATAATGACTACTTTGTTTGGATTGGCAGGACTGCGAAATGCGTAAAGATCCGTATTGTCTGCCAGCGGATCATCAGCAATCAATGGCGCTTCCCGGTGGCTGGATGCAACCAGTACAGCCGTAATTACAGCGAGGCAACTTAGCATAAGAAGTCGCCCCTTCATAGTAAAGACTTTTTTCATTACGTGTGATTTAAGAATAAAATAATAAAATACAATGTGGTCTAACGATTAGGATGATGGTGTTAAGAAGGGTAATGGAAATGGATGTAAATTTTCTCAGATAAAGTTTTCCTGGGAGTGCTACTATAAATACGAGAAGAATAATTAAACAGTTTTCTTATATTGTTTTTTGAAAAATAAAATTGTTTTGAAGGTGTTGACAACATAACAAATTCGGAAGGGTAAACATC
This sequence comes from Chitinophagaceae bacterium, assembly GCA_013696395.1. Classification (GTDB taxonomy): domain Bacteria; phylum Bacteroidota; class Bacteroidia; order Chitinophagales; family Chitinophagaceae; genus JACCYQ01. The sequence continues at coordinate 10,517 of JACCYQ010000121.1, forward strand.
CATGCCTGGAAAGCCTGATCAGTTTAGCGGGTATGTGATGATTTTAAAAAACCGCCGTCCAATCAAAAAGGAAAATGAGAACGGCCTGTTGGCGGAGGGTTAATTTTTAAGAAATGAATCGCTGATGCAGTCACAGCGTTACAATCTTTTACCTTTGCGGGAATTATGAATCGAAACGAGCGGATCTTACTTTTTTTATTGGCATCCATCAACTTTACGCATATCCTCGATTTTATGATCATCATGCCGTTAGGAAATTACCTGATGCCCTTTTTCAATATTTCCACGCAGCAATTTTCATTGATCGTTTCTTCTTATTCTTACGCCGCTTTCACATCGGGCATCATTGCGGCTTTTGTGATTGATAATTTTGACAGAAAGAAAACGCTCATATTCGGTTATACCGGTTTTATCATCGGCACTTTTCTTTGCGGTATCGCACCTGATTATAAATTCCTGATTGCGGCAAGGATTCTTGCGGGATTGTTTGGTGGTTTAATTGGCGCCCAGGTAATGAGCATTGTGGCCGATACATTTCCCTATGAAAAAAGAGGAAGAGCCATGGGATATTTGATGGCAGCCTTCTCCGTTGCATCCGTATTAGGGGTTCCCATCAGTTTATACCTGGCCAATTTTTATAGCTGGCATGCGCCATTTATCCTGGTGGCTATAATGGGTTTTGTATTGATTCCATTTACCATGAAATACATCCCGTCCATGAAATCGCACATGGGTGAAATAAAACGAAAACCTGCTCAATCCTTCCTGGTTATATTTTCCCGGCCCGATGCGTTATTGGCGCTATTGTTATCGGCTATGATCATGCTAGGGCATTTTGTGATCATTCCTTTCATCAATCCTTTTATGGAATTTAATGTAGGTTTTACCAAAGAAGAGATCCCACTGATTTATGTTGTAGGCGGCACGGCCACTTTATTTTCAGCGCCTTTTTTTGGCAAGCTTGCCGATAAGCATGGAAAAATGAAAATATTTACCATAACAGCCTTGCTTACGCTGCCCTTTGTTTACCTGATCACCAACATGCCTTCGATTCCTTTTTATTTTGTTTTAATCGCAACCGGACTATGGTTCATTGTATCGAATGGACGTTCTATTGCAGCGCAATCTATGGTGAGCAATGTTATTGAATCGCAATACCGCGGAAGTTTTATGAGCCTTAATTCTTCATTCCAGCAATTGTTTATTGGAACTGCATCATTTATTGCCGGCCTGATTGTTACGGATGATGCATACGGTAAAATCAATCATTATGATTGGGCTGGTTATTTTAGCATTGCCATCCTGTTATTTTGTATTTACCTGGGATATTTGCTAAAAAAGATAAGTAAAACACCTTTATAATAATCTCCTAACCGTTTTTATTTTATTCTGTAAACCGGATATTGCATATGTGCGGGTTCATAATAGGGTGAATGTTGATAAACAAAATTTAATTGTGCCGAAGCACTTTTTGCAAAAGTTGTATCGCTGGCTTTTTTCTCTTCCAGTTGTTTTCTCAATGAAGGATTTTTATTAAGGTAGTCTGCTGCCGTTTCTTCAAATACATAAGAAGAAAAACCTTCTTTTTGTTGCAGAATAGGATCAAAGAAGTTCCAGATGAAATAAGAATCTTCCATTTGTGGTTCAAGGACTTCAACTAAAAAACGGTTGGCGGGCTGATTCATTGGTATATACCAGTCGCCTTTCCTGAAAATTTTTTGTTGAACAGATTCATTCAGTTGTACATCACCGTTAGTGTGGTGGCCTTCATACGGCCTGTTGGAAGCCTGGTAGCTTTTTATATGATAAACCTCCACTTCAATGGTTGTATCCTTTCCAAATTGTTTCATCATCACTCCGTTTAATTTTAACCTATCAATTACCGGCCACCAACCTTGCGGAATGATATAAGCCGAAGGCTTTTGTATGAATTCTTTGGGTTCATATTCATTATAGAATGGAATGGTTGCATCGTATGGTTTCGACCGGTCGTAATATAATCTGTCAAGTCCTGAAACTTTACTGGGTCTTCGACCGCTTGAAAATCCCTTGTAAAGCCGGTCATCCCATTTTGTTTTGTCTAATGACCAGTTCAATGGAAATCGTTGTTGTTGCTTTACCTGTTCAACTTGTTCATTTTTCAATAATTTTATTTTTGAACTGTTCTTGCTTGTAAAATCAATAAAGCTTTGCATTAAGGCATAAGTTGATTTTACCCTGTCTGCATAAGGTTTCAGCATATGCGTTTCGGGAACAAAAGCAAACGTGTGAAACAGTGATGCATAGCCGCTGCTGTAACGAGGGCTGTCCCAAAATTCCGGCCACCCATTTTGTGGTGTATCTCCAAAAGAATTTACATAAGGTATTAAGTCATATCCTTTTTGTTTCATGAGTGTGTAAATACCCGGTTCAAATTCTTTGTTCATGAATTCACCCATCGGTCCGCCCAGTTTATTATGCTGCGAAGCGATCAATGTCATTACATGCTGATAATCGGCGCCATTGCTTACATGATTATCTATCAACACATCCGGCTTAATCAGGTGAAAGATCTCTGCAAAAGATTGTGCATTCCTTGAATCGTTTTTTATAAAATCCCGGTTCAGGTCAAAATTTCTTGCATTACCACGAAAACCAAATGCCTCCGGTCCATTCTGATCAACCCGGTAATTTTCGCTTCGGTTTAATGCACCACCAATATTGTAAACAGGAATAATTGCTAAAACTATATTATCAGGCAGCTTTATTTTATTTGTTACAATATCTCTTGCCAATAGCATACTTGCATCGATGCCATCTGGTTCACCCGGATGAATTCCATTTAGGACAAGGATGACACTTTTTTTATTCTTGCGGATATTATCAAAATTGGAATCACCATTTTGAGCAACCACAACCAGGTGTAAAGGAAGACCGGCATCCGTCATTCCCATAATAAGCATTTTCACTTTACCTGACTGCTGATCCAATTTTTGCCACCAGGTAATTACTTCAGCATATGTCGCTGTTTCTTTTCCGTTAGTCTGCTCAAATTTTGTTTGAAATGTTTGTCCGTAAATGTTCACCGATATAAACAGGCATAAACCTGTAATTATTATTCTCATGCAGCTAAGATAAAAATTGAAGCTGATCAGCCAAATTACATTTTGCGGGTGGAGAAATGGCTGTTAATAAATGCAAAAAGGCGATCGAAAGGATCGCCTTTTAAAATAATATTATCTTATTACGCCAAGGTATTTACTTTCCTGGCCAGTTTCCTTTTCAGGTTATTGGCTTTATTTTTATGAATTACACCTTTTTTTGCAAGCCTGTCAACCATTGATGTCACTTCAGGCAATTTTTCAGTTGCTTCATCTTTTGCGGTTACTGCTTTTATATCTCGGATCGCATTCCGGGTAGTTTTACCATAATAACGGTTTCTTTCCCGACGTTTAAGCGCCTGACGCATATCTTTTTTTGTTGCCTTATGATTAGCCATTCATCAAAAATTTAGGACGGCAAAGGTAAGCTTCTACCGCGTAATAATCAAAATTTGCTCAATTATTTTTTAGATTTCAAAATGGCCTTAACCAACACTAAATTATTTCATTTTATGCCTGATTATAAGTCGGTCCATAAATTTTATCGGCCGCTTAAAATACTCAATTTAAAAGGAAACAAGTTTAATTTCACGATATTTGCTTCCTCAAAAAAAACATACACATAAACCCCTCCTTTCATGAAGGATTTTTCCTATATAACTAATTCCTCTCCCGCGTTCATTGAAAGCTTATATAACGATTTTGTTAATGATCCTACCAGTGTGGATGCTGAATATCGCAAGTTTTTTGAAGGTTTCGATTTTGCAGTTGCAAAGGAAGGAGCCAATGGAAAAGCGGTTTCAGTTCCGGCAAGTGCTGATAAAACGGTTTCTTCCAATCATTTAACTAAGGAACTGGGCGTTTACCAGATGATCATCCGGTATCGTAAAAAAGGTCATTTATTGGCTAAAACAAACCCGATTCGCGAAAGAAAAAATCGTGGAGCCAACCTTGACCTGGAAAACTTTGGTTTATCAGATGCTGATATGGATACTGAATTTGAAGCTGGTAAAATTGCCGGTTTAGGAAAGGTTCCACTCGGGAAGATTGTTGATCATTTAAAACGGTTGTACACTGGGCATGTAGGCCTGGAGTATTTATATATTACCGA
>JACCYQ010000146.1 GCA_013696395.1 Chitinophagaceae bacterium
CCCAGCCTGTCATCAAAATATCTTTTTCCAACCTGCATGAATGCACCTAACCGCCAAAAACTATTGATGGGCGAATTAAAATTGATGGTTACTGCAGGTTGCACCAACATTCCATTATCGTCCCGGATTTCTTTTCGCAGCACATTAAATGTGCTGTTATTATAATCTACCAATTGTGCTACCCCACCATAAGAAAATTTCCAGCCATTTTTATTTTTGTTGACATCAATACGCAGTTTATTTTCAATTTCCTGTGATTGTAATTTCAATGTTCGTTCTGCTTCGTTCGGATCCTGGTTGTCTTCAAATTTATCCAGTTTATTATCCATCATATTCCGACTTAGCGCAACACTGATAAAACCATTGTTTATCTGGTGGCGAATAGAAGCACCTACCGTGTAACTACACTGGTTTATGGTTGGATTTGAATTCAGCACATAGAGTTTTTCCGGTGATGCCGATCTCGGTTGTGCAAAAGAAAATTCATCTATAGCACCGATGCCCAGAAATGTGAGCGTTGTTTTTTTACTGAAGCGATGCGTGATCTTGTATTGAAAATCCCAGTAATTTGGCCGAATAGGTAAGTCGATGGCCTTGAACAGGAACTGTAAATAAGAACGGCGTGCGGAGGCAAGGAAAGTTGTTTTATCTTTTTTGATTGGACCTTCCAATGTAGCGGCTACTTCGGTTGCACTTAACCTGAAGTTTCCCTGTACCCTGTGGGGATTTCCATCTTTTTGCCTGAACTGGAACACGGAGGACAATGCATTGTCGTAACGTGCATCGAAGGCGGATGAATTTAGTTTTACATCTTCAATAAATGAAACGTTCAAAATACCTGTTGGTCCACCTGCACTACCTTGTGTTGCAAAATGATTGATCACCGGCACTTCAATACCATCCAGGTAAAAAACATTTTCATTTGGAGCACCTCCTCGGATAATAATATCATTCCGGAATCCGCCAACACTACCTGAGGTACCGCCAACACCGGGAAGCGTTTGTATTACCCTACTGATATCAAAATTTCCCCCGGGATTGCTCCTTATTTCTTCAGCCGTTAATCTTTGTACAGAAAGCGGGCTTTCAAGCGTGGCCGCTCTTACGGTTGCACGGTTAGCTTGTACCGTTACCCCGCTAAGCTCCTGGGTTAAGGTTTCCATTTCAATGTTTAACACCATATCATTTCCTGATGTAATGACAATGTTAAACAATTGATTTTCCTTATACCCGACAGACGTTATGGTAAGTCCATAACTCCCGACAGCCAATGAAGAAAAAGAAAATCGCCCTGCTGAGTCCGTTATAAGTGATTGTCCACTTGATAATTTTAAACTGGCGCCAGGGATAGTCTGCAGTGTGTTTTTATCTGTGACGGTACCTATTAGTGAGCCAAGTGGCTGGGCATTCAGCATGGTTACTAAAAAAGAGCATATAACGAAAAGGAATATCTTTTGAACTTTCATAAGTAGATGTTAGGGGAAATAACAACATGGCTTTGGAAAGGTTCAAAAAATGCGGAGAAGTTGACCAATATAAAGTTATTTGTTTATTGGATTGAAGCTATCTTACTAATCGGAGTTGACATAGTTGAATCTGCATCTATAGGGTTCAACTATTAATACGTTTTTATTTTCTCATAAAAACTTCTTTACCATTTACCATCGTGCGGATAACCTGCACGTTTTTAATATTTTCAGGATCTACTGTAAAAAGATCATGAGAGAGCACAGCCAGGTCTGCAAGCATTCCTTTTTTTAATTTTCCGGTTTTATTTTCATGGAAACCTGCATAAGCATTGTTAACCGTATAGCATTTCAATGCCTGTTCCACTGTAATTTTTTGTTCGGGATACCAGCCATTTGGATTTTTATCATCTAACGTTCTTCGCGTTACTGCTGCATAAATTCCTGTAATAGGTTCAAGCGGCGCCACCGACCAATCGGAACCAAAAGTGAGCATTGCATTCGCATTCAACAAAGAGCCAAATGCATACGTGCCTTTTAATCTTTCATCATCTAAACGTTTATAGGCCCACCTGCCATCATCTATTGCATGATAAGGTTGCATGGCCGGTATTACCTGCAAAGAAGCGAATCTTGCCAAATCTTTTTGATGAATATGCTGGGCATGTTCTATCCGTGAACGATGATCTCTTTTTGTTTTGTTTTGCGATTCTTCATAAACATTCAATAACCAATTAATAGCCTGGTCGCCTATTGCATGCGTTGCAATATGCAGCCCTGCCGAATCTGCCGCGACTACCCATCGACGTAATAATGTGGTATCCGTAACCAACAGACCGCGGGATGAAGGCTCATCCAGATAGGGTTCAAAGAACCAGGCAGTAGTTGATCCCAATGATCCATCAACAAATCCTTTTAAACCACCCCAGCGAAGCATATCATCTCCGCGACCATCATTTTTAACCAGCGAATCTAATTTTTGCCAGGTCCTGATTGGTACATGAGCGTATATTCTGAGATTCAGCTGATCATTTGCATGCGCTCTTCGATATGTATTTAAATCAGTCCAGCCTCCATATCCGCCCATATCAAAAACTTGTGTCACCCCGTTTTCCCATGCGTGCTGTATTGCTCTTTGTAAAGATTCGTCCAATTCTTTTTCAGATGCATCCGGAATAAATCGTGAAACCAAACCCATTGCTTCATCTTTTAATATACCGGTAGGTTCGCCTGTTTTTGAATCCCGGATGATCTCTCCACCTTCAGGATCTGGTGTATTCTTAGTAATGCCTGCCTTGTTTAATACAAATGAATTAACCAAAACCATATGTCCGTCATAGCGGTTTACATATACAGGTTGATCGCTGGTCACACTGTCGATCCATTCTTTGCGGGGCAGTTCCCCACCCCATGCTTCATGATCCCAGTCACCACCCTGTATCCAACGGTCATCATTAACCGAACTAACATATTCTTTTAATGTATTAATAAATGCAGCAGGTGTTTGTGCATTGCGAAGATTTACAGCGGCCAATTGATAACCGCCGGCTAAAAAATGTGTATGGTTGTCAATGAAACCCGGGACAATCATTTTTCCATCCAGGTCAATTACCTCTGTATCAGTTCCTTTATAAGGTTCATAATCAGTTCCGACAAAAACAATGAGACTGTCTTTGATGGCAATAGAAGTTGCACGGGAATTGGTACTGTCGCCAGTCCAGATCTTTGCATTAACATAAATAATATCAGCGTTAGAATTTTGAGAACAGGAAGAGATGAAGAAAAGTGAAAAGAGTATCAAGTATCCGGGTATATATCGCATACAGCTAATTTTAGGAAATATAAGAATTCTTCATTTATATTGAACGAGGGATAATCATCTCCATTGACAGGTTATAAGTTTCAAAAGAATATGGGTTGAACAATGCCTGGTTCTGTTCCCGAATTTATCTCAGTTTAATTTCATCGATATCATTTAATGTATCTGGGTTTACAACTTTCATTATGATCTCTTTCCCATTTACATAAAATAAACATATTGCATTCTGTACACTAAAAGCTTTGGTGTGCGGACTCCATGGGGCCTGCTCCTGCGCATAATAAGGTGCACCAGCGGCACCATTATTAATTTGAAAAATGGGTCTTGATATTTTTATCTTCTTTCCTTTCCAGTTTTCCGGATAAATTTTTACTTCGCTTGTTAATTCAAGCCTGTTGTAATTATGCTCATCACCTGTAAGTACGGCTACTACTTTTTTACTTTTATTAATTAGAATATCAAGGTATTCATCTCTTCTTTCAATAATCCCTTTATCTACCGGTTTGCCTGATATATATGGTCGCTTATCATTATTGCCATTATACCACATATCATCCCCTACATGTCCTCCATTTGGAAAGATGGGTGTATGCTGCGTTAAAAAAATATGATCAATAGCATTATCACCTTCTAATTTTTTGATGGTTTGTTCTAACCACCTAATCTGGTTATCCATTAAATAACCATGCAGATTACCACTGGTACCTGCATTCCTAGATATGGAAGGTGCATACCAGTAATCAGCATTTAAAACGATCATAGCTACATTATCATATGTGTAATAAAACACAGTTTCTTTATAGGAAGGAAAATCTTTATTTTTTTTATCGATATCATATTTATTGCCATCCTCACTATCAGGTCCATTTAACGGGTTTACAAAAGCCTCCTGCATCAAGGCTTCGGCAGATTCCGTATCATAAGGAAAGCGGTCAATAAAAGCAACTGTTGCTCCTGACGAATCTTTAAAAATATGTCCCAATGCTTCATGATTTCCCTGGCCAACATAAACTGGCATATAGTGCCAGAACGGTGCTAGTGAATTTTTCCAATTAGTATATTGCAGCAATTGTTCTTCCTTATTAGTCAAATAGCCATTGATCATATCGCCAGTAAACTGCATAAAGGCAGCTTTTTGCTGAACGGCCACAGCACCTATCTTTTTCATGATATATGCATTCGTCCCATATACCATTCTTTCACCGCCACCTAAAGCATGACGACTATCACTGGTATAAGCAAATACAAAAGATTTGCGGCTGCCGGGCAAAGGTGCTGTTGTAAAAGAATAGGTTTGTTTTAATGGCCCATAATTAACTGTGTAATCATATTTTTTCTCTGGCTGTAACCCGGTAATTTTAAATTCATGATGTGTCAGGGATACTGAATCCTGCATTAATTTATGATCAACTTGTATACTTGCTTTAACCGGCATGGATGTTTCAAACCAAATGACTGCTTCACCGGATGTTATATTATTAACATAAGGACCTTCATAAATTGCAGGCACTATTTCAAAAGGACCTTTACCTGTAACACTGATAACACCATCAAACAATATTAATCCTGCTTGATTTGTAAGCCGGTAACCTATTGATAATTGCCCGCTTTGTTGCCAGCCCACCATATCAAAAGGATCTCTGAAATCTGTTATAATATTGATATTTGCCATACCATTAGCAAGCCTCCTTGTAACACGATAAACCGGTAATGGATGTGGGGCCTGCCCATATGGAATGAGTCCGTAAGTGATAGTGCCTTCAATGTTTTTAAAATTCATTTCTACACCGGTGCTGGTACCTTTTGGATTACCAAGCATTTGTTTCAATGTATATCTTGCAGAGGTTGTATCTGAATAATAGCGAACACTGTCTTCGAGGTAATACAATCCTTTTGCATCCCAGGCCAAATTGGAATAAGAGGACGGAATTCTATCCTGGGCATTTACACTACCAATTGCATTGACAGTAAAAATGGTAATTAAGATTAATTTTAAACGCATACCTTAAGAATCAATAATTAGTATGCAATATACTTTTAATAGATTTTCGTAAGATTGATTTTAAATTAAATCTTATAAACTGCAGGTATTACTATGATGAAGAAATTTAAAAATTGGCGTATTTACATACTGTACATTCAATTCCATAAAAATTATTGGACGCTTAGTCAGGGCAGCACATTTATTTATTTATTTACATTGGATTAGTAGGACATCCGAAGCTGCGTTTGTTTCCAAAACCTCCACCGCCTCCTTTACTTCCCAGGCGCAAAGAGATATTTATGCCGGTAAAATAATACCAGTCTTTTAATTTAGCGCCACCTCTTTGTGAACCACCGGCAGGGTAAGTGGGATTTCCAAATTGCACTTCATCACCTCGATAAGCAAGATCAACAGCCTGGGGACCTTTAAAGGCAAGTAACTCAGCTTCATCAGCATAATTGGTACTTACATCGTCCAGGTAATCGGTAAATAATTTTCTTAAACCAAGTTCAGCACCAATGCGAACATTATCGTTTAAGGCAAACCGTAAGCCTCCGCCAAATGGAATAGCCAATTGCGTTAGTTTATATGGCTTTTTGTAACCGGGTAAACCCTGGCCTTCCGTACTTAAATCCTGCAAGTGAACATGCTCCCCTTTTGTATCGTAAGTATATGGACTAAAATGAAAAACGGCTGCTCCACCAAAGATATAAGGCGATAGCCGGCGTTCATATAAATTAAAGAAATAGTATTCGCCAACAACACTAAATTCAGAAATGGTGGATTCGAAACTAAGGTTTCGGGCTTTTAATGAGCTGTCTTCATTATAAAAATCAGCACCATTCACTTTGGCATAAGTGTAAGCGGCACGTAACAGAAATTTATCTGTTATTTCGTAATGGGCAGTAAGTCCGATAGCACCATTGGTTTGCTTGATATCAAAAACTTTATCAACCAGATCACCCTGGTAATTGGCCAATCCACCATATGCACCAATATGTAAATTCTGAGCAGAAGTAGCCAGGGTAAGAACCAAAAATGCGGATACAATTGCAGCTGACTTCATGAAACTGAGATTTTTGCTAGGTAATTGCAAATATGAGGCCTAAGCCATAAAATTACGACGCTAATTTTTAATGGAAAGAAACTTAACTCCGGCAATCCTCCAATCTGATTTGTCAGACAGTAAATGAAATTTCATGCATTAATGTAAAAAACCTGTCATTAAACACCCGCAGTAATAGAAGAATTATGATGGATTTTTACCAGCGGGGACATTTAGTATTGTAACTCCGTGTATTAGCATCCGTTAAGTGATTAAACATCGATCGGATACCACTCCACTTTACTTCCATATGCAACCCAATAAAATAATACCAATCTTTTTCGGTAGGTGTGCCACGGATTTCTTTATCAGATGGATAGTTAGCATTGCCGGGTAATTCATCTCCCCTGAAAGCCAGTTCCACAGCTTTTGGCCCGTTTCCATTCAACAAAACCTGCTGATCGGCATACGTAGTACTGACATCATCCAGGTAATCTGTAAAAGTTTTACGCTGGTTTAGTTCAAACCCGATATTGAAATGATCACTTACGGCATATCTAAAACCGCCACCGAAAGCAAATGCAAACTGTGTAAGCTTATATTTTTGTTTGGATGGATATTCGGGTAAACCCTGTCCTTCAGTGCCAAGTGGCTGGAAATAAACTTTATTTCCCTGCTGATCGATGGTCCACGGATTGAAATGAAAAATGGCACCACCGCCATAAATATAAGGGGCGAATTTTTTTGTTTCCAGGTCTGTAAGCGAAATTTCCAATCCAGTGTGTACCTCTTTTAAACGGGTATTGAAACTCAGGTTTCTTGGTTTCAGGTAATCCCGGTTATAACGGTCCGCCGCCTGTATTTCGCCGGTTGCAACGCCGGTACGCCAGGTTAAATGAGGATGAAATTTTAATCTTGCAATTAATCCAAAAGCTGATTTGGAGCGATTTACTGTAAAACTATTTGGATTCAGGTCGCCCTGGTAGTTAATCAACCCGCCAAAAACACTTACACTCAATTTTTCAGTTTGTATCTGGGCTAATAAACTGGTTGGTAATAATAAAAATAATATAAGGATATGTGGGATATCAGATCTCAAAAGCAAAAGGTTTAAATAAAAAACTGGAGAAGTGGTTTCAAATATCTTTCCAGGTTTAAATAACGAATATTATCAACCAATATTTTCCAACATCTTAATACCAAGTCCATTTTCTGTGGATGGATGAATATGCCCTTCCTGATATGTGAAACCGGATGCCAGATCCTGGCTTAATAATAATGGCCCATCTACGTCCACATAATCGATCAGTGGCATCAGGTGAACAATAGCGGCAGAACCAACAGTGGATTCATTCATACAACCCACCATCACTTTCATATCTAATTCTCTTGCTTTGGTGATCATTCTCAATGCAGGTGTTATACCACTGCATTTGGTTAATTTAATATTGATTCCATGAAAATGGTGGAAACATTTTTCTACATCCTGTTCATACACACAACTTTCATCGGCAATCAAAGGCAATGGTGAGTGTTCATATAATTTTTTCATTCCTTCCCAATCATCTTTGGCCAAAGGTTGTTCAATTAGTTCCACCCCCAGGTCTTTTAACCGGGGGATTTTTTCCAGTGCTTCATCAGCCGTCCAAGCCGCATTAGCATCAATCCGAAATCGTGCATCAGTTTGCTTTCGTAATGCGGTCACAATTTCAATATCCTGGTCTGTACCTAATTTGATCTTGTAAATTGGCCAGGGTTTCTCCTTCATTTTTTCAACCATTTTTTCAATGGTGTCAATGCCGATGGTATAATCTGTAACCATGTCGTCGTTAAAAGCTTCTTTCCAAAATTTGTATAAAGGCTTCCCTTTTAATTTGCCATACATGTCCCATGCGGCTATATCGAGTGCACAAACTAAAAAATGATTTTGTGGAAAAAGGTGATGCAGGTAATGCCAATAACGATCAGGCTCAGTGAAAGCGAATTTTTCTGCAAATGTTTTTTTCTGTTCCAGGTCGGCAATCATTTTTTCAACCGGAATATTATAATAGCTGATGGCTGGCGCTTCTCCATATCCTTTAATGCCAAAATGTTCCAGTTCGACGATCAGTGTAGGCTGGTGCGTTTTGGTTCCTTTTGAAATGGTAAAAGGGTATTTAAATGGTAATGAAAATGAGCGGTAGTTTATTTTCATTTTTAGATGTTTAGGATTCAGCAGTTGTGTTTAGCGTTTAGCGCATAGGGTTTAGATCTTTATTGTATTTAAGGTTAAAGGTTGAAATGTTTAAAGGGTTAAGGGGTTAATTTAATTTCAATTCCTGATACACCAATTCCTAATTCCACCCTGAGATTAAAGAAGGAGAACCAATAAACAAATCAACCAATCAAATACTTTTAGCCCAATTTCAAATTCCCAATTTCCCAATTCCTTATTAACTAATCAACCTCTCAACTTATCAACCAACTAACGGTAATGCATAACTGAATTAATAATAGCATTCTAAGCATCAGCCCAATTCCAAATTTGCCCAATTCCTAATTCCTTATTACCTTATCAATCTCATAACTAATCAACTACTTAACTAACCCCTCCCACTATCCTCAATATATCCTGACAACTCCTGGTTAAAAGATTTTTCTTTTAGTAATTGTTCTAATGGAATATGCATGCGAAAACGCCAGTAATGTTTTGGATCAGCAGGCACATTGATCCTTTCATCTGCAGGATGCGCCCTGCGCAGTTCTCCATCTATTCCCAACAAATCCTGTAATTGGAAAATACTCCACATGGCTGGTGAATATAAATGTTGCAATACAATCGCTTTATTGATCCAAGGCTCACAGAAATAGGGCGCTTCACCATGTTGACCTAATTCATTATTAAAGAAATGCTGGGTTTTTGCACGATCTTCTTCCCACCATCCGCGGATAGTGCTCATGTCATGAGTGGAAGGTGTAACAACAGAAAGATATGGTGCATCATCAGGATGAAAGAAAAGTTTTTTGGCATCCTTGGGCATTCGTTGAATTTCAAGACTCAAAATGCCTAACTGTTTCATTACCTCCGGAACGGAATGTGGAACCATACCAAGATCTTCACCACAAATCAGCATATTGGTCGCCTGCTTCAGACAAGGCAATTTATGCATGGCTTCTTTTTTCCAAAAATCATCCTGGCGATGATAAAAATAATTATTGTATAAATATTTAAGCACCCCTTTGGCATGATCATCCAGGTAGCGAAAGGAAGTTGTATTCTCCATGCCGAAGCGGAAATGATATTGGGATTCTCCTTCATTTGTTTCAGGCAACAAGATTACATTCGAGATCAGGTCGAACAAACCTTGTTTTAATTTTTTATTTTCTTCCGAGGGTTCCATTGTCGAAAAATAATTTTCGACCTGGAGCTGTGTTTCAAATTGATATTCCAGGTTGTAGCTACCCCAGTCGTTGGGCACAACAAAGGATGTCAACACCTGTTCGGCGTTGGTGCCAAAGATTTCATTAATGATTTCTTCTGTAATAAAAGGTTTGTAAAATCTTTTAAGATCCGTATGTATTCCATGATCATTCAATTCTGATAAATGCAGCGGAATGGCCGGAACAAAATGCCCCATAATACCTTCAACTGCATGGCGTGGAATACTCCAGATGCGGAAGAATCCCAGGATATGGTCAATACGGAAAGCTGAAAAATATTCGCTCATTTGTTCAAACCGCTTGCGCCACCATGCAAAACCATCCTGTTGCATTTTTTGCCAGTTGTAAGTTGGGAAGCCCCAGTTTTGTCCTTTTACAGCAAAGTCATCCGGCGGTGCGCCAGCCTGTTGATCCATATGGTAAAGATCCGGATCCATCCATGCATCAACGCCATACCGGTAAATTCCAATAGGAATATCACCTTTTAAGGCTATGCCATTTTTGTGTGCGTAATCAGCTGCATCTTTTATTTGCAAATGCAAATGATATTGGGTAAAGTAGTGAAATGCAATGCTCTTATAGGGCTTTGATTTTTTGCTGGTTAATTTGGCGATTTCCGATTTATCATAAACCGCATTGGTGTTCCAGTGACTGTAATGGGAAGTTTTATTTTTATCACGCAGGTAACTGAATGCTGCATATGGAACCAGCCAGTGATTATTTTTTTCAAAGAAAGAATCAAAACCATCACTGTTCAACACTTCTTTCCCATCCAGTTCATACAACTCCTGTAAAACCTGCAGTTTATATTTGATCACTTCTTCGTAATCCATTTCCGGCAATTCATTCAGTTGCTTTTGCTTTCTTTTTAAAGAATTGATATGTGATGCATGTTTGCGACCGGCAACTTTTTCAAGGTTTACATAAAGCGGGTGCAAAGCGAATGCGGAAATGGATGCATAGGGATATGAATCTGTATAAGTATTTGTTGCAATCGTATCATTCACCGGCAATAACTGGATCATTTTCAACCCAGTGTTTTTAGCCCAGTCTACCAATAATGTTAAATCGTTGAATTCCCCGGTACCAAAACTTTTCTTGCTGCGTAAACTGAAAACAGGAATGGCAACACCTGCACCATGCCAGGTATTGTTTGGAAAATAAATAAACCCATCGTGAAATATTTTTAAAGGATTATTTGATAAGCCTACCGGCAATTGCCGGTTTGCTCCAGCTTCGAACCGGACAAAGGTTTTTGTTTTGGTATTGTAAACGCCATATTTATATTCAAAGGGCTGTTGATCTTTTTCTATTTGAAGACTGATCTCAAACCAATTTCCTACTGGTTGTAATAATTGAATATTATCTTTTGCCCAGTTCCCTAATGCTGCTGAACCACCCGAAATACAAACGGTTTCATCTTTTTTTAATAATGGAGCTTTAACCCTAAACTGGTAATTAAAATCTTTTGGCAGGCGGGGTCTTGTTTCTTTTCGATAAAGAAAGATCTCTTTAAAGGGAGCTGTATAAAAAGCATTTTCAAAGTCGCCTGCATGGTTCCAGGTATCTATCAGCGCTAAATCTCTAGCGGCTGATTTTGGATTATTTATGATTCGTGTATTTTCATTTTCCGGGATCCACTCGCCGCCTGCATTTTTCAACAGGTACTTATATCGCAACTGGGGCGTTTTCTTTTCATCTATCTCGATGCTTGCCTGCCAGAAATCATTGTTATAATAATTCATTTGCAAGGCTTGCTCCATTTCGTATTCACCCAGTAATGAGTGATTTCCAGTGATATATAAGATTTGATTGACTTTTGTATGGAAACGCAGGAAAAAATCAACTTTCATTCAATATAATTTTTAAGGATAAAACTTAGTTTATTGATCTTTTTTTATATGTAAGAAAAAACACCGTATAACGGGCGAAAGTAAAAAAAAGCCTTGGAGGAGGAAATTTTAAATTTTTGTTTCCAAAGAAAATTAAGCAGGATACAGCTTTCAACCCATTAAAAAAAAACAGGAGACCAGCTCCTGTTTTCCATTTATTCGTTATTATTATTTTTTTCCGGTTTTTCTTTTTTCTCTTTCTTTTTGGTTTTAGGGGCAAACATAGCCAGCATTCTTCTTCCCTCCATTTTTGGCATACTTTCAAGAACACCATTTTCTGCTAATCTTTCGGCGAATTTTAATAACAGTAATTCTCCCCTGTCTTTAAACTGGATGGCCCTTCCTTTAAACTGTACATAGGCTTTAACTTTATTGCCATCTTTTAAAAAGTTAACCGCATGTTTGGCCTTAAAATCAAAATCATGATCATCCGTATTAGGTGTAAAACGGATTTCCTTGATTTCAGATGTTTTGGCTTTCGCCTTCATCTCTTTTTCCTTCCGCTTCTTGTCGTATAGAAATTTATTATAGTCAATGATTCGGCAAACCGGAGGATCACCCTGGGGCGAAATTTCTACCAGGTCAAGCTCCATATCCTGAGCCATTTTATATGCTTCTGCTGTTGGGTAAACACCGATTTCAACATTTTCACCCACTAATCGTACCTGGGGTACCCTGATAAGATGATTTATACGATGCTCTGCTTCTTTCTTTTGGGGAAATCTTCCTTTGTAACCCCTGAATCCTTGTTTTTGTAATGCCATTTATTGTTTTTTCGTGAAATCCTGCCCCTTTCAGGCAATTTTTTATTTGTTTAAATATATTGAATTAATCTTTCCTTTCCATAATCTCATTCCTGGTAGCATTTATAAATTCTTCAACAAATTGTACCCCGGTGACTCCTTTGCCCTGTCTCCTTACTGCAACTTTTTCTTCATTCATTTCCTTTTCACCAACTACCAGCATATAAGGTACTTTCAACATTTCGGTATCGCGTATCTTCTTGCCAATCTTTTCGTTGCGATCATCAATCTCTGCACGAATATCAGCTTTTTTCAACTTTTGCAAAATTGTTTTGGCATAGTCCAAATATTTGTCGCTGATGGGCAACAACTTTACCTGTACCGGGGCCAGCCAAACAGGAAACTTTCCTGCATAGTGTTCCAACAAAAATCCAATGAACCTTTCATGTGTACCTAATGGTGCCCGGTGAATGATCAGCGGAGTATCGGATTGGTTATTGGCAGTGGTGTAACTCAGGTTAAAACTGCGACCCTGGGCAAAATCTACCTGGTTTGTTGCCAATGTAAATTCCCGGCCAATAGCGCTCCAAATTTGTACATCAATCTTGGGTCCGTAAAAAGCAGCTTCATCCTGCACTTCAACAAAAGGCGTTTCTGTTTTAATTAAAACATCGCGAACCAACAGTTCGGTTTCTTTCCATAATTCAGGTTCATCAACATATTTCTTTCCCCGTTTCGCAGGATCATGAAGGCTCAGTCGCATCACGTATTTATCAATCCCAAAAATCTTAAAATATTTTCGGTACATATCATTTACCGCTTTGAACTCTTCATAGAATTGTTCTTTGGTGCAATAAATATGTGCATCATTCATATGCAGGCAACGAACACGCATCAATCCAAATAATTCACCGCTTTGTTCATAACGGTAACAAGTACCGTATTCAGCCAACCGGAATGGTAAGTCCTTATAACTCTTAGGCTCAGCCGCAAATATTTTGTGGTGATGCGGGCAGTTCATTGCCTTCAGGTAATATTTAACACCTTCTAATTCCATAGGTGGGTACATACTATCCTCATAATAAGGAAGGTGACCGCTGGTGAGATAAAGATTTTCTTTGGCAATATGTGGTGTTACCACTCTTTTATAGCCACCATCTGTTTCTGTTTCTTTGGCAAGTTTTTCCAATTCTTCAATTATTATGGTACCATTGGGCAACCATAAAGGCAGTCCCGGACCTACATCATCATCCATGGTATAAATGCCCAGCTCTTTACCCAACTTCCGATGATCTCTTTTTTTAGCTTCTTCCAGCATAGCGAGGTGTTCATCCATTTCTTTCTGAGATGGAAATGTGACACCATAAACCCTGATGAGTTGTTTATTCTTTTCATCACCTTTCCAATATGCGCCGGCTATATTGGTTAGTTTGATTGCTTTAATTAAACCAGTGTGTGGAATATGCGGACCTCGACAGAGATCGGTAAAACTTCCCTGGCTATAAAATGTAATTTCTCCATCCTGCAGATTTTGTAAAAGATCCAATTTATACTGATCTCCTTTTTCAGTAAAATAATTTATGGCTTCCTCTTTCCTTATTTCCTTTCTTTCAAACTTGTTATTTTGGCGGGCCAGTTCATTCATCTTTTTTTCCAATGCCTGCAAATCCTCTTCAGCCAGTTTGTGATCCCCGAGGTCCATATCATAATAAAAACCATTATCCACAGCAGGGCCAACCCAGAATTTTACCCCTGGATAAAGTTGTTCAACCGCTTCAGCCATAAGGTGTGCTGATGAATGCCAAAATGTAGTACGCCCTTCATTGTCAATAAAAGTGAGCAGTTTTAATGAAGCATCATTTTGTATTGGCCTGCTAATGTCCCAAACCTCTCCATTCACCTGTGCGGCAATGATCTTTCTTGCCAAGCCTTCCGAAATGCTTTTTGCAATATCGAAAGCAGACACTCCATTTTCATACTTCCGCACCGCACCATCCGGTAATGTAATATTGATCATTTGTTTGTTTGTGATTTTGAAAAAATACTTAAGTATTGCCATTCTCTAAAGAATGGCTATTAAGGCCGGCAAAATTAACAAACTCTTGTTGAATCAACCGCTTCGATAAAAACAAATTTGGTAATTTCACGCTTCTATGGTTAGACTTTTACCCAGGATATTATTGCTTTCCAGTATTTTCTTTCTCTACCAATATTCTGCATCAGGTCAGGATCTTTCAGGTATTTGGCGTGGGTATTTCATCACCGAAAGTGGGGACAATTATAAACTGGAGTTCCAGATTGTCCAAAATAAATCATTAACTGTAACTGGTGTTTCTTATTCTTACCTTGATGTACGTTTTTATGGTAAAGCAAATATGACTGGCAGATACATAAAATCTGAAAAACAATTTCAAATCCAGGAAAACCGAACTGTGGAAGTAAAGAGTACAACTGGTGGCGGTACCTGTATCATGAATTATAATCTCTCTTATGTAAAGTCTGGCCCTGAAGAATTCCTGGAAGGAAATTACCTGGGGAAATCAGAAAACAGGATGAACCCCCGTCTTAATGGCCAATGGGGCGATTGCGGTGGTGGAAAAGTTTTTTTAAGAAGAGTGCATAATAGTGATTTTTATGTGGAACCTTTTTTAAGAGATCAGCCCCGAAAATCAACACCTAAAACCACGCCTAAAGAATCGGAGAAAAAACCGGAATCTAAAAAGGAAACGCCTAAGACAACGATCCCACCTGAATCTGAAGTGCTGGATAAAAAACCAGAAGAAAAAAAGATTGAATTCCCTGAATCAAAACCGAAGGAAAAAGAAATAACACCTGCACCGCCTATTTTAAAGACCAGGTCAAATGAATTGACACGAACCTTTGAAGTAAATACCAAAAAGGTAATAATAAGGCTTTATGATAATGGAGAAATTGATGATGATACCGTTTCCGTTTACTTTAATAATAAATTGGTTTTGGATAGAAAGCGACTATCAACCGTTCCATTAACCATCACACTAAACCTGGAAGATGAGAATGAAGAAAATGAATTAATAATGGTAGCTGAAAACCTGGGACGTATTCCTCCCAATACTTCTTTAATGATCGTTCAGGCAGGTGATCAACGATTCCAGGTAAATATTACATCAACCGATCAAAAAAATGCGTTGGTTCGATTTATTTATCGAAAACCATAAGCATTACCGTTTGCATAATTTTAAATTCACCAAACAGCTTTTTTTCTATTTTCAATAATTATGCTTCGGTTTATCTGCTTTTTAATGCTGCTGTTTGCCTGTTTTCCTGCTTCCACCCAGGAATTAAATGGTATATGGAAGGGAACATTAACAATAAGTCCGGGCGGATGTTTCAGGGTTTATAACCTGGAGTTACAAATCAATATTGACGAAAAACAGCATATCAGTGGAGTATCTTATCATTACTCTGACCTGCAGAATTATGTAAAAGAAGAATTTGATGGAAGTTATGATAATAAAGGAATGGTGCTTTCCATCAACGAAATTAAAATACTCACTTACCATGTACCTCCTGATTGTGTTCCCTGCATTAAAAAATATGCATTGGTTTATAAAAAGGAAGAAACATCTGAAACTTTGAGTGGCACAATGGGCGGCCAAATGATCAATAATGCTGGCGTGTGTCCACCTGGCACTATTGTTTTAAAACGCATCAAAGAATCCGCTTTTAAAGAAATCGAAAATAAAAATGCTTTACCTGGCTCCTTGACCAACCGTAAAAATGAATTGTTAAGAGAAATTAAAGTTGATACCGGTAATATTCGCCTGGATTTTTATGATAACGGGATTATCGATGGAGACACTATTTCCGTGTTTGCCAATAACCAGGTTATTGTTTCAAACCAAGGTTTAACTACCGTTCCCATTACCGTTTATGTTCGTATTGATACACAAAAAATGGAACAGGAAATTGTTATGGTAGGACAAAACCTTGGAACCATTCCTCCTAATACTGCCTTGATGATTGTTACAGCAGGCAAAAAACGTTACCAGCTTTATCTTACCTCGGATGAGCAAAAAAATGCCATGGTCAGGTTTGTTTATGAAAAACCTGATTAGGCATTTATAAAAAAGTAATCAATTATTCAGCTTACCTGATTTGTCCCCTAACTATTCCTGGTGGATAAAAATTTGAATGTACATTGGCATAAACTTCATCATGCAGTAACAAATCATACTGTTCGGGAGTTAACGTTTGTACCATATTTTTACCAAAATCATCAGCAGTATGAGCCAGGAAGATTCGAACCGGTCCATTAACTCCAGTGGCACCGAGATGTACATGGGCAACACGCAAAGCATCCCCTTCTTCCAAATGATCAACCATAATTTTTGAATAAAGGGTTCTGTCTGAAGTTAATCTTAAAAGCACCCGGCCTTTGGCAGTTGTATTGACTGCTGGCACTTCATTTTCACCACTCAGGTGAACTAACATATTCAGAACATAGGGGCCACCGCCATTCCGTGCCATAGGAATGTCGAGGAAATTCGTTTCATTAGTCTGAACCGGGAGTTCAGCCTTTTGACAGGAAAAGAAATAAAGTGAACAAACCAGCAAAAATGCAAGAAAAAAAAATTTTTTCATGATCAATCATTTAGAAGATTAAAAAATAAAACGTAGTAGTTTTCATTAATTATTTTGATTGTTCAAAGGGAAAGAAGAGCAGGAAAAGGAAGTTACATAATTAAAAGGATTTAATCGGACGAATGAAGGAAATGGTTGCCTGCTGGTTCGATTTTTTTAAGAACAAATAATACCAAACAATATTGAACACAAAAATGTATTAATTAATAAATCGGGAAAATGAACTACACAGAAAATTACCAGGGAATAAAAGTAGATGTACAGGCCGTTGATTTTACTATCCAGGACGATATACAGCAGGAAGTAAGAAACACGATTGATAAACTACAAAGGCATGTTACAAAAATAAATTGGGTAGATGTTTATTTAAATATTGAAGCAAATCAACCAACTAATAATAAGAGTGTAAGTATGCGCGTTGGTATTCCCGGCCCGGATGTATTTGCTTCTGATACCGGGGATCACTGGCTTCCACTTTTGAAAAGCGTGGAAGAAAAACTGCGTCGCCAACTGCAGAAAAAATAGTAATCGGTTACTTAAATATAAAACTTAAATCCACTGACTGATGCTGGCTGGTTTAAGTTTTATTTTTTGTTTTTTCTTCCCAATTCAATGATAATCTGCCATTACCCGCTATTAAAAAATAAATCAATAATAAAAGAACCAATAATGAAACCAGCCAGATAGTATAGGGTTTCATGATTTCTCCGGGATTATTTACCAGTATAACAGCGCCTAGCAAAATAGGAATCTGTATAAGTGCGGCAAACCTGGTTAGTACACCAATTGCTATCAGGATACACCCAAGTATATGAGCAAAAACAACATAGTGACTGATCAAGACCAAAGCAAATTGACTAAAAGAAAGACTGCTGCCAACCAAACTTATAATGGCACTGGTATTTTCTAAAAAGAGAATACCTGTATAACCAGGAAGATGCCCAAAAAAATGCGGATAAAATCAACCCATAATGGATGATGTGTATCACCCCAATGGCCAATGCGTTCTAAAGTATTCATACATTGATATTTAGGTGTGAATGTATATCCTAATTTACCGATTTTTTGCGGGACGTCCGGGATAAATTCCGGACACACCGCCCTATCTTGTATATCAATAATTTTCTTACCTGCTCAAAGAGTACAATCAACATTATAAACTTCTTTTAATATCTTGGCCGCTTAAAAAACTTGCATGAACGAAACTAACACCGCCCTGATCACAAATGATGCTGTTGTTCTGGGAATTTTAATGGCAATTCTTGCTTTCATTTTTTATACATCCGGATCTAAAATTTCATTTTGGAATAAATTTTACCGGATCATTCCCAGTATCCTGCTTTGTTATTTTATACCAGCCCTGTTCAATACGTTTGGGATTATTTCTGGCGAAGCTTCCGGATTATATACGGTGGCTTCCCGTTATTTTTTGCCTGCCAGTTTAGTCCTTTTAACCATGAGCGTGGATATTCCATCACTTAGAAAATTAGGTGGTAAATCCCTGATCATGTTCTTTGCCGGTACATTGGGTGTGATGCTGGGTGGACCGCTGGTTCTTGCATTGGTCGGATCAATTTCGCCCGATACCCTGATGTATGGTGACGAAGAAGTCTGGCGTGGTTTATCTACTATTGGTGGAAGCTGGATTGGTGGTGGCGCAAACCAGGCAGCTATGCTTGAAGTTTTTGGTGCCAGTAAACCATTGTTTGGACAAATGATTGCAGTAGATGTTTTGGTAGCTAATATCTGGATGGGCATTTTGTTATATGGTTCACAAAGGAGAGAAAAGATTAATCGCTGGTTAAATGCGGATAATTCTGCAATAAAAGAATTAGAACAAAAAATGGAAACGCTGGAATTGAATTCCATACAACAAAAAAGAGGTACAAGGGAATGGATGATACTGGGAGGTATAGCATTTGGTATTACTGGTTTTGCACATTTTTTTGCCGATATCATTGCTCCCTGGTTTGCAGCTAATGTACCCGGATCAGAAAAATATTCATTAACCAGTTCTTTTTTCTGGCTGGTTGTGATTGCCACTACACTAGGTGTTATACTTTCGTTTACCCGTGTACGTAAGCTTGAAGCCATTGGTGCTTCTGACATGGGTTCGGTATTTCTATATTTCCTGGTAGCCACCATTGGTATGAACATGGACCTAAAGGCAATATTTAATAATCCTATACTATTCCTTATCGGGGGTTTGTGGATTACCTTTCATATCATCATTATGCTGGTAGTTGCAAAAATCATTCGGGCACCATTCTTTTTTGTAGCGGTAGGCAGCCAGGCCAATATCGGTGGTGCAGCCTCCGCTCCTATTGTTGCTGCAGCCTTCAACAAATATTTGGCACCGGTTGGTGTATTACTGGCAGTGCTGGGATATGCCGTAGGAACTTATGGCGCATATCTTTGTGGCCTGGCTATGCAATGGGTTTCAGATATGTTTAAATAAAATAACCTGAAGTTATAATACCACCAATTTTAAATGAGTAATCATTCCATCATCGCTGATAACGCGAATGATATATAACCCTTTACTAAGCATTCCTGCAGGAATAGTATTGATAACATCGTCCAGTCTTTTTTCCAACATTAAAATGCCCATACTATTGAAGACCTGCATGGAAGCAATATCTGCTTCACGGGAAATAATATGTACCGGTTGATATTGGCCCACTGGATTTGGATAAACCCGGTATTTGTTTACATCGGCAAAATAAATAGTTATGCTATCACTATATATTATTTGCCCGTTTCTCAGTGTGAGTTTTACGCGATATATATTAACGCCGCCAGTTGGAGCGACATCAATATAATTTAAAGAGGTCTGGGTGATAATAGGTTCACGGTACATTACCTGGTATCCCGTCGGTGTCAATTTTTCCCAGTCAATAGTAATTATGTTATACAAACTGCCCAATGAAAGTTGCAAATGAATATCATCATCCATTATGCCAGCCAAAAAACTCCGGAAATAACATTCAACACCTTGCTGGGTATAATTAATTGTAAAACTTTTTATTGCAGGCATAGACCCAATTATTGGTGCTACGGAATAATGCAATGAAGTATAATTGGATTTAGAAATTACAATAGATGTATCATTCGTAATAATTACAGGCTCCAGGTAATTATTTTCAAGGCTATATATCTGGTATCCTGTGGCTTCTTCCACATTTTCCCAATAAAGCAAAACGGAATCCTTACAATGAAATCCTACTAATAATTTAATATCCTTTGAAATGGTGAAGGTGTCGGAAACGAAAATGATTCCATCAATTTGCATCCTCAAATGTGCCAGTGAAATAGTATCTGACGCCTGCCAATTATAAAAACTTTTTGAAAGGTCAACATTTGAATTAACCAACTGCCAATCGCTCCCATTTAAACTATATTCCAGTTTGCCAGTTTTATTTTTATCGAATCCACTTTCCCAACGGATAATATTATTATTTCCCGGAAAAATATTTTGACGATAAACCGGGTAATGCCAGGTGAAGACATTCACAGTATCGAACTGGTAAGCCAGATAAAATTCTTGCGGGGAGCCGGGTATTTTTTTCCCTTTTACAGAAAATGTATAATTACCTGGTTCAGGAAAGTCCAACGTAATTTGTTCTACATTATTCAAACTGTCTCTTTTTCGTTCTGCAGGTAATTGCAAAGAATCTTTACGCGGAAAATGATTTAATACCCATGGTTGCCAGCTTTGTGCGCCAGCATTCAATTGAAGGTCAAGGTCGTTAACCAATGCCCTGGGAGAATTAACTTCTGCAGGAACATCATTCCAGACCAATGTAAGTTTCATTTGCCTGATTCCATAGGGAACCTGTAAAGGGTAAATCATTTCTTCACCTTCAATCAATTTATCTTTAATGAAATTACCGGTTGTCAATAATTGTATTGCTTTAAAGCCATTCGCATTACCATATCCGGAAATAAAATCAGGATGTTGCGGACCAATATCATCTGCGCTATTCAATAAAACAGCCTTTACCAATGCAGAAGATGGAAGGCTGTCCTGGTGTAATGATTTATAGACTTGTTGCAAAATCAAAGATATTCCGGAAACTACTGCTGCTGATCCGGAACTGCCATCTACACCAAATGCCACTAGTTCTGGCTTTATCCGACCATCATATGCAGGTCCACGTGAACTTTGTAATGGAATTTGAATAAATGGATCAATAGCTCCGACGGTTAAAATATTTTTAGCCATTTTAAAACTACCGGTAAGATTAGCATATCCTTCAATATCCTGGTACATGCCTATTGAAGGTGCCGTTGTGCCCATATTTCCAGCACTGAAAACATGAATTAGTTCGGGGTTATTAATGGTACTGATATCATAAGCCATTGCATCTGCTCCATAATAATTTTCTACCCCTGTACCATAGGAATGATTTTGAACCGAAATATTATACTGCTGATAATATGTATCGGGATCGGGTAATAATGAACTAAAGTCAGATGAAGTAATAGCGCTACCCCACGCTACTCCTTTCCCGGTATAAAAAGAATTTCCACCGCCTGCAATCATATTTGTCATCAACGTGGCATGAGTAGTAGTCGATAAAGATTGAAGAGGTGTGGAAATATATCGCCCCCTGAAATCTATATCTGCAGTATCAGGTCTTTGTTCCTTAACAGATACAATCATTCCGCTACCATTCCATAAAGGATATTCATGATGTAATTTGGAAATTTTATTAGCCCCCAGGTCAAACCCATTCACATTCATTTCCTCAACAGGTTTTCTCTTTTTTTCTATAAACCGAACGATGTCTGATTGTAAAAGATGTTTATTAATGTCAGATGGATTCAGTTCTAAAGAAAATATATTGGCTGACTGGTAAAATTGAAGATTACGAACCGGTATTTTATTCCTTTCTAAAAATAATATAAAAGATAAACTATCAGTTACCAAAACCTGGTAAGAAAGATGTTGCAGTGAATCATGGTTTTTGTAAATATTGGTAATAAGCGGTGATAATTTTGATGGAATTTCCGGTTGGGCATGCACTGAATTTAGAACAGAAAGTAAAAACAGGCAGCTAATCAAAATTTTAATCCGGGGATGTAAGTTTAGGGGTTGATTCACAGATTCTTTATAAGGAGTAAACTTAAAAATAGTAAATAACCCTGAGCATCCACGGAATTTTACCACACATATGGAAAAAAGTTTAAACTCCAAAATAATTCGTTAAAAAAAAGTTAGTATTCAATTTTTTACCGTAATTTTTCTATGAAAACATTTCAATAACAATAAAACATTAACGCATGAGAAAAATGTTGGCCATTTGTGCCCTAATTACATTAACCATTATGGGCTGTAAAAAGGACGTTGCTGTTGTAGAGGATGAAAGCATATCACAGGACATTCTAGCCCAGGTTCACCAACACGGATTTGGTACTTCTGATGTTAAAAAAGTTGAAGAGGGTTACCTTGTTGAAGGTGATATTATTCTAACCCCGGAATTTTTAAATAGCAAACCTGGTGGAAATTTTTTACGCATTGCCAATGAAGAACAGTACCGAACTACTAACCTCGTTACCGGAACACCCCGCAACATTACCATGAGTTTACATTCTAAATTATCTTCACAAGCAGGTTACTCGCAGGCTTTGCAGGAAGTTGCCGATAGGTATAATGCAGAAACCATTGGACTTACCTTTAGTGTAGTTGCTTCAGGTGGAACTATTCAATTTGTAAATGGAAATGGACCTTATCTTGCTTCCGCAGGCTTTCCAAGCGGTGGTAATCCATATAACAAAGTGACTGTTTATTCCCGAAATATAGGTAAAGGCACTACTCCAACTTTCATTAATTACCTGGCTACAATATTAGCGCATGAAGTAGGACATTGTATTGGATTTCGTCATACTGATTATATGAACAGGGCATACAGTTGTGGTGGTTCTGCTACCAATGAAGGTGCTTCTACAGTTGGTGCAGTGCATATAGCTGGTACACCTACAGGTCCTGATGCTGGTTCATTCATGCTGGCATGTATTGGTTCAGGCCAAAACAGGCCGTTTAATACTAATGATAAAATTGCTTTAGATGTTTTATATTAATATGATTAATTTATAAATTAAACCGCCTCAATGGAGGCGGTTTTTTTTTGTAAAAATTATTTTATTATGAGAATATAACGTTAAAAAACAAACGCTTTAACAATAAACTTAAAAACTTTCATGCAATCATTCCGTCATTTGTAACGTTAATCACATGTGTGTACAACATTCATAGGCTCTGCTAAAAATCGTTTAATAAATTTGTATGACTAATACCATATACATGCAAGAGGGATTTGAAAAACAAAAAAATGTAAAGGCTTCAGCTATTACACTTTTTACCGGGGGATTATTGTTATTAATAATGATATTAATTAGTTGGCCGGTTCCTGTCATTCTTCCAGCACCTGATATGGAATACCTGGAAGTCAATCTGGGCAGCGGAGATATAGGGTCAGGAGACGATCAACCTCTTTTACCAGGTGAACCAGCACCTTCCCAACAGTTGGCTTACAACCCTCCAACGCCCATTCGTTCCATTGCAAATTCTGCCAAGCAAATTGAAACAGATGATCGAAATGTTGATGCACCGGCTATCAGGCAACCGGCAACAAATAATTCAACGGCAACCAAAATAGATAATGAAAACAGGACGGTTAAAACAAATACTACAACTTCACCGGTTGTATCACCGGCACCGCCTAAACCCAGAGCCGTGTTAGGACGTACAACCGGTGGTAATGGCAATGGTGGAAATGGTGCGGATACATATAAACCAGGCTCAGGCGAAGGTGTTGCAGGTGGACAAGGTGACCAGGGTCGTGTAGGTGGTGTACCTGGAGGAAAAGATTATACCGGAACGCCAAAGAATTTCGGAGTTCGGGTATTGCAGATCAGTGATCAATCATTTGAAGATGATTTTAATGAAAATGCAAAAGTAGCCATGGAAGTAACTGCCGATGCCAATGGAAAAGTTACAGCAGCAGTATTTAATTTAAAAAACAGTACAACCAATAACCGTTCTATGATTGATATTGCTCAACGTAAAGCTTTCCAGTTAAAACTGGGATCTTCAGATGTTGGACAAAAAGGAATCGTTGTATTTAATTTTAAAGTAAAGGGATAGGCATATATAAGGTTGAGAGATTATTAAGTCCCAGTTGCCTGGTAACTGGGACATTTTATTTTGAGGGACATTTTCAAATTTTCAAATTCTCCAATTCTCAAATTGTTTCCTTTTATTTTTGCGCCATGAATTATGCGCAGACTATAGAATACCTCTATACCCGTTTACCCATGTTCTCCAGGATTGGGCCACCTGCACTAAAGCCGGGCCTTGATAATATCACCCGTCTTTGCAAAAGTTTGGGTGATCCGCATAAAAAATTTAAAAGCATTCATATTGCCGGCACCAATGGAAAAGGTTCGGTAAGTCATATGCTGGCTGCCGTTTTCCAAACTGCTGGTTATAAAACAGGATTACATACATCACCTCATTTATATGATTTCAGGGAAAGATTAAAAGTGAATGGAGAACCTGCACCCGAAGAATTTGTAATCGATTTCGTTGAGAATATGAAACCGATGATCGAAGAAATGGTTCCCAGTTTTTTCGAGATTTCTATTGCTATGACCTTTGAATATTTTGCACAGCAAAAAGTTGATATTGCTATTGTGGAAACCGGGCTTGGAGGCAGGCTGGATAGTACGAATATTCTGCAACCTGTATTAAGCATCATTACCAATATTGGACAAGATCATATGCAATTATTAGGGAATACACCTGCAGAAATTGCGGGTGAAAAAGCAGGAATTATAAAGGAAAATACACCGGTTATTATAGGTGAATCAGTGCCAAATATCGCTGCGGTTTTTGAAAAGTTTGCCCAGGAAAAAAATTCTCCACTCTACTACGCCCAGGAGCAATTCAACATCGTTGATTATCACAACAGCATCCATTCATTAGAAGTGGAGGTAGCTAAAAAAAATTATACGGATCATTTTAAATATGAAATTGACTTGCCGGGAATTTATCAATTAAAAAATTTACTAACCGTTCTGCAGGCTCTATCTGTTTTAAACCAAATGGAATGGAGATTAGATAATGATTATGTTCTTAAAGCTTTGGCAAATGTTCGTAAACTTACCGGGTTACATGGTCGCTGGGAAGTGATCCATGAAAAACCCTTAGTGATACTTGATGTTGCTCATAACGAAGATGGAATTGAGATGGTTCTGCAGCAGGTTGAAATCATAGCACCTACCAGCGTCCATATAATATTAGGAATGGTAATTGATAAAGCGATCGATAAGATTCTGGCCTTATTACCAGCCAGTGCAAAATATTATTTTACACAGGCCCATGTTCCAAGAGCAGTGCCTGCGGAGCAATTACAAACGCAGGCTGCAACATTTCAGTTAATTGGAGAACATTATGAAAATGTAAATGATGCATTAAAAGAAGCGCTTAACCATGCTGGTGAATCAGATCTTATCCTGGTTTGTGGCAGTGTATTTTTGGTTGCAGAGGTAAGGCGTTTTTAAATCGATAATTCATCCAGTTTTTCCAATGCATAATGTATGCAGGTTACATGCATAGCTTGTACGATCTTTTGTTCCTTAATCATTTGTTTCAATTCATCAATGCTGAATAACAATACTTCGATTTCCTCATGTTCATCCAGTTGCTGTTCACTAACCTTTTCTCCACCTGTAGCCAGGAACATGTGCATCCAGTTACTATTGGTTGATGGATTAGGCGAAGTTTTGCCCAGGTAATAATATTTATCAAAGGAATAGCCTGTTTCTTCCATCAGTTCCCGGCTTACTGCATGTTCAAGATTATCATCTGTATCATCCACACAACCACCAGGAATTTCTAAGCTCACTTCCCCGATGGCGTGACGATATTGTTTTACCATTACAACTTGTTGCTCACCGGTTATAGCCAACACCGTAACCCATGTTGGAAATTCATAAACATAATAGGGCGAAACTATGGTTCCATCCGGCTTCCTGCAAGTGTCTTTTCTTACTTTGAACCAGGTATCTTTAAGTAAATAGGTTGAATCTAATATTGTCCAATGCGGATCTTTCATAAAAAGAACTTTTATTTCCAGTTCATTCTTTCACGTAGAGAGCGAATTTGAGCAACATGATGGCGACTATGCCATGCATAGCTGCCTAACAAATACCAAAGAGTGGATTTCTTTTTATATTCAGGATGAAAAATCGTTTTTTCCCAATCGGATTGTTCAAGATGATCTAATAATTCAACCCAGCGATTATGTAAGGCAAAGAGAAGTGTAACTGAAATATTAACCGGGATATTTTTAACATCAGGCAGTTCAGCCCATTTATCCTGGTCGTATGGTTTAATGATTGGGTTATCTTCCGTTAATGCAAGTTTGAAGCGGCAATAGGCATTTATATGACTATCTGCTACATGATGCACTAATTGCTGTAATGTCCACCCACCATCACGATAAGATGTTTCCAGTTGACTGGCATCGAGATTTAAAATCGCATTTTCAATATTTCCAGGAAGAAAGCGAATATCGCTTATCCATTGCTGTTTTAATACTTCCGAGAAAGGTTGTGGCTCATATTCTCCTATTGGATATCTGAAATCCATTATTTATTAATTTAAAATGCAAAATTTAAAATGAAAAATTTATTTTCAAATGGATATTGTTTTTTTATTGGATTCACAAACCATTTTAATTTATTTTAAATGGCAATGTTGCCTATCCAAAAATTCATTTTCAAATTGACTAATTGTCAAATTGATTTCATCCTTCTCGTAAAGAGTGACCGGTTAACTGAATAAATACATCTTCTAAATTTGCTTTTTTTATTTCCTTTGGTCTTTCAAAACCTGAATTTACCAACTCATCTATCAGCATATCCGGAGTAGATAAAGCAATAATCTCTCCTGAATCTATGATTGCTACCCGGTCACATAATTTTTCGGCTTCATCCATATAATGTGTAGTCAGGATAACAGTAGTGCCTTTATCTCTTATTTTTTTAATCAATTCCCAAAGATTACGTCTTGCCTGTGGATCAAGGCCTGTTGTAGGTTCATCCAAAAAAACAATCCGGGGATCATTGATCAACGTAGTGGCTACTGAGAATCTTTGTTTTTGTCCACCGCTTAATTCCTTAAATTTCGCCTTTGCTTTATCCTTCAAATTCACCAGTTCCAGCAATTCTACCGGGGGCATTTTTTTATTGTACATGCCATTGAACAATTCAATCAATTCGGTAAGATTTAAGTTGGGATAATATCCACTTGATTGTAATTGTACCCCAATGATCTTTTTAATTTCTCCGGGTTGTTTATCAAGATCAAATCCATTTACAATAACTTTTCCACTGGTTTTTTCCCGCAACGTTTCAATGATCTCCAGAGTAGTAGACTTGCCAGCACCATTTGGGCCCAGCAAACCAAAGATCTCACCTTCAAATACATCGAAGCTTATCCCTTTTACTGCTTTGAACTGGCCATAATTTTTAACCAGTTCTTTAATCGATATGATCACAGGGGCCATGCAGAAATTATTTTGTACTTCCAATTATGCTTTCTAATTCTTCCATCATTTTTCGGCTACCGATAAACATGGGTGTACGCTGATGCAATTCTGTTGGCTGAATATCAAGAATTGGCTGAACACCATCCGTGGCAATTCCTCCTGCAACTTCCACAATAAAAGCGAAAGGATTACTCTCATACATTAATCTCAATTTTCCGCCGGGCCTATCAGAAGTTCCCGGATACATAAAAATTCCGCCTTTAATCAAATTACGGTGAACATCTGAAACCATGCTGCCAATATAACGTTGCGTATATGGCCCACCGTTAGCCGCATTTTTATTCTGGCAAATATTTATATAGTCTCTCACTTTTTCATCGTAACGGAAAAAATGGCCATGATTCACGGAATAGATCCTGCCATCATCAGGGCACTGAAGCTGGGGATGACTTAAACAGAATTCCCCTATCGAAGGATCAAGTGTAAATCCATTAACACCCCGGCGGGTTGCGTAAACCAGCATGGTTGATGAGCCGTAAACTATATATCCTGCTGCCACCTGCCTACGCCCCTTTTGTATAAAATCCTCCAGAATAACAGGTGTGCCTTTTGGACTAACCCTTCTGAACACACTAAAAATAGTTCCTATTGAAACATTTACGTCTATATTACCGCTGCCATCCAATGGATCAAAAAGGCACACATATTTTGAGTTCATACTTACTTCATCATCAAAAGCAACAAAATCATCCAATTCTTCGCTGCCGATACCTGCGCAGCTGATACCGTGTTGCAATGCGCCCATGAACTGTTTATTGGCAAATTCATCCAACTTCATTACGTCTTCACCCTGGACATTTATTTTGTTGGCATTCCCAAGAATATCAACGAGGCCGGCCTTATTTACTTCTACATTAACTCTTTTGGCCGCCAGGCCCATATCACGCAACAGGCCACTTAATTCACCTGTAGCCTGTGGAAAATCCCGCAGCCCCTGGATTGTGAATTCATCTAAGGTTAATACTTTCCTGTTAAAACCATTCATAAATCAGCAATTTTGATAAGTAAATTTTGCTGACAAATGTAAGTTATTAATATGGGGAGATAAATTAAGTGATCATATGATATTATACGATGTGTATGATTCGTGAAGGTTAACAAAGCCATACATCCTTTGTTTTAAGGTCTGCCTCCTATCTTTGCCATCTTAAAAAACAGGATATGCAGATTTTTAAGTTTGGTGGGGCTTCGGTTAATAATGTGGATCGTATTAAAAAAGCAGCGCAAATCCTTTATCAATATAAAAATGAAAAAACGCTGGTGGTTATCTCCGCTATGGGTAAAACAACCAATGAACTGGAATTGGTTGTTCATGCTTTTTATGAAAAGGATACGGATAAATCACTTGCGCTGTTCCATGAAATAAAAAGAAAGCATCTGGATATTGCGGCAGAATTGCTAAAAAAACCATTACCTGTATTACTTGATTTTTTTACAGAAGTTGAATGGTTGCTGCATGATAAACCGGTTAAACATTTTGATTATTTTTATGACCAGGTTGTATGTATTGGAGAATTATTATCCACCGCTATTGTAAGTGCGTATCTTAATGAAACAGGTCTTGAAAACAAATGGCTGGATGTAAGGGATATATTCCGGACGGACAATAATTTCCGGGATGCTATGATCGATTATCAACAAACCACCCTGAATATTCATGAAACCGTCTGGCCACAATTTGAAACATCTAGCCTGGTGATAACGCAGGGTTTTATTGGCGCAACTTCTGATAATGAAAGCACCACCCTGGGACGGGAAGGCAGTGATTTTAGTGCGGCTGTATTTGCTAATATTCTGGATGCTGAAAATTTGATTATCTGGAAAGATGTACCTGGTGTTATGAATGCCGATCCTAAAAAATTTCCCGATGCTGTTTTGATTCCGGAATTGAGTTATGTAGAAGTAATTGAAATGGCTTATTATGGTGCACAGGTCATTCACCCAAAAACCATCAAGCCTCTCCAAAATAAGCAGATTCCTTTGTATGTGAAATCATTTTTAGACCCGTCATTACCCGGCACATTGATAAAAAAGCAGCTATTAATAAATCTTCCACCCGTTATTGTATTTAAAGAAAACCAGGTGATGATTGAATTCAGAACCAGGGATTTTTCTTTTGTAGGTGAAGAGCATGTTACTCGCTTGTACCAAATTTTTAAGCAACACAAACTAACACCAAATCTTACCCAAAATACGGCAATCAGTTTTTTATGTGTGATGGATGATCATGAGGAAAAAATTGAGCAACTATCTCTGGAATCGGCTGAAGTGTTCGAAGTTAATGTGACCAGAGAATTACAGTTGCTTACTGTAAGGCATTTCAAAGAAGCACATCTTAATGATATCATTAAAGAACGTACAATTTTATTAAGGCAGGAAACTAAAGATGTAGTCCAGGTTTTAATGGCGGGTTAAGCTGCTTGAAAATTCAATTGTAAAACTTTGCTTCATTTTTTTTGCAACGGCTTTATCATGCAACATAGCAGGTTTCCAGATAGGCATTTTTTCCAGGCGGGTTATAAGATCTTCATTGAAATCATTATTCACTCCGTTTATAACTTTAAAATTGGTAGGCGTCCCGTCTTTATCTACAATAAATTCAACCTGCACGTGAGCTTTGGTAATATTGGCAGGCAACAGGTCCGACATTTCCTTCCCCACTTTATCCAGGTATGACAAAAAAGCTTTTCCACCGCCGGGAAATTCGGGCCATTGGTGAACTACGTCTGCCAGTTCTGTAATAGTTCTTTGGCGATGAACAACACTTGGCCTGGTTAGTTTTGTTTTGATAACTTCCTTATGTATGGTATGCACCATATATTGGCCTTTATCATCCGTGGTAATTACAGGCAGTTGCCTGAAGCGTTCAAAATAATTATATACCTCTTTCAATTTTTCAGTAAAAGGCTTAAGGCTGGGATTATTGAACATCAGGTTATTGAGATAATCCTGGCTTCTTTTTACGGTGAACCGGATAGGGAAAATGTGAACGGGAATAAAATCCTGTCCCTGGTTTTTTGCATGTGCCGAAAGAATATAAATTTCTTCAATTTGTGGATCGGTTACCGGAATACAACCTACTGTTACACAACTTCCATGAATATAAATATCACCCCCGGGTCTTTGAACATCGCTTAAAATACGGTCTGATGAATTGGGGTAATTGATACCTAGTGATAAATGATACGAACTCTTAGGATTGAATTCGTTTATATAATAAAAACCTTCTGGTACCTGGTAATCACCTTCTATTCTTTTGGGACCTAATGTACCCGCAAGTGCACAAACCCGGTAAGTTTTAAATAATTGAAAAGTATCCTGGATATTGTTCTTAACCCAGATTTCCAACTGACTGTCATATTTAAATGACCTGATATAAATAAAATTGGCCGGCCATTTTAGTTTTTTCTGAGCAAATTGCTTTTGTAAGGTATCTTCTCTCCGGTTCATCGCCTCACTGGCACGTGGAAAGGCTTTTTGATAATCAATAAATGTGGATGCAGATGTATATGCCGTTCCACCCTTTTGAGCAGAAATAGATTGAAAGATCAGGCTGGTAAATAATATTAGCAGAATTCTATTCATAGTTAACATCATAAAAACGGGCTGTATTGATGGTTTATTATAAGATAGGTGATCAGCCTTGTAAATATAGCCTGAAATAAAAAAAAATAATAGTATAAGTTATACAGAAACGGGAAACTAATGTTAATATTTGCGTTGTTTCCCGCTTGTTTTATAAATTAAAATTGATTATAAATTACCTCTCGCTTCCTGTTCCCTTTCTATGGCTTCAAACAAAGCTTTAAAATTTCCTTTACCGAAACTTTTAGCGCCTTTGCGTTGAATGATCTCAAAAAATAAAGTAGGCCTGTCTTCAACAGGTTTGCTGAATAGTTGTAATAAATAACCTTCGTTGTCACGATCTACCAAAATGCCTAATTCTTTAAGTGGCTCCAGGTCTTCATCAATATGACCAACCCGATCTGTCAGATCATCATAATAAGATGTAGGCACTTTCAAAAATTCCACACCACGGCTCATTAAGGCGCTCACCGTTTTAACTATATCATTGGTTGCAAGTGCTACATGTTGTACGCCTTCACCATTATAAAATTCAAGATATTCTTCTACCTGGCTTTTCTTTTTTCCTTCAGCCGGTTCATTGATGGGGAATTTCACATATCCATTACCGCTACTCATTACCTTACTCATTAATGCGGAGTATTCTGTGGAAATATCTTCATCATCAAAAGTCAGAATATTATTAAAACCCATTACATCTTCATAAAATTTAACCCAAACATTCATCTGGTTCCAACCAACATTTCCCACACAATGATCTACATATAATAAACCCGTATCTTCAGGCTTATAATGGGGGTTATTCCAGGCTTTGAATCCGGGCATAAAAACGCCAGTATAATTTTTTCTTTCGATAAATAAATGAATGGTATCGCCATAAGTTTTTATTCCACTCACCACCACTTCACCTTCAGCATCATTGGTCCGTAAAGGTTTCATATGATTCGAAGCGCCGCGTTTAGTCGTTTCTTCCCATGCTTGCGTAGCATCGTCAACACTTAGTGCCAGGGTCTTTACCCCATCACCATGTTTGTAAATATGATCGGCAATTTCATTTTCCGTGCGTAAAGGAGTGGTTAACATAAATGTTAGTTTATGTTGCCTGACAACATAACTCACCCTGTCCTTCATTCCTGTTTCGGGTCCTGCATAAGCCAGAGCCTGGAAACCAAATGCACTCATATAAAAATGCGCTGCCTGCTTTGCGTTGCCAACATAAAATTCTACATAATCGGTACCATGCAACGGTAAAAAATCAGTTTGTCCTGATGTTGCATTATTTGTTTGTGTTACTGTTAGATTTGCCATGATAATTTTTTAATCAGCAATAGAAATTTTAAATCATCGTCATTTGCACAGTTTACCCTGACGTAGGAAGGGCACACTTGTACTGTAAATCAATATTGTTTTAAATACTAAGCGGTCGCCTGGGGTGCCAATTTTTTTAATAGCAGTGGTCCATACTAAGACTTTCAACCAGCAAAAAATATTGCTGCCGCTGGTCATTAAAAAGCTTTTGAGGATAATCTGGTCGCATGAAACAAAATTAAGATTTTAGTTGATCAGTTGATATTGTTGATTGGTTGATTAATTTATCCCAATACCTAATTACAATGTTTAATTGTTTAATTGTTGAGAAGTTTAAACCTGTCGAAGATCGTGCCCAATTCCCAATTTCCTAATTCTCTATTCAACTTCAAACCGTCAAATATTCAACAAAATCAACCATTCAACTTTTCAACCACTCAAATATCAACCCTTATCTTTGCTCTCCATTATGAAAAAGATTGGAATTTTAGGTGGCGGCCAGTTGGGTCGCATGCTTTTGCAGGCTGCAATAAACTACCCTGTTGAAACATATATTCTTGAAAATGATGATAATT
>JACCYQ010000036.1 GCA_013696395.1 Chitinophagaceae bacterium
TACCTTATAATTGATCCTAACCTGCTGAAAGTTAACCTTATATTATTGAGGAAATGATTGATCTTCTTCTCTTTCAACGGTAATGGTACACTCACCAATCAATGCTGCCAATGCCCCAATGGCGGCCAGCACCGGTGCAAAAACAGCGCCCACTACGCCAATGGACATGGGGAAATTAGCCAGTTCCTTTCCATTCTTATCAAGGATGGTTATTTTACGGATATTTCCTTCAGCGATCAGCTCTTTTATTTTATTAAGCATATTCTCGCCATAAAGTTTGAAAGATTCAGTAGTTGTCTTTTTTTCCATGTTCAATTATTTATAAGATGTAAAATATTAAATTAATTCGCTGAATGACTTATTTAAATTTTATAATTCCCCGCCCGGTGGCAATCCATTTTTCATATTATTTACCTGGGTTTCAGTAAAGGGAACATCAAATAATTCTTTGACCTGCTGGCAGCACCGGAAAAAATCAGCAATAAAATGCATGCGATCGGGCAAATTGGCCCAATCCCTGGCACCACTTTCCAATAAGCTGTCCGGGGTAGTATCTTTTTTTTCCAGTAAAGAAATTAATCCTGCAATTGATAATTTTGTCAGCATATCGGGATATACAGACTGGAAATCCTGTCCCAGCCTTAAGCTTTTTCCGGGTGGTATGGTAAGCGTCATCAGGTGCAAAGTCATTAATCTTTTCAATGGTTGTTGGGCCAATAAAATTAATTTTTCCACTGCAGCATTCAGGATATTATTCTTACCAAAAAGGGTAAGGAACATGATCTGCGTTTGATCAACAATAATAAATGCTCAAGAATATGATCTGAAATTTTAAGCTGGTAATATTATTTTAAATTTATTGGTTTAAAACGGTTTTTATTTTTTTGATCAAACTGACCCAATAAACTATGAAATAGATGGCACAAATTTTTCATACAGCAAGATTATTGTGTCAAAATGCACGATAATATAAACGGATCATTTATTATTAATTAAATTAAAACTATATGAAAAATTTATTGGCTATTGCATTAATTTCCGCAAGCCTGGTTGCCTGCGATAATGCAGAAACAAATGAAACCACAGATACCACCACCACCACAACGACTACAACTTATACTCCCTCTGATGGAGACGCATCATATCGCAACGGGACATTAATGGTATACAGGGGTAATACATGGGTTGAGGCTGATGATGATGTCAGGATGGATAACAATGTAGTAGTATATCGCAATGGCGAAGTAAAAAGAAATGACGAGGTTGTTGAACTCCGGGACGGGGAAGTAGTTAATCGTTCAGGGCAATTTTTTGACAATACCGGTCGGGCCATTGAAGATGCCTGGGATGCCACCAAACGTGGTGTAAAAAAAGCAGGGGAAGCTGTGGAAAATGCTGCCCAAAAAGTAGGCGACAAGGTTGATGGCAATGATAATAATTAAGGATCAGGGTAGCAGATCCTTTAATAAACAGGATTTCACTTAGCACCCTTTATTAATTATTTATAAAGCACGCTGCAGGTTATTCAAAATCTTATTTTTGAAAATGCCTGCAGCTTTTTTTATGAAACGAACCCATACAGAAGACCCGGATTTTATTTCGTTGATCCGGCAATTGGATCATGAGTTGTGGAATGAATTGCAGGAAGACCAGGCCACTTATGATCCATTCAATAATGTAGCGGGAATGCCCAATGCTATTGTATTGTATGATAATGATATTCCTGTAGCCAGTGGTTGTTTAAAAAAAATAAGTACCGATAGGGCCGAAGTAAAAAGAATGTTCGTTCAGAAAGCATACAGGGGTCGCGGTTTATCAAAAAAAATATTAAAAGAACTTGAAACCTGGGCAACCGAAATGAATTTCCGGGAACTGGTTTTGGAAACCAGTGTGCATTTTAATACAGCCAAACAATTATACCTGGGTGCAGGTTTTACAATCATACCAAACTATCCGCCTTATGTTGGATTAGAAGATAGTGTTTGTATGAAAAAAAACATGGATTAATTCTTACACATTCCAAATCATTTTCCCCCTTAATAAAATTTCTGCAGATCCATTTTCTATCTTAGTTTTTGAGTGCAGCAGCTTTTATTTTATCAAGAGTATAATGAATCCTTACGATCAATTCATCCACGCTAAAAGGTTTACGGATATAATCATTTCCCCGATGGAAAAACCTTTTACAACATTTTCTGTCTGAACTTTGGCAGTTGAAAACGAAATCGGGATAGCTGGATTTCTTTTCCGGATCTCTTCAGCAATGGTGAATCCGTCATTATTGGGCAACATGATAACATCGCCATTTATCCTTAACTGATATGCTAATCTTTAATTTCATGTAACTTTAAACTGTAAGGCTTTCCACAGATGGGTTAAATAACTCACCAATGAAACTAAACTACTTATATACAATATATATTCTTTTACCTGTTGTAACCATACTCTGTTATTCATGTGTGTCAGGAGAAGAAAATACTACAGAAGTGGAAACAGAACATTTGTGGCGAGGCTGGAATAAATACAATATACCGGTAACGGATACCCTAACCTTGTATGGCCGGGAATTAATAGCTAATACATCCTATTATCTTGGTCCAAAGGGTATTGTATCCCAGATTACAAATGGCATGAATTGCCAGAATTGTCATCTTGAAGCCGGTACCATTCCATGGGGAAACAATTATAGTGCTGTTTCATCAACCTATCCTCTTTTACGTGGCCGGAGCGGAACCATTGAAACCATTCCCAAAAGAGTGAATGATTGTTTACAAAGAAGCCTGAATGGCGAAGCCATAGACAGTAACAGTAAAGAAATGAGATCGATTATCGCCTATTTTCACTGGCTGGGGCAAGGAATTCCAAAAGAACAACGCCCCAGGGGAAGCGGCCTTATGGAAATTCCTTACCTGGATCGGGCCGCAGATACTATTAAAGGAAAAAATGTTTTTATTAATAATTGCCAACGATGTCATGGTGCAAATGGACAGGGTCAGAAAAATCCGGATTCTTCCGGTTACATATACCCGCCTTTGTGGGGAGAAAATAGTTACACTTCTGCAGCCGGTTTATTCCGATTGTCAAGATTTGCCGGCTTTGTAAAAAACAATATGCCCAGTGGTGAAGTAGAATATCATAACCCGCAATTAAGCGATGAAGAAGCATGGGATGTTGCCGCATTCGTAAACTCCCAACCAAGACCTTCAAAAATATTCCAGGAAGACTGGCCCGATATTTCAAAAAAATCTATCGATCACCCTTTCGGTCCATATGCTGACAGTTTCAGTGAAACTCAACATAAATACGGTCCTTTCACCCCTATTAAAAATGCGAAAGAAGCAATGGCAAAAAAAAATGCAGACCGTTGATCAGCCCGCATTTCTCTAAAAATTATTCGCTACAGTTAACCCGCAAAAATATAGGCACATTGTTTTTCCTGGGCCCTGCCCAAAGCCCACACACCAGAAGGAACAACCTGAATGCCGGGTAATAAACTATCCACAAAATCCTTTTTTACAACTGCTGGTTCCAACTTCTTTCCGGCAGCAATGGCTGCACTATAAACTGTAATAGCCATTTCACAAACACAGAATAATACGCCGCTTTCCTGCAAGTGATTTATTCCAATCATCACTTCACCTAAACCAGGTACTACAAAATCACCGGCCTTTGGTTTCCAGAAAGGATTACGCAAGGCAGGCTTTCCCGTTTGCGGATCATTGGCTTTAAACACTTCTCCCAAATTATATTTAGTCCATACGCTGTCATCCATGGCATATCCGATTGCAGTATGTCTGAGAACCACTACTACACTTGAATCCTTTGCCTGGGTTCCTGTCATTTCATTGGTAATTAAAAATACCCGCGGCCATGCAAATGGATAAATTTCATGCGGTTGGGTAACATCAAAAACTACCCGGTGCTTGCCAGTAATTTTTTTAAACATTTCTTCGGGATCTTCATTAACTGAAGGGATGGATTTTGTTTCACCCCCGAAAGCATTAATAGTGGGCGCTATAGATGATATGCTGATAGCGGCCGCCCCGGTTGCAATCGTTCCTAAAAAATTCCGGCGATTGGTGCCCTGGTTAAATTCATTGGTATCCATAACAGTAGGTTTTAAATGAAAAATAATTTTGAAAACACTTAAAAGCTACGTAAAATATCTTTCACCATAAATTTTTATAGGCTTTTCCGGGATAGTTTTCGTAAATTTTGTGTATAAACTATCAACGTGAAAAAGCTCATCCTCATTGCAACTGTATTATTTGCAGTCAATCATGAAACATTATCTCAGTCAAAACCATATAATGCTGTATTTGATATTACCACAGGTGATACAGTTGTTCATCAACGCGTTATTCGCTGGGTAAACAATATTTTAAAGGAGCACCCGGATGCAAAACTCGAAGTAGTGTTTTATGGAAAATCCTTACCTATGGTTGAGGCAGGAAAATCAACTGTTGCAAAAGATGTAATAAACCTTGCTGGCAATAATAAAGTAATTTTTGCTGTTTGTGAACAGGCCATGAAAGTTCATAACGTTGACAAAAAAAC
>JACCYQ010000164.1 GCA_013696395.1 Chitinophagaceae bacterium
CACTTTGACTTTAATTTATTTCTAATATGGGCATATAATCCAGACGACAGGGACGGAAGATATATTACTCAAGTTTGGAAAGCTATTAGTCACTATGATGAATTGTTAACAGGCCGACCGACTATGCTTATTGGAGACTTGAATAGCAATACAATTTGGGATTATAAAAAACACAGACTTGGTAGTCATGCAGGTGTTGTAAAACAATTGGAGAACAAAGGAATTTTCAGCACCTATCATTTTCATCACAAACAAACACAGGGGACAGAGGAACATCCGACATTTTATATGTATCGGCACAAAGGAAAATCGTATCATATTGACTATTGTTTTGTCTCAACTGACATGTTGGAAAAACTTCAATCGGTAGATATTGGAGAATACGACTTTTGGGCAAAATACAGTGACCATGTTCCACTGATAGTTACATTTTACAATGGCTAAGTGAAGCAGGGCGAACGCACAACAATGCAATGCCAAAAGTCAGGGCTTGACATTGAAACTTGTACATCAGCAAAATGGCAGCTGCGGTTAGGGGCTGGACTATATCTATTGAGCTTTAGTCGTTAACTTCAGTTTTATTCTTTCAATTTAGCTTTGGCACCGGGCAGGACCAGCACCAAATTCCCTGAACTGTGGCTATACAAACCGTTGCCTGTAATGGCAAAGACTTAACTTTAAATCATGACTAAAAAACTCTTTGGACTTTGTTTATTGTTTTCCTTTACGACCGTTTTATACAGTCAGAAAACCACCCACCAATTTCGAGTAAGAACCGTTACGGCTGGCATTACATTGAATAGTCTTGCAGACACTATAACATTCCATGCTGCAATTGAATTTTTAAACAAAGCGAGACAAGCATACATTGCTAAAGGTTATGAAGTACAAACAATAAGAATCAGTACCCAAAATCTTTATAAATACCTGAATCAGAATTCCTATAATGATGCTTTACCATTTCTTGTAAGATTGGATAAAATAGCTCAGCAGAATAATATTTCTCTATCTATTGGACAGATATTACCGCCTGACAAATACCAGGAAGGTATTGGCGAATGGGCAGAAAAGCTTGTGCATACAACGTCGAATATTAGTTTCAGCCTGCCGATATCTTCCCACGCAATAGGAATTCATTTTAATTCAATCAAAGCGTCTTCAGAAATTATTACCGCCATTTCAAAATCAAACGGAGGGGAGGCTTGTTTTCGTTTTACTGCATCTGCAAATTGTCCGGCCGGCATTCCTTTTTTTCCTGCGGCTTTTCATGAGGGAATAAATAGTTTTGCTATTGGGCTAGAATCAGCCAATCTTATAACCGAGGCGTTCAAACAAGATAACAATCCTGCTTCTGCAAGGCAAACTTTAAAATTGTTTCTTGAAAAGAACTTACTACCAATACAGGATATTGCAGAGAACATTTCTAAAACACTTAACTGGCAGTACGATGGAATTGATGCTTCACCCGCTCCGGGGTTGGATGCCAGTATTGGGCAAGCCATTGAAACATATTCCAAACAACCCTTTGGAAGTCCATCTACTTTAAGTACATGTGCATTAATTACTGATGTGCTGAAAATCTGGATATTAAAAAATGTGGTTACTCAGGTTTAATGTTACCAGTAATAGAAGACATAGTGCTAGCTCAAAGAGCAATGGAAGGAAGGTTTACTGTACAGGAACTTCTTTTGTATTCATCTGTTTCGGGAACGGGATTAGATGTTGTGCCCCTACCCGGTAATACACCAAAGCGAGTTTTGGAAAACATACTTATTGATGTAGCTGCCTTATCACTTAAATATAGTTCTAAGGCGCTTTCGGCAAGACTATTTTTAATACCAGGTAAAAAAGCAGGCGACATAGTTAAATTTGAAAATCCATATTTAACTTCATCCGTAATAATGAAAGCTTACTGACAATGTACCTAATTAATTGAAGGAAGCAGAAGTAATTGGTCTGTGTTTTATTTCTTTTGAAAGAAAGATGCCCAAATTGTTAGTCAGCTTTCCCCCTTCGCAAGATGTTTTTTGTCATTCAATTTAATAATTTTTTAAATCAACATACCCAGCAGAAAAGTGAAGGAAATGAAAAAGCTTATTCATAAGTTTGATATAAGACTGATGAATTAGGGCTGCAAATAAACTGCTTATAAAACGTTAGTCAGAAGCGTACCGCACCGCATAACCACCAATAAACTGATAGACTATCGAACAGACAGACGAAATATTCAGACACTTTGAAAAGTATATAAAACTTAGCAACACTTTAAAAATTGAACTTGCTAAAAGAATTGTTTTCAAGACTTTTAAAAAGGGTGAACTCATTCACAATGCTGACACCATTTGCACTAAAAGTTACTTTATACAAAAAGGACTTTTGCGAACTTACTTTATCAAAGACGGAAAAGAAATAAGTGAATATTTTTGTAGTGAAGCCGAATGGGTAAATTCGCCACGTAGCTTTATGCAAAGAAAACTCGACATTTATTATATCAACGCAATTGAAAATACTGATGTTTTTTGTTTACACGTAAACGACCTTGTATTTCTGTTAGAAAATTTCCCAGAAATGGAACGCTATTCCCGCCTTTCTATGGGAACGATTTTTGGTCATTTAATTGAACGAATAACATCTTTAAAATTTACATCCGCAAAAGAAAAATACGAACATTTTTGCGCAACCTATCATGATATATATGCTCGTATTCCTTTGGGAATGATAGCAACGTATTTAGGCATTACACAAGAAACATTAAGCAGAATCAGAGCCGGAAAATGATTTTTTGATATAGGTCAAAAATTATGACAACTAAAAATCTCAATTTTGTATTTCAAATTAAAAATATATAATGCAAAACTTAAAACACTTCATTTTTGGAATTTTCATAATTATCTCGTCCAACTCATTTTCTCAAATAACATTAGCAACGCCAAATGCCGAGAGTAAATTATATCTCGGAAA
Organism: Chitinophagaceae bacterium; assembly: GCA_013696395.1. Taxonomy (GTDB): domain Bacteria; phylum Bacteroidota; class Bacteroidia; order Chitinophagales; family Chitinophagaceae; genus JACCYQ01. Next base: position 2,962 of record JACCYQ010000164.1, read on the forward strand.
CGGTAAAAATCAGCCTTTAATTGTTGGACTTGGCGGTTCGGAAGGTGGCAATGCCTGGACAAGCGACTATTGGAAAAAAACACGAGACCAATTTATTGAAAAAGGCTACGCCTTTTTAGCAATTGGTTACTTCGGAGCAAAAGGCACGCCTGATACATTGCAAAAAATAGCTATTGAAGATGTTCATTATGCCATTGAAGTAGCGACCAGGAACAAAAAAATAAACAAAAGAAAAATTGCTATTGTTGGCGGTTCGAGAGGTGCAGATTTGGCATTACTTTTAGGAAGTTATTACAAAGACGTTAAATGCGTTGTTGGTATAGTTGCAAGTAATGTTACTTTCCCAGGCAATACAAATCACTTTTCTACATCTACCTGGACATATCAAAAAAAGGAATTACCGTTTGTACCTGTCAATGAAGAAGCTGTTTCATTTTTGATGAAAGGAGATTTAAGAGGTACGTTTGAAGCAATGCTTAAAAATACAATCGCAGAAGAAAAAGCCCTGATAAAGGTTGAAAATATTAATGGACCGATACTCTTAGTATCGGCAACACAGGATAAGATTTGTCCTTCAACACCAATGGCTGAAAAGATGATTATAAGACTTATAACTAACAAGTTTAAACATCACTTTGAACATGTTGCTGTTGAAGGAGGACACACCGAACCATTAAAACATTTTGACTTAATTTTTAAATTTTTAGAAACTAATTTTGCAAACAAATAAGCCGACGAAAAAACGTGCTATCGCCTCAAATATGAAGTTGTCCATTTGGACTACTTTTGTTACTTTTGTTTTGTGGACAAAAAACGTGAATTCTTTTTCTACAAGAACTATTTCAGAGAATTTTACGAGAGCTTGACTTGGAAGGTTCAGAAGAAAATTCTTTGGACACTTGAGATTGTGGAAAGCATTGACCGAATTCCTGAAATCTATTTCAAACATTTAGAAAATACGGAAGGACTTTATGAAATCAGAGTTCAGGTAGGTAACAACATTTATCGGATTGTTTGCTTCTTTGACAAGAACGACCTTGTGGTAATAGGACACGGCTTTCAAAAGAAAACTCAAAAGACACCCCAACAAGAACTTGACAAAGCAGAAAAAATTAAAAAGCAGTATGATGAAGAAAAAAAATCTCACAAGCCTTAGCGACTTTATAGACGAAAAGGCAGGACTCAAAGGCACAAAAAAGCGTGACAAGTACGACAAAGAATTTGAAGCGTTCAAATTAGGTGTGCTCATTCAACAGGCAAGGCAAGAAAAAGGGATGACACAAGAGCAACTTGCTGAACTTGCAGGGACGAACAAGTCATATATTTCTAAATTGGAAAAAGATTTGAAAGACATAAGGTTTTCAACGTTACAAAGAATAATTAAAGACGGACTGGGTGGACAACTTCACATATCAATAAAGGTTTAAGCTCAGAAAGCGAAACAATACAGGCAACATCGTTTTTCTGCTATACTGGCAGACGAATAACGCCGGGCAATAGAATAAACAATGAACTTTCATTTATAAATTCAACTTCAGTTACCGGCTAACGATTTTCAAATACCGCCACATCGCCTATCCGTACCGTTATGTGCAATTAAGTCGCATCAACCTAAATGACAATGACTGTAAAATTTTATAGCCTTTAATGAAAATTAAAATCATTTGTAGCTTAAGACATTGTAAACTTCCTGAGAATCCTTTTCAGTTTAAATTTTCATACTTCAATTTACTCCCAGGACAAGAGCATTTAGATTCAGCAATTTTTAATAATCATCTATATAAACAAATAGGGAATATTAATATAAGGGAGTTTATAAACAAACCTTTCTTTTTCTCTTTTCTTGAAATAAAGGACAAAGAAGATTTTACAATCACTACGACAAAGACTTTTTCGGCTTTGAATGCACTATCTTCTTTTATTTGGTTTGCGAAAGACAATTGCATTGACGCAGGTTTAATGTATTCATACTATGCAGATGTTGATGACATTGTTTTATCAAGATATAAGATTGCCAATACAAGCAATGCAAATGGAGAATATTCTGAAACACTTCTAAATTTAGAAGACATAGAATTGGCAGAAAAAATATTTCTAAAGGTGACGGAATTACAAAATAACAAGCCGGATAAAAAAAAGGCACCGGAATTAGTACTCGATTTGACAAGACCAATAATTTCAGACACAAATTATCATTATCAAGATTATAATGAAAACAATAGAATACAGAGAGCTTTGAGTTTTTTAGTAATGGCAAGAAGTAATTCATTCTTACCTCTAAAAATCTCAATTTACATAGCAATTTTGGAAACTGTTTTTACTACGGATTCGACAGAAGTAAATTATAAGGTTTGTCAGAGAGCGGCCTTTTATTTGGGTGGAGACGCTGAAACTAAATTTGCCAATTTCCAAAAAGTAAAAGAAGCATACGATATAAGGTCAAAATTTTTTCACGGACAAGAACTAGCAAAGAATAAGGATAAGAGAGAAAATCTAGCTTCAGTGTCAGTCGAAATTGATAACATCGTTCGCAAAGTGTTGACAAAAGTTCTTTTTGATGATTCAGAAATATTTTTGAAAGACAATACTTTTTTAAACAGTTATTATAATAAACTTGTTTTTAAGTAATTACCTAATAACTGCACATAACATTGGTATCCTATGTACCTAATTAATTGAGGGAAGAAGAAGTAATATGGTCTGTGTCTTATTTATTTTGAAAGAGAAAGATGACCAAATTGTTAGTCAGCTTTCCCCCATAGCAAGATGTTTTTTGTCATATCAAATTTAATAATTTTATAAATCAACATACCCAGCAGAAAAGTGAAGGAAATGAAAAAGCTTATTCATTATGCTGTAACAGATTATTATAATTACCGGCAGTGCTTTAAATGTGAAATGACAATATGAAACCCAAAACCAGGTATACAAAAAGTGGCGACTGCAATATTGCCTTCCAGGTAGTTGGCGAAGGTCCGGTTGATATAGTTTATATACCGGGCTGGGTGTCAAATATTGACATGATGTGGACAGAACCAAGGTTAACCGAATTCCTAACCAGTCTTGCCAAATTTTCGAGACTTATTTTGTTTGATAAAAGAGGTACGGGTCTTTCAGACAGGGTAAATCACCTGTCATCACTCGAGGAACGTATGGATGACATCCGGGCAGTGATGGATGCAGTGGGCTCAAGCAGCGCCGTACTCTTTGGTCATTCAGAGGGAGGTTCTGTTAGTGCGCTTTTTGCTGCTACCTATCCGCAGCGCACTATTGCCCTGATTTTATATGGTGTTTTTGCAAAACGAAAATATTCGGCGGATTATCCCTGGGGTCCAACTGACTCACAGCGTCAGGATTTCTATAAACTGGTAGAAGAAAGTTGGGTGGCCGGCGACATGAAAGAGTTTAGCAGCATTGTGCCTTCATTGGCGGAAGATACTAAGTTCATGGATTGGCTTGCAGGTTATTTCCGGTCATCTGCAAGCCCCTCTGCCGCCCTGGACTTAGCCCGCATGAACACCGAAGCCGACATTACTGATATACTCAATACGATACAAGTTCCCACCTTGCTCATATACAGAACAGGTGACAAAGATGTTCAAATTGAAGAAGGCAAATATTTAGCTGAACGGATCACCGGTTCAAAGTTTGTAGAACTCCCCGGAGAAGATCATTTGTTTTGGGCGGATGATTCTTATTCAGTTCTGGCAGAAATACAGGAGTTTGTCACCGGTGAAAGACCGAATAAAGTCTTCGACCGGATTCTTTCTACTATCCTTTTTACAGATATTGTAAATTCCACAAACCTATTATCTTCAAAAGGAGATAAAAAATGGATGCAGGTATTGGAAGCACACAATGAAATAGTGAGGAAAGAAATAGTTAAATTTAATGGTAAAGAAATAAAAAATACCGGTGATGGTTTTCTCCTGACATTTGATGGCCCCAGCAGGGCAGTCAGATGTGCCGAAGCTATAAGAAATGAAGTAAAAAAATTGAACATTGAGATAACTGCAGGAATACATACAGGGGAATGCGAATTATTTGATGATGGCGATATCGGGGGTATTAGTGTTCACGTTGCTGCAAGGGTATTAAGTAAAGCAGAACCCAATCAAATACTCATCACAAAGTCGGTGAAAAATTTACTAAGTGGCACCGGCCTGGAGTTTACAGATCTTGGGGATTTTTCGTTAAAAGGTATTGATGAAAATTACAGACTGTTTGCTTTTCAAAAATCAATTTAATTTGAATTTTTACATACACTTGTGTTTATAAAGCAGCTAACATCGGGTTCCTATGTATGCGTTACGAAAGATTGTCCCTACTTTCTTAATAGTTTCATATGTTGATTAGCGGCTTAACTAATTTTAATTTTTATAACGTTTTGGAATTGAATGATTGTTTATTCTGGTGTTGGTGGAAGCAACAAAAAAACCGCCCCTGGTTGGAGGCGGTTTTAAAATGAAATCATAAAACTTTTAAAATGGTTTTTGGTTGTATTTCTTTTTATAGCGTTCGTTCAATTGTTTTTGTTTATCATCCAGGTTAATATCACGGCCTTGTATAAACGCATTTGTAATATTGCTGGTACGCATATCCAGGATGTCGCCTTCGCTGATGATGATGTTTGCATCTTTACCCACTTCAAGGCTGCCGGTTTTATCGTCAATGCCCATTACTTTGGCTGCATTCAGGGTAATTGCCTGCAAAGCTTCTTCTTTGGTAAGTCCATAAGCAGCTGCAGTACCGGCCACATAAGCCAGATTGCGTCCACGGGTTTGGCCATCATTATCATTAATAACAAACAGAACTCCGGCTTTTTGTAGTTGCGCCGCCGTTTTATACGGTTGGTCCACATCATCATCTGCCGATGTGGGTAAACTATGTGGTGATGAAAGAATGACCGAGACATTATTTTGTTTTAAAAGATCCGTTATCTGCCAGCTTTCACTTCCGCCAACTATCACCATATCTACATTAAACTCTTTTACAAATTCTAAGGCCACCAGCATTTGCCTTACCGTATTGGCATGTACATACAGTTTCTGTGATTTATTAAACAACCCTTTAACGGCTTCAAATTTTAAATTGGTTTCTTCTTTGGAAGGATTTTCCGTATAAGCTTTTGCTTCCATCAAAAAAGACTTCATGCCGCTTACTTCTTCCAGGCCCTCTTTTACCGGATCGCGGGGTGGCTGCTGGGGACCGCCTCCTCCACCAAAGCCTCTTGAAGGCCGATTCATCATTAAAGGCATATTTAAATGTATACCGCCATCCGTTTTATATGCGGCATCTTCCCAGTTCCAGGCATCCAATTGCACTACTGAAGATGATCCGGAAAGAATGCCTCCCTGCGGCACAATATTGGCCAGCAAAATACCACTGGAGCGAAGCGTGTTGATCACTTTAGAATCTGTATCATATGCTATCAGTGATCTTACATTTGGATTATAGTCCCCGATCTCCCGGTAATCAATAGTTGCTCTTACGCTGTTAATTTCCACCAACCCTAAATTGGTATTTGAAAGTATCAACCCTGGGTAAACATGTTTGCCTGTTGCATCTATAATGTTTGCCCCCTGGTCAGGGATAATACCGGCGCCAACCCGGGTGATTTTACCATTTTTAAATTCCACAGATGCATGATCCAGCACCTGCCCGTTGCCGATATGAACGGTTGCATTGGTGATCACAGTAGTATTAATCTGCGGACCGGCCGGATAAACATTGGCCTGCGCCATTACCAATAACACGGAAAACAGGGCGGTGAAGGCTGATATTATTTTTTTCATGTGTTTATATTATTATTTTAAATTGTCACCTGCCTGCCTGTCGGCAGACATGAAATTCGCCAGATAATTATCCTGGCAGGAATAAACATCATCATGGCTCATTTCATTTTTTAATTTGATTGCGGGTTAGTTTTAAACTCATTGATTAATCTGGTGCTCAAAATGTTTTGAAATTACTATAATTAATATCCTTCTTCGGCATCCACTACAAGCAATCCATGATTATGTGCATGATCACTGCATGAATGCATAACCTGGTAGGATGGTTGCGCCGGTTGCACAGGAGCTCCGCTGCGTTTTTGCGAGTTCATTTTTTTAATGATACGGATTCTTTCTGCATCAACTATCTTTTGCATTTCAGCATCTTTATCCCTGTCAAAATAAACAGCTCCATCTACAATCGTATATAATGATTTTGCATAAATGCTTAAAGGATGATCACTCCAGACAACAACATCGGCATCTTTACCAGCTTTTAAACTTCCAACCCGATCATCAACATGTAACATTTTTGCCGGGTTAAGGGTAACCATTTTCAAAGCTTCTATTTCGCTCACACCGCCATATTTTACAATCTTGGCAGCTTCCTGGTTCAGGCGACGGGCCATTTCAGCATCATCAGAATTAATGGCAACATTTAAACCTACATTATGCATAATGGCCGCATTGTATGGAATTGCATCCTGCACTTCCATTTTATAAGCCCACCAGTCAGAAAATGTCGAAACATTTGCACCATGGGCTTTCATTTTGTCGGCCACTTTATAACCCTCAAGAATATGCGTAAATGTATTCACCTTATAGCCCATTTTGTTAGCTACATCCATGGCGGCATTGATCTCGCTTTGCACGTAAGAGTGACAGGTTATATATCGTTTATCATTCAATATTTCTACCAACGCATCCAACTCCAGGTCGCGACGGGGAGCTAAGATTCCCTTTTTGCTTTTATTGGCTTCGAAAAATTTCCATTCCTTCTCATATTGTTTTGCCCTAGTAAATGCATCTATCAAAACCTGGTTCACACCCATGCGGGAATCGGGGTAGCGATTATTTCCCTGGGAAGAAGAAGATCTTTTAACGTTTTCACCCAGTGCGAATTTGATCTGGCCGGTCCAGTTTTTAAATTTCAAATCTTCGTCATTGCCACCCCATCTCAACTTAATCAATTGCGTTTGTCCGCCAATCACATTTGCTGAGCCGTGCAGAATGTGTGAAGTGGTAACACCTCCACTTAACTGGCGATAAATATTGATATCGTCAGGATTTAAATTATCAGCTATGCGTACTTCAGAAGTCACACTCTGACCACCTTCATTAATTGAAGCAGCCGCAATATGGGAATGTTCATCAATAATACCTGCTGTAACATGTTTTCCGGTTCCATCAATTATCCTGGCAGATGCATCGCTTAAATTTTTTCCTACACCAGCAAGTTTCCCATTTTTAATTAATACATCTCCATTCTCAATCACGCCATCCTGCTCATTGGTCCAAATAGTAGCATTCCTGATCAGAATTGTTTCCTGCTTAGGTGCTTCACCTTCTTCCCAACCAAACGGAATAAAAGGATAAATTACTTTTCCTATAGTTCCATTATCTTTTTTCCCGGATATTTGGGCTGTATCTTTTTTCGCTTGTTCATAAACGGCAGTCCACGTAAAAGTGTTCCCAAGTGTATCTTCTCCCACACCGGTCCATGTATTATTGGTATTGATACCACTTAGCCTATAAATTTCTTCGCCTTCTCTTTCTGGTGCAAAATTGATGCGCACCTGGCGGCCATCGAAATAAAATTTAGAAGTTACCGTATCTTTTCCAATCACATTTGCTGCATTGTTGCTCTGTAAATCGAGTGTATAATTTGAAGGACTGCCTGGTGTATTTAATACCAGTTTATAAGTTCCGCGAGGATCTTGCCAACCATCTTCTTTAATATTATATTTTTTTCCCTGGATCCAGTTTTGCAATAAAGTAGATTTTTCCTCGAACACAGGACCTGAAGTAATCAGAAAATTGGCCCATTTACCTGTTTCTATACTTCCCACCTGGTCATAAACACCTAATATGGTTGCCGGTGTTTTTGTTAATGCTGTTAATGCAGCATCTTCCGATAAACCATATGTAAATGCCTGTCTCAAATTTGACCAGAAAGTTTTTACTTCTTTCAAATCAGCGGTAGTCAGGCAAAATGGTATTCCCGCTTTATCAAAAGCACCTGCAATGGTTGCAGCCATTTCCCAATGTTTTAAATCTCCCAATGAAACAAACCTTGCATCGTTTGGATCTTCTACATCCTGGGCTTGCGGATAATTTAATGGTAAAATGAAGGTTGCTTTTGTACCAGCCATTTCTTTGATGCGCTGATATTCGTTGGCACCCGCTTTAATAATATATTGTACACCAAATTCATCACCGATCCTGTCTGCACGAAGGCTGTTCCATTTATCGGAAGCATCAAAAATTTGGGGTAAAGACAAATTTTTATTCCAGGCTTCAAGGCTCATATTATATCCTTCTTTTGCTGGTTTGTTTTTATACCATTGTGCATCTAAAAAAGTCTGGCGTAATAATGCAATGGAACCCATGAGGGAAGATGGATATGATTGGGTGGAGCTTCCTTTATTAAAAGAGTAATGTGCGGATGCCCTGTCTTTCAGGATCACCAGATTTTCTTTAGCCTCTGCTAAGGTTACCAGGGTACCGGTTCCACGGGCAATGCCATCACGTACATGCGACAAAACAGTTCCGAAACCAGCATCCCGTAGAGGTTTTGCTTTTTTCTCATCTGCTACAAAAACCTTGTATGCATCGGCTTCACTTTTTATAGCCTGGTTCCAACCAGTGGCGCCTTTACTATTTGATTCCAATTGCGCAGGCTGGCCAAATCTAAAACCTCCGGCAATTTCCGGTACTTCAGTTCCATAATCTGCATACAGATCAATAAAGGAGGGATAGATGTATTTGCCGGAACAATTTATTTCTACGGCTCCTTTAGGAACAGAAATATTGGTTCCTACTGTTACAATGCGACCGTCTTTAATAACCAGGGTAGCATTTTTTAATGTTGTACCTGCATCCTTTACAATCGTTGCATCTGTAAATGCATAGTAACCATGGCGCGGATCAGCCACCCCATTTACCGGGAAAGTTTCCTGGGCATGTATTACAACAATACAGCAACAGAGTAATGTTAAACAAACAATCTTTTTTAATCTTCGCATATCAGTTATGTTTATCTTATTTTGTATTTCAACAAACAATCTGTTGAATACGTTTGCAAAAACGTTTATTTTTTTGGTAAATGTTTTGAATAATTGTGTAATGTGACGCTGAATGTAAAGAAAACCTGCATGAAAATTTCATCCTTGATAGATCATACAATACTTAAGCCTTTAACCACGCTTAAAGATATTGAACAATTGTGTTCGGAAGCACTTGAACATCATTTTGCTGCTGTTTGTATTCCCCCGCCATTTGTAAAAAGAGCAGCAACTATTTTAGCTCCTACCAATATTAAAATAGCAACGGTTATTGGATTCCCTTTTGGTTATTCAGCAACGGAAAGCAAAGTTGCTGAAATATTATTGGCTATTGTGGATGGAGCCCAGGAACTTGATATGGTAATTAATCTGATTGCCCTGCGCATGAATGATTGGGATTTCCTGGAAAAGGAGGTCAGCATGCTTACCAATATTTGCCATCAAAAAAACAAGATCATTAAAGTTATTATTGAAAGTGGCGAATTAACAGATGAAGAAATAATTCAATGTTGTAAAGTATTTGGACCGCTCAGTATTGATTTTCTGAAAACGTCTACTGGTTATGCAGAAAGAGGAGCAACCCTGGAGGCGGTGCAACTGATGCGCAGGTATTTGCCGTCTACTGTCCAAATTAAGGCGTCAGGAGGGATAAGAGATTACGTATTTGCCAAAAAACTGGCAGATGCAGGTGCTGATAGACTTGGATGCAGTGCCAGTGTAAAAATTGCTAATGAAGAAAATGCTTTAAGCAATTAATCCCTGGAAGCAGTAGAATTTGGAATCATTTTTGAATATATAAATTATATGAAGCATACAAACAGGATCATTTTAATGCTGGTAATAAGTTTCCTGATAATCAAAAACGGAACTGCACAAGATTCAAATACTCAAATTGATACAAGTGGAATGGTAGTGGTTCATAAAGATCCGCGTTTAGACCTTTTAGTTAAAAAACAAATTCAGATTAATGAAGAAACCAGCCGGATGGCTCGAAGGTCTATGAAAGGATATCGCCTTATGGTGATCAACACGAATAAAAGAGACGAAGCCATTTTGGCGAAAACCCAGGTTTACACTTATTTTCCTGAATTAAAAGCTTACTTGCTTTATCAATCTCCATTTTTCAAATTGAAAGCTGGAAATTTCAAAACCCGTGATGAGGCTGATGAATACCGAAAAAGGTTAAATGTATTCTTTCCCAAAGGTGTTTTTATCATGAACGATGTTATAGAAATCAAGCCTGAACAAAACGAAGAACTTTAATAAGCAATATATAATTTTAAAAAATCCACCAGTGCTCCCGGTGGATTTTTTATTTTTGGCTACTCTCTGCTAAAAATAATGTGAGGGACCTCGTTTTATGCTTAAAGAAGATATTAAATCATTAGCCAAAAAATACTCTCCGGAGTTTATTAAAATCAGGCATCACCTGCATGCAAATCCTGAACTTAGTTACCAGGAATATGAAACATCAAAATTCGTACAGGAAAAATTAACTTCCTTCGGCATACCATTCCAAATAAAAGCTACCACCGGCGTAGTGGGTTTGATTGAAGGTAAAAATCCATCTAAAAGAATTATTGCACTCAGAGCTGATATGGATGCCTTACCAATCCAGGAACAGAATGATATTCCATATAGATCTAAAAACCCCGGTATAATGCATGCCTGCGGGCACGATGTGCATACAACCTGCCTGCTGGGTGCAGCAAAAATTTTAGTCGAAACAAAAGAAGATTGGGAGGGCACTATCAAATTGATCTTTCAACCGGGCGAGGAAAAAAATCCGGGCGGTGCCAGTTTAATGATCAAAGAAAATGTTTTAGAAAATCCTGAGCCGCAAGCCATATTTGGTATGCATGTAAATCCCCAACTTGAAACCGGTAAACTCAGTTTTCGTGGTGGTAAGGTTATGGCGAGTGCGGATGAAATATACATCACCATTTCAGGAAGTGGCGGTCATGCCGCGGCGCCACACACCACGGTTGATACCATTTTAGTAGCTTCTCAATTAGTGGTCGCTTTACAGCAGGTCATTAGCCGCAACAGTGATCCGTTTTCTCCTTCTGTTCTATCCATCACATCTTTTCATGGCGGTTTTACAACCAATGTTATCCCGGGCGAAGTTAAATTGATGGGCACATTCAGGGCTATGGATGAAACATGGCGGTATAAAGCACATGAGAGAATTAAAAAATTATCTGAAGACATTGTTAACGGTATGGGAGCAAAACTGGATATCCATATTGATGTAGGTTATCCGGCTGTGATCAATGATGAAATATTGTCCCAACAGGCAAGAGTAAGCGCAGAAAAATTTCTTTCCGCTGACCTGGTAGAAAAAACCGAAATGCGTATGGGTGCAGAAGACTTTGGCTTTTACTGTCAAAAAATTCCAGGGTGTTTTTTCAGGTTAGGAACCGGTAATAAAGAAAGAGGTATTACATCGGGCGTGCATACTCCTTTATTTAATATTGATGAAGACGCTATCGAAGTTGGAATGGGAATTATGGCCTGGCTGGGAGCAACTGCAACCATTAAAAATTTATAAAGTTAAAGTTCAAAAAATGGCAAAAAAAAAGCTCCGGGAAAACCCGGAACTCTTTCATTTAATTAAAGACTATTAAAAAGGTCTTTTATCCACCATTCCTTTAAAAGAAGGTTGATCCAGAATATTATTAGCATTTACTACAACAGGATCAGCCTGGAATTGATTAGTCCTTGGCTCCATATTAGCACGGAAACCCCCGGTGCCAACATATTTCAAAACGCTGGCCAATGAAGTTTCTGTAATATCACCCCAATCTTTATCTATGCCATCTGCTACCTGCTTATTCAAAGCAAACCCATCAAAATAATTTCCCTGTCCGCTTTTATTGGTTGAACGGAATGAAACCGGGAAAATATACCATTCCCCTACGGGAATAGGGAAATATCCAACTGGCTTACCATAGGTTTTTGAAGGACCAACAAGAATAACTTCCATATAAGGTTTCAGGTTATTGATCAACAATTCACTGGCTGATGCAGAACTACTACTAACAATTATAAATACTCTTGGTAAGTTTAATGGTCCAATCTTATTTACGGTTGTGGAAGAATTCCATTGAGCATAAATACTATTAAATTCCTGCTTCATTAAAATTTGCCCGTTAGCTGCACTGGGTAATAAGTAATTAGCCAGTTTATCCTGTACAGAAACATAACCACCTCCATTATAACGCAAGTCTATAATTACATCATCAACATTTTGTTGAGAAAATTTGCTGAATGTTTGGCTGAACCGATTATACATTTCTGTTGTATCACCCAAAAAAGAATTGAAAACCATATAACCTGCTTTTTTACCGGCAACTGTATATATGGTATCTAAAAATATGGGATGCTCCTGGTAACTACCGGCGGCGAGATTAATATCCGTGGAACTTCCGTCAGGTTTTTGAAAGGTAATATCAACGGAATTACCGCCACCATAAATGGCATTCACGATGAAATTTGCATTTGCAGTGGTCATATTTGTATTGCCATTGATTTTCGTTATACGCCAGCCCCTTTTTATTCCTGCTACACCAGCAGGAGATTCAATTTCTGCAAAACGAACTCTCAGGTCCCCCTCTGCGTGAAAGAAAATATTCATTCCAAAATCTTTACTGATCCCGGAACTAACATTATCCCAATCCGATTTTTTGGCAGCAAAGCTCCACCTGTCAACAGGTGCAGTAAAACCCGGTTCAATACTATAGGAACGAATAGCCTCCATAATCGCATTAGGATCACTATAATTTTGTGCATTAAAGGTGGTAGGTATTTGTGTATTCCACAGGTAAATATCTCTTGCATACAATATACTTGTATCCTTTATCTTATCCACTGCTGCAGGCGGAGCCGGGGGTGTAGAATTTGGATTGGAATTTTCTTTTTTACAGGATACTGCAAAAAAAAGAATTACCATTATCGCGGGTATCAATTTTATTTTCATTTTTTAAATTTGGATGTGGGTGAATTTTAAAATTACGTTTTATTGCCGCTAAAATGGTTAGTGAAATGATAAATCAATGCTTGAACACTGTTTTAACAGAATGTACATTTATTAAATAAAATAGGGATTTATAGTTCTATCATCCTTTTTCTTTTCTAAATTTTAAATCCAAAAAGGCAATGAAGGTAAACACCACAAAATAGCCAATAGAATTAAGCTCATGATTTTCAAGCCATTTCCCCGCATTATTCATTGCCGAAGATAAAGTCAGAATCGGAAAGGCATATGGAACTTTAAATATATGTTCCCATTGCATAATAATAAGACTGGTTATTAAAAAACCTAAACCGATACCAATCGGTGCGATGAAATTTTTGAACCTTAAGCTTAACCAATACTGGATCGCACTGATTCCTAAAATAGAAACATAGGTTTTAAATATCAATTTGAATAATGCAGCAAAATCAATTGAGTTATCTGAAAATGAAAATTTATTATTAAACAGGTTAACTAATAATGCTGAAAATATCATGAATAGAGTAAATAATAAAAAGCAAAAAAGGATCATGAGGTGAATAGTCAAAAACTTGGAAAAAAATATATTCCCATAGGATTGTGGAGAAGCGAATACCTGCTTCCAGGTATTGTTTTTAAATTCAATTTGTGGAATCAAACTGCATATTAAAATTATAAACATGGGTAATAAAAAAGCGGATAAAGATTGCCATCCCCTGATAAAGTGAATACGCCATGGATCCTCTTTTAACATGGGTATAAAAACTTCGGGCTTAAAATAATACATCAGGAAAAAAATGGCCGGTATAAATAAAGCGCCTAAAACACTTAGCCAGAAAGCTGCACTTCTTTTTGTTTTTAAAAGTTCAGCCCTGGTACTTGTAATAAAATTCATATGTTGTTAGCAGTTATATCCATAAATAATTGTTCAAGATCACTGTGGCGACTATGTATGGAATACACGTCAATTCCTTGTTCAACCAGCATTTTATTAATTGCAGCATTCGTTGCATTATCCTTGAATGGTATTAAAACAATATTAGCAGAATGCTGTATCTCGAATTTTGATTTTAAAATGTCCATTGTCCGGGGCAGATCATTGGTCTCGATTTCCAGGATAGTTTGTTTCTTTTTTAATAATTGTAATTCAGGTAAGCTCCCCTGGAATAATAATTTTCCCTGGTGTATAATGCCAACATGCGAAGCCATTTTTTCAACTTCCGGAAGTAAATGACTGCTTACTAAAATGGTAGTGCCATTTTCCCGGTTCATTTTTTTTAAAAGCTCCCGTGTTTCAATTATTCCATTGGGATCAAGTCCATTGGTTGGTTCATCAAGAATAAGGAGCTCGGGATTATGTAAAAGTGCTACAGCTATAGACAGCCTTTGCTTCATACCTAAAGAAAACTGTTTGGTCTTTTTACTACCGGTTTTATTCAGGTCAACGAGTTCTAATACTTCCCCGATTCTTTTTTTTTCACAATCATAAATACCTCTGTAAACTTCAAGGTTTTCTTTGGCAGTAAGGTGTTGGTAAAGAGATGGTTGTTCTATCAGCGATCCTGTTTTCTTTAAAACTTCCAGCCGGTGCTGGTAAAATTCCTGCCCGAATAGTTTAATACTCCCATGTTGATTTCTTAGCAACCCTATCAACAATCTTAATGTAGTTGTTTTTCCTGCTCCATTAGGACCTAAAAAACCATAAATGCTACCGGCAGTTACCGACATATTTACATTATCAAGTGTTTTTGATCCCTTTTTAAAAGAAAAGCTTAAGTTGTTTGTCTCAATAATTTTTGAATTTGTCATGCAGCACTATAAATGATTTAAGGGTTTTCAAATATAACCACTACAAACTTACCAACGAAGGGTATCATATTTTTGTAAATTGCACGCCAAATGAACATGGTGTTGGACGAGAAACCTAAAAAATACCAACCCATGGTTCTTATTATTAAATCCAAAACATGGCAAAAGAATTAAGGAAGCAACAGGCATTAGAATATCATTCTAAAGGCAGGCCAGGAAAAATTGAAGTAATCCCTACCAAAGAAGCTAAAACACAAAGAGATCTTTCCCTTGCATATTCACCTGGCGTTGCAGAACCCTGCAAAGAAATAGCTGAAAATATTGAGGAAGTTTATAAGTATACTGCTAAAGGCAACCTGGTAGCTGTGATTACCAATGGAACGGCAGTATTAGGTTTGGGCGATATAGGACCCGAAGCAAGTAAACCTGTAATGGAAGGTAAGGGTGTTCTATTTAAGATTTTTGCGGACATTGATGTTTTTGATATAGAGATCAATGAAAAAGATCCTGAAAAATTTGTTCAGATTGTAAAAGCCCTTGAACCCACATTTGGAGGTATTAACCTGGAAGATATCAAAGCTCCTGAATGTTTTTACATCGAAAAAAAGCTGAAGGAGGAAATGAACATTCCGGTAATGCATGATGACCAGCATGGCACTGCTATCATTAGTGCAGCAGCTTTATTAAATGCTTTACAAGTTCAAAAAAAGAAAATAGAAAAAGTGCGGTTTGTGGTTAATGGCGCCGGTGCTGCTGCTATGGCTTGTATTCAATTATACGAATCATTGGGAGCCAAACATGAAAACTTCCTGGTGTTTGACCGCAAAGGTGTTTTGCATAAAGGCCGTACAGACCTGGAAAATTTTAAACTCAAATTCGCCAATGCAAAAGATGAAATTTCATTGGATGATGCCATGAAAGATGCCGATGTATTTATTGGATTAAGCATCGGAAATGTAGTTACACCTCAAATGGTTAAAAGCATGGCAAAAAATCCCATAGTATTTGCTATGGCTAATCCCGACCCTGAAATAACTTATGAGGCTGCCACTAAAGCGCGAAAAGATGTGATCATGGCCACCGGCCGGAGTGATTATCCCAACCAGGTAAATAATGTATTGGGATTCCCATATATATTTCGTGGGGCACTCGATGTAAGAGCAATGCATATTAATGAAGAAATGAAACTGGCAGCCGTAAAGGCTTTGGCCGCCTTAGCCAAATCCCCCGTGCCGGATATGGTGAACATGGCATACAATGAACAAAATATATTATTTGGCCCAAATTATATTATACCCAAACCCGTTGATCCCCGGTTGTTAGAAACAGTGGCTCCTGCTGTGGCCAAAGCAGCCATGGAAAGTGGCGTAGCCAAGTTTCCCATTCTTGATTGGGAAGCATATAAAAATGACTTGAATAAAAGACTTGGATTAGATAACCAGGTATTACGAATTTTAGGTAACAAGGCCCGACGCGATCCAAGAAGAATTGTTTTTGCTGACGCTGATAATGCAAGGATCCTGAAAGCCGCTTCCATTGTATACGATGAAGGAATCGGCTATCCCATATTGTTAGGTGATGAAGCTAAGATTAAAAAGCTGGCCGCCGACAATGGGTTGGAAATTGATCATATCCCGATTATTGATCAAAGAGGCGAAGCCATGGAGGAAAAAAGAAATTACTATGGCGATCTGTTATTTAAAAAACGTCAGCGCAAAGGCCTGAATGCCTATGAAGCAAAAAAAGTAATGCGGGATCGTAATTATTTTGGCTGCATGATGGTGGAAACCGGAGATGCTGATGCTATGATATCTGGTTTATCTAAAAATTACCCGGATACTATCCGGCCCGCCATACATACAATAGGAACTGAGGACGGAGTTAAGAACATTGCAGGAATGTATATGATTCTTACTAAAAAGGGGCCTTTGTTTCTGGCAGATACAACGGTAAGTTTCAATCCTACTGCTGAAGAATTGGCTGATATTACCATACTGGCAGCCAGGGAAGTCAGCGCCTTTAACATTGTTCCACGCATAGCTATGCTCAGTTATTCTAATTTCGGGAGTAGCAACTCACCTGAGGCAAGACTTGTAGCAGAAGCACGCAAAATCGTTAAACAAAAAATGCCTTCGCTTATTGTAGATGGTGAAATGCAGGCCAGCCTTGCTTTTAACCAGGAAATTTTGAAAGAGAACTACCCATTTTCCGAATTAATAGGCCAGGATGCAAATACATTAATATTTCCAAACCTGGCAGCAGGAAATGTTACTTACAACTTATTGAAGGAATTAGGAACAGGTGATGCCGTAGGACCCATTTTAATGGGACTTAAAAAACCCGTTCATATATTACAGTTAGGAAGTTCTGTAAGAAGTATTATCAATATGGCCATTATAGCCGTAGTGGATGCGCAACAAAAATGTAAAATAAGCCCGGTAGATATAGTCAAAAAATCCAGTTGGTGGAAAAGATCGAAAAAAAACAATAAGGAAATCTAATCATGATAATAGAAGGAACAATTTTTTCATAAGGTAGTATCCTAGTTAGGCCTTTGTATCTTTAATTTTTAAATAATATCCAGGGAGATTTTTTCAATGAAGAAATTCATATCGGATTTTGGTCGTTACATACTTATGATCAAGGGCATGTTTTCCATGCCGGAAAACTTTAAGATGTATTGGAAAGAATTCATGCATCAGTGTTCCGATATAGGTATAGGATCATTAGGCATAGTAGCTATAATTTCCGTATTTATGGGAGCAGTTTCCGCCGTCCAAACAGCCTATCAATTAGTAAGTCCATTAATCCCTAAATCCACAATCGCACAAATCGTAAGGGATACGGTAATCCTGGAGTTTGCTCCTACCCTGGTTAGTATTGTATTGGCAGGTGTGGTAGGAAGCAAGATTGCCAGTGAATTAGGAAATATGAGAGTTAGCGAACAAATAGATGCCCTGGAGATCATGGGGATAAATACCAAAGCTTATTTGATCGGACCAAAAATTTTAGCCTCTATGGTAGTAATACCCATGTTGGTTGTCATTGCTGCAGTTTTAGGTATTTATGGAGGAAGGTTAGCCGGTACAGCAGCTGGCATTTTATCAGCCAGTACTTATGATAAAGGTTTGTTGGAGGGATTTCTTCCATATAATGCTGTATTCTGCATGGTTAAAGCATATACATTCGCATTTATTATTTCCAGTATTTCTTCTTTTTTTGGATATTATGTTACTGGTGGTTCTTTAGAAATCGGTAGGTCCAGTACCAAGGCTGTTGTAGTAAGTTGCATATTGATCCTTTTTGCAGACTATTTACTGTCGGCATTGTTATTATAACTTAATAAAAAATGATTGAATTAAAAAATATAAGTAAAGGTTTTGAAAATGTGCAGGTTATTAATGATGTCTCCAGCGTTATGAAACCCGGTCAGTGCAATTTGATCATCGGGTCAAGCGGAAGCGGTAAAACCGTTCTGATGAAATGCATGGTAGGATTATTTCTTCCTGATGCCGGGGAAGTTTTATATGATGGTCATGATTTTATCAAAATGAATGATGAAGAAAAGAAGGAGATCCGCACACAGATCGGCATGCTTTTCCAGGGTTCCGCATTATTTGACAGCCTGACGGTTGAACAAAATGTGATGTTCCCATTGGAAATGTTCACCAAATGGAATTATAAAAAAAAGCTGGAACGTGTTAATGAAGTATTGGAAAGAGTGGAACTAAAAGGAACAAACAAAAAATTTCCGTCCGAAGTAAGTGGTGGAATGAAAAAAAGGGTGGGCATTGCCAGGGCAGTAGTTTTAAATCCAAAATATCTTTTTTGCGATGAACCCAATTCAGGACTGGATCCGTTAACCTCTATGAT
The DNA here is from genome assembly GCA_013696395.1 of Chitinophagaceae bacterium. Taxonomy (GTDB): domain Bacteria; phylum Bacteroidota; class Bacteroidia; order Chitinophagales; family Chitinophagaceae; genus JACCYQ01. Next base: position 21,696 of record JACCYQ010000164.1, read on the forward strand.
CATCGACAAACTGATTATGGAGATCACCAAAGAATTTAAAATAACCACCATTGTTAATACTCATGATATGAACAGTGTAATGGAAATGGGCGATTCCATTTTATATATGCATCAGGGGGAAAAGGAATGGGAAGGAAATAATAAAGAAATCATTTTCAGTAAAAATGATAAATTGAACGACTTTATTTTTGCTTCGGAATTTTTGAAAGACGCAAAAGATATGCGGATGCTTGAAGAAACCGGTAAAATTCCCAATGAGCGGGATATGAGTGAACTGACCCACAAAGATGCCGATCCACTGATAGACCCTGATTAAAATATTAAACCTGCCTGATGAAAAAATGCCTGGTTTTTATAACGGTCATGCTCACTTCCTTTTTATTGCAGGGAAATGAGTTTTGGATCATGCCGAATAAATTTATTTATAATTCCGGCGAAACGGTTAATGTGCGGTTCTTTACAGGGGATAATTTTAATGGTAAAAACTGGGAGGGCAACCGTTCAAAAATCCACAGTTTATTTTTTTATTGGTCTGATGTAAATGATAGTTGCAATCAACATATATCAACCCTGCCCGGCGATTCTTTAAATATTTCTGTTATTGATGAAGGTACGGCCATGCTTGCTTTTCATTCTAAAGTTGCCACACGGGAATTAAATGCAACTGAATTTGAACATTACCTGGCTGAAAACAGGCTTACCGATATTATTGAAGAAAGAAAGGCTGCCGGCGCTTCAACTAAATTAGGAAGAGAAAATTACCAGCGTTGTGCAAAAACCATTTTCCAGGTAGGCACTAAAACGGATAAAACTTATTCCAAAAAAACAGGTTTGCCGATCGATATCATTCCTGCTGATAACCCATATTCCTTAACAAAAGATGGCGATTTTAAGGTAAAAATTTTGTTCAAAGGAAAGCCATTAAGATATGCTCCTGTAAAAGTCTGGCACCGGTTAAATGAAAAAATTTCTATTCACACATTAGATACTGATGAGGAGGGTGAAGTAACTTTTTTTATCAGCTCACTCGGAGAATGGATGGTGACATCCATTATGATAGAACCGCTGAAAGGCAATGTCAAAGCCGATTGGCAAACTTATCATGGCTCGCTTACATGGGGATATCTGAAATAAGACTGAATTTATCTAAAGGCAGATTATAAAAGGCGCTAATTTCAAAAGGACATCCATGGTTTACCATTCGATCTAATTCCTTAGTTTTGCACCACTTTTACCGGAAAATAAAACTCGAAAATAACTTAGTCAATGAGTATTCTTATCAATAAAAATTCAAAGATCCTGGTGCAGGGTTTTACTGGTACTGAAGGTACTTTTCATGCTACTCAAATGATTGAATATGGAACCAATCTCGTGGGTGGTGTAACACCGGGCAAAGGTGGAAATACGCATCTTGATAAACCTGTATTCAATACCGTCGAAGATTGTGTAAAAAGTACTGGTGCTGATGTTTCAATCATTTTTGTACCTCCATCATTTGCAGCAGATGCTATTATGGAAGCAACCGAAGCAGGGATCAAATTAGTAGTTTGTATCACTGAAGGCATCCCTACTCAGGATATGATAAAAGTGAACAATTATTTACAAGGTACCGGCACGCGACTGATAGGACCAAATTGCCCTGGTGTTATTACGGCAGATGAATGCAAAGTAGGTATCATGCCTGGGTTTGTTTTTAAGAAAGGTAGAATAGGAATTGTTTCTAAATCAGGAACACTGACTTACGAAGCTGCGGACCAGGTAGCCAAAGCTGGTTTAGGAATTTCAACAGCCGTTGGTATTGGTGGCGATCCGATTATTGGTACTACAACCAAAGAGGCCATAGAATTATTTATGAATGATAATGAAACGGATGCCATCGTAATGATCGGAGAAATTGGTGGTGGTATGGAAGCCGAGGCTGCACGTTATATTAAAGAACAGGGAAATAAGAAACCCGTAGTTGGATTTATCGCAGGTCAAACTGCGCCTCCAGGCCGCAGAATGGGACATGCAGGTGCCATCATCGGTGGAGCAGAAGATACCGCAGCCGCTAAAATGAAAATTATGGAAGAATGTGGAATCCATGTGGTTAAAAGCCCTGCAGATATTGGAAAACGAATGGCAGAAGTAATGAAATAATTTTTTTAACAAAGGATATAAACCTTCTCTTAACGGGAAGGTTTTTTTTTACAAAGAATTTTGAGAGGGAAAATAAGTGGGGAGATGTTTTTTACCTTTAAATTTCTTCAAATTAGAAATCATCAGCTTCATTTATGTAAAACACCCGTTCATTGCATCTGAAAGAGTATCATAAAATTTATAATCGTACAATGATGTTAAAAAGCATATACAGGTTAGCCATTTTTTGTTTAATGATTTTTTGTTCAACTTATATGAATGCACAACAATCCATTCAGAATTATGAAATTCAATGGAAAAAAGTAGAGGAACTGGTAAAAAAACAATTACCTCAATCAGCATTGGCGGAAGTAAGGAAGATCTATGACCTGGCTAAAAAAGAAAAACAGGATGCACAGGTTATAAAGTCATTGATTTATATAAACGGTTTACAACAGGAAACCCGGGAAAACAACCAGGCGTTGGCCATTGCGGATATTGAAAAAGAGATCCTCGAATCAAAAGAACCGGTTACTTCCTTATTAAAAAGCCTGCAGGCTAATTTGTATTGGAATTATTTTCAGCAACATCGCTGGCAAATGTACAATCGTACAGCAACCACTGGTTTTATAAAAGATGATATTAATACATGGACTGCCGAAGATTTTCATCAAAAGATTACCCAATTATTCAAACAATCTTTGCACCCTGAAAACCTTTTGCAAAAAACGCCGCTTCCACCTTATGATGCCATTATTGTTAAAGGAAATTCACGTAATCTCCGCCCAACGCTTTACGACTTATTGGCTCATCAGGCATTGACTTATTTTACCAATGAGGAAAGAGATATCCATAAACCAGTGTATGCATTTAAATTAGATGATGAGCATTTATTTTCAGAAGCATCCCAATTTGCCCAGCATGATTTTAAAACAGAAGATACCCTTTCCAATCATTATAATGCTTTGAAAATTTACCAGCGCATGCTGGCCTTTCATCTCAATGATAAAACTCCCGATGCCCTTATTGATGCAGATGTTGCACGAATCGTTTTTGTGAACCAGCATACTACACTGATTCATAAGGACAGTTTATATGTAAATGCCCTTGAACAAATTGTACAAAAATATCCAGGCAACTCAGTGGCATTGGAGGCAAAGTTTCTAATAGCCCAGCAGTATGAAAACCTCGCCAGTCAATATCAACCAAACGGAGATACCACCCACCGTTATGCGAGAATAAAAGCCAAAGAACTGGCAGAGGCCATCATTAAACAGGATGCTAAAGCATCGGGAGCCATAAAAGCATATAACCTGCTTCAAAGCATCAATGAAAAAAATCTGCAGTTCCAGGTTGAAAAAGTAAATCTACCGGCAAAACCTTTCCGGGTTTTTGTTCAATATAAAAATATTCCCACCCTATATTTTAAGCTGGTCAGACCAACTGAGAAAATGAAAGAAGAATGGACGGATTATGGTGACGAAAATTTTTGGAAAACCCTGGTCGCTGCAAATTCTTTCAAATCATGGCAACAGGAACTGCCTGCCACAAATGATTTGCAGCAACATTCTGTAGAAGTAAAAGCAGATGGGTTACCAATGGGCGAATATATACTGGTAGCTTCTTCGGATATAAATTTCAACATTTCTTCTACGGTTATGGGTGCCCGTTTATTTTATGTATCCAATATAAGTTTTATAAACAACCAGCAACATTTTTTTATTCTGCACCGCGAAACCGGTCAACCTTTATCCGGTGCCAATATGCAGGTATGGAGGCAACGATATAATTACAATACATCCCGTAACATAAAAGAAAGACAAGGCCAATATACTGCTGATGCAAATGGCCTGGTAATTATGGGCAGGAAAGATCAGAAAGACCGCAATAATTTCCAGGTAGAGATCAATTACGGTAATGATCGCTTACTTATGAATGACTGGATGTATGATTACGATTATTATCCCCTGAGAGACAAAGAAGAATTGAAAGATGAGGAAATTAAAATTTACTTTTTTACAGACCGGGCCATTTATCGGCCCGGTCAAACCTTGTATTTCAAAGCTATTGCGGAATCAGGGTTGAATGGGGAAAAGGAAGTAAAAACGAACTATAAAACCACAGTCTATTTACACGATGCCAATTATCAATTGGTAGATTCAATGGATGTAACCACTAATGATTTTGGATCATTTTCCGGAACATTCAAACTTCCATCAACCGGCTTAACCGGCCGGTTCAGTATTTCAACATCAGAAAATGAAGGGGAAACCGAAATTCAGGTGGAAGAATATAAACGACCTAAATTCTATGTTGAATTTGAAAAACTGAAAGGAACATACAGTGTAAATGATTCCATCCAGTTAACGGGCATGGCTAAGGCATATGCAGGTAACAATATTTCTGGAGCTAAAGTTAGTTATCGCGTTGTTCGGGAACCCCGTTTTATTTATCCATGGTTATCCTGGCGAATCTGGCCTCCACAATCTTCTCCTATGGAGATTGCCCATGGAGAAGTGTTCACGGATGATGCAGGAAAATTTATCATTCCTTTTAAAGCCATACCGGATGAATCATTGAATAAAGACCTGCAACCGGTTTTTGATTATAAAATTTATGCGGATATCACGGATATAAATGGTGAAACAAGAACGGGTGAAGAAGTTGTATCTGTAAGCTATCAATCTATCCAACTGGAAGTTTCATTACCCAATCGCATGGCGGCAGATAGTTTGAAAAAAATAAACATCATTACAAAAAACCTGGCAGGTGAATTTGTTCCGGCACAGGTTACTGTTACCATTCATTCCCTGCAAATGCCCAACCGCCTTATAAGACACCGCTATTGGGAACAACCCGACCAGTTTGTTATGAGCAAGGAAGAATTCCTCACACATTTTCCGCATGATGAATACCGTAACGAAGCTGATTCAAGAAGTTGGGAAAAGAAAGAAAAAGTATTTGAGAAAACAGACAGCACACATAAAGATGTTTCATTTACCCTTTCCGGAAATTCACTGGCTCCGGGATGGTATGTTATTGAAATAGAAACCAAAGATGAAAAGGGAAATATTGTTAAAGATGTGAAGTATGTTGAGATCTTTGATGATCGTTCAAAGAACTTTTCACTTCCTCAATATCTTTGGGTTGTCCCATCAGATAAAACCCTGGAACCGGGCGAACAAACCACGATCCGTATCGGTACTGCTGCAGACAATGTGTTTTTGATCCAGGAAACGGAAAAATTGAAGGACGAAGGTGATTTACGAATGTTTTCATTTAACCGGTTAAATAATAGTAAACAAAATTTTACTTTCAAAGCAGCCGAAGAAGACCGTGGTGGTTTTAGTGTAAATATGTTTTTTATTAAGCATAACCGCGTTTATAATTTCTCCCAAACCATACCCGTTCCATGGACCAACAAAGAACTGGAAATTACCTATGGCACATTCAGGGACAAAACCCTCCCCGGCAGTAATGAAGAATGGACCATGCAGATCAAGGGTAATAAAAATGAAAAGGTCGCAGCTGAAATGCTGGCATCCATGTATGATGCTTCACTTGACCAGTTTGTGCCGCACCAATGGCAGAAGCCTTCATTATGGCCTGTTTATGGCAACCGGTCTAACTGGAAAGCGCAAATGAATTTTTCCGCCATTCATTCCATTCAAAAACAAAAAGAATTTGTTTGGAAAGAATTAAAGAAAGAATATGACCGGTTTATTTTTGACCAATTTGGATATTATGATTTGCCTGGCATGTTACGTGGAAGAGTTGCTGGTATTGCGGGCACTGAGGATATGAAATTACAAGAAGTAGTCGTTACTGGCTATGGTGTACAAAAAAATCAATCAGCAGCTCCTGCAGATGATGAAATGCAAATGGCTGATTCAACTGTTTCTACAACCGCTCAAACGCCCCAACAATCAAATGATCCGGCCGTTCAAATAAGAACAAACTTCAACGAAACAGCTTTCTTTTTCCCTGATCTCAGAACAGATAAAGATGGTAATATCCAATTTTCTTTCACGATGCCCGAAGCATTAACACGCTGGAAATTCCAGGCGTTTAGCCATACCCGTGACCTATCCATGGGTATCACTCAAAAAGAGATCATCACCCAGAAAGAATTGATGGTGCAACCCAACATGCCCCGTTTTTTAAGAGAAGGTGATCATTTGGAACTAACACCCAAGATCGTAAACCTTTCAGACCAGGAAATTACGGGACAGGTGGAACTGATGCTGTTCGATGCCTTGACCAACCAACCCGTGGACGGATGGTTCCAGAACATTTTTCCCAACCAGTATTTTACTGCAGCCGCTGGAGAATCCATTACCGTGAGCTTCCCCATCGATATACCTTTCCTGTTTAACAAGGCACTTACCTGGCGCATTGTAGCAAAAGGAACCCAGTCCGGTGGAAAGTCATTTAGTGACGGCGAAGAAAACATACTACCAGTGTTGACTAACCGCATTTTAGTAACGGAAACTTTACCGCTGCCCATGGATAGCACGGGCACAAAGACATTCACCTTCGATAAATTGTTACAGTCTGTAACCAGTGAGACCATTCAACACCAGGCATTTACCATCGAGTACACTTCTAACCCCGCCTGGCTAGCGGTACAGACATTGCCATACATGATGGAGTATCCCTATGAATGTTCAGAACAAAACTGGAACCGTTTTTATGCAAACGCATTGGCCATGCATATTGCCAATGCTGTTCCACGCATTAAACAGGTTTTTGATAAATGGAAAACTTTAGATACCACAGCACTCATATCAAACCTGCAAAAAAATCCTGAACTAAAATCCGCCTTGCTGGAAGAAACACCCTGGGTATTGCAGGCCAAATCAGAAGAAGAACAAAAAAGAAACATCGCCCTGCTTTTTGATTT
>JACCYQ010000168.1 GCA_013696395.1 Chitinophagaceae bacterium
CCAGTTTAATATTGAATCAGAAGCTGCACCAGATAAAATAGAATCATTATTGAAACTGACAGAAAGATATTGCGTGGTTTACCAGACTTTAAAAAATGGTGTTGATGTTAAAACCAGTTTACAAAAATTGTAATATGGTTACTATTGAATACAAACTAATGATTCATTATTAAAAATAATCGCATCATGAAAATTTCAATCATGCTCTTCCCGGTTCTTGCATCTATTCTCGTTAGTTGCGGTAACAATCAGCCGGAAGCCGATGTAAACGAAGACATTGCTATTGACACCGCAATTAATTATGAAGAGACGGGATTGAGATTTGCCAATAATACACAGGCCGTATTAGGAAAAAACTTAGTGAACGCTATCAATGAAAAAGCATTTCCCCTTACAGACAGCATGACCCGGGTTTTAAAAGCTTCCATTAAAAGAGTAAGCGATAAACCCCGGAATATAAATAACCTGGCTAACAGTAATGAATCAGCGCACATACAAACATTTAAAGAATCCTTAGCCAAAGGCGAACAACCAGAGCCGGTTATAATGGAGATAAATGGAAAGATGGTTGGACATTATGCCATCATCACCAACAAAATTTGTTTACAATGTCACGGTGTGCTTAATAAAGATATTTTACCGCAAACATTAAGCAAGATTAAAAATTTGTATCCCGAAGACAAGGCAACCGGTTATGCAGAAAACCAGGTTCGTGGATTATGGGTTGTTGAAATGGAAAAAAATTAAACCATGATAAGACCATTCACCATACACATTGAGCAGGAAGTTCTGGATGATATGATCCGAAGGATACAACAAACAAGATGGCTGGATACCATTGTAAATTCGGGTTGGAATTATGGTGCTGATCTTACATACATGAAAGAATTAGCGGGTTATTGGCAAACAACTTTTGACTGGCGAAAAACAGAAATGTTGATCAATAGTTATGGAAATTATATTGCAAAACTTAATGGATACGATGTGCATTTTATGCATATAAAAGGAAAGGGGAAAAAATCAATCCCTTTGATCATAACACATGGCTGGCCGCCATCTTTTATAGAAATGATGAAATTAATTCCATTGTTAACAGAGAACAAGGAGCTGTCATTTGACCTGGTGATCCCTTCTATGATGGGATTTGGATTTTCTGAAAAAATAACCCAGCCCGGTTGTAATGTTTTTTTTATGGCAGATTTTTGGTTTATGCTGATGACAGAACTGGGATATTCTACATTTGGTTTGCAGGGTGGCGACTTTGGTGCAGGTGTATCGTCGGCATTGGCTTTAAAATATCCCAAACATGTTTTGGGTTTGCACCTGAATTATATCCCGGGTAATTATCAACCTGTATTAGCCAAAAACGAAAAATTTACAGAAGAGGAAATTCTATATTTCAAATCAGAAAATGATTGGTATTTAAAGGAAGGCGGCTATAGCCACCAGCAAAAAACCAAACCATTAACGCTGGCTTACGGCTTAAATGATTCTCCTGTTGCATTATGTGCATGGATCTTTGAAAAAATGCATGGCTGGTCCAATTGTAAAGGTCAGATAGAAAGCGTGTTTACAAAAGACGAATTACTGTCAAACGTTACCCTGTACTGGGTTACTGAAACTATTCATTCATCTGTCAGGTTATACAATGAAAACAGCAAATCACCGCTAAAATTGGGTAAATATTCTTTGATTGATATCCCGGTTGGTATTGCACGTTTTAAATTTGAAGAACCATTTCCTCCCCGGAAATTTATTGAAAGAGGTTTCAACATTACTCATTGGTCCAATTTTCCTGAAGGTGGCCATTTCCCAGCTATAGAACAACCTGAATTACTGGCTGAAGATATTTACCGGTTTTTTAAAAGCATTGGTTGATATACCATATAATTAAAGTGGCTTAAACAAATGAAATAAAAAAGCTCATTTGATCCTCGTCATTTTATGGGTAAATTTTCCTGTAAATATAAATTCATGTGCATCCGCTAATGCCTTTACTGCATTTTTTATTAAATTTATATTGCATATTTCCAGGCAGATACAACTCCAACAGGCTGGCATTCCTTAGGCAGGCTTTTCCTCGTAGCTGAATTCATAATAGCATTTCAAACTGGCAAATACATTTAATCGAAGCGTATGCTTTCCATTAACGAATATCCTGGTCAGCTTCCCGGCAGCAATGGATCCATGCATTTGGAAGCTATTACTTTGTCTGCTACAGATGCCATCATATCCGCCAATAGCGATGGAAATATTATTTCATGGAATCCTGCGGCAGAAAAAATATTCGGTTATTCGGCTGCAGAACTAAATATACTATGGATTGGAAATCCATAGGTTTAAAAGCCATTGACTGAAAGTCATTTGAGTTTGCTGTGAACAGCATTAAAAACTGTAAACTGAAAGTTCATTAAAACTATTCCAGAATAAAA
>JACCYQ010000172.1 GCA_013696395.1 Chitinophagaceae bacterium
CCCGCCACTTCTGGGAAAAAAGCATCCGATCGTTCTGGGTTCTGGGACTCCACATGGCAGGACCTTTCGAGCGGTTCAACATCCTGAATTGAATCATTGAAGCATCAGAAACAATTCCAGAATATCCACCTAATGCATCCACTTCGCGGACAATTTGACCTTTGGCAATACCTCCCATGGCCGGATTGCAGCTCATTTGGGCTATGGTTTGCATATTCATAGTAATAAGAAGGGTAGATGATCCAAGATTTGCAGCTGCAGCAGCTGCTTCGCAACCTGCATGGCCAGCTCCCACAACTATTACATCGTACGATTGAAACATATTTTAATCTATTGGAGCGCAAAAATACAAAATAGCTAAGAGGCAAAGTAGGAATTATACATGTTCCACGTGGAACATGGAAAAATTAACGTGTATTTGTTCCACGTGGAACATTACCCAAAATATTGTGATAAACAGCGTTCTTCCTTTTGTCTCATTGATTCGGATTGTTCCGATGTCTTGTCATTTTGACCAGTTAGGTGGAGTGCCCCATGAAAAATTACCCGGTGCAATTCATGCGTAAAAGATGTATTGTTCAGCTTTGCATTCTCTTTAACCCGTTCAACACTTATATATACTTCACCTTTTATGAAATCGCCTGGTTCTGATAGTTCGAAAGTTATAATGTCCGTGTAATAATCATGGTCCAGGTACCGACGGTTTATATCTAAAAGATATTCATCTGTACAAAAAACATAAGAAAGAGAATCCAGGTTCCTTTTTTCTTGCTTAAAAAGGCATTTTATAAAGGATTTTAGCTTTTTACGGTTTTTGAGTGTAAAAAAAACCTGGTGAAAGTGGAACTCAATATCTGTTTTAGATGCATCCATATATTTTCAAAATTCGTAAACATAAAAGGAAATACAAGGGTAGATTTGTGGTTATAATATTCAATATGAATTATAAACTTTCAGAGTTGCGGGCAGGGCAAAAAGGAATTATTGTAAATTTTTCCAAAAGTGAGCTGTTGTTGAAGTTATTGGAAATGGGATGTATACCAGGGGAGGTTATAACAATTGAACAGGTAGCGCCTTTGAGTGGACCCATATCCATTTCAGTATCGGGGTATTTATTAAGCCTGCGAAAAACAGAGGCTGAACAGATATATGTTGAAATAGTTGATAATCATTCTGTTAAATGAAAATAGGTCTATATTTTGGATCCTTTAATCCTATTCATACCGGGCATTTGATTATAGCGAATCATGTCCTTAATTCCGGACTTCTTGACAAACTCTGGTTTGTAGTATCTCCACAAAATCCATTAAAAAAAAGCAATTCACTATTAAATGAATATGACAGGCTTCATTTAGTAAGGATAGCAGCTGAAGAAGACAACAGAATTTTCGTTACTGATGTGGAGTTTCAATTAGAAAAACCCTCTTATACTTCGCAAACACTTATTTATCTCTGCGAAAAATATCCTTATCATCATTTCTATATAATTATAGGAAGCGACAGTTACCAAAACCTACCTCAATGGAAAAATGGGTCTTTTATGATCAAGCATTATGACTTTATAATTTATCCAAGACCAGGTTTCAGTATTAACAATGAATTGCCTTCTAATATGCATTTTATTGCGGCAGCTCCTTTATTAGACATATCATCAACCCAGATAAGGAATTTAATAAAAGGCGGAAAATCAATAAGATATATGGTTCCAGACAAGGTTTTTGAAGAAATTGGAGCCAACCGGTTCTATAAAAAATAGCCCAAAAGTAAACAGGCTAATACAATAACAGGTGAAGCAATTCGGGTATAATGCAGGAGTAAGTATGTGCTAAAAATCACTACAATATTAACCATGCTTATCGTTCTGCCCTCTAAAAGAGATATATCATGCATAATAAACAGCGTAGATGCAATCATAATTCCCACAACTGAAGCTTGTATCCCTTCCTGCGAGCGATAAACAGCAGCGTATTTTTTTAAATTATTCCAGATAGGGAAAAAGAATAAAACAAGCAGGGCTGAAGGTAAAAATATGGCTATAGTCCCGATAAGACAACCTAAAAGCTGCATGTAAGGGCCTTCATTTTTAAGTGCTAAACCACCTGTAAATGAGGCTATTGCGAAAACGGGGCCGGGTACTGCTCTTACAATACCCATTCCTGTATACATTTCTTCCTTATTAATTCTGATCATTTCTTTCCCTTGATTTTTAGGCGCAATAGGTCTGATGGAAAATTGCTCATACATCAACGGCATTAAGACTTGTCCACCTCCAAAAACAAGGCTTCCCATCCGGTAAATATTTTCAAACAGATTTACCGGCTTCCGGGATTCCCATTCATTTTTTCTGGCAGTTTCACTAAAAATACCCGCTAACAAAAATATAAAAGCAAAAAGCCAGATATTCCACCATTTTATCGGTTTCGGTTTTTGATGAATCTGTGGTATCCGCTTATGGCTGATATTGGTTGCCACACCACCCAGGACGATCAGTAATGGAAATATCCATGGTTGTTTGAATAATAGGTAAGTGGCTATGGCTCCCACTATCATAATGATCCAGGTAATCGTATTGCGAATGGAAACCTGGAAAGCTAACACTGATGCATAGGCTAAAAAGCCGGCAGCCATTGGAGGAATGAACTTAAAAATGTCCGTATCCATAGCTTTCCTGTCAAAATAATGAAGCAGGAAGGAAAATGCGCCCATAAAAACACAGGCTGGCAGAATCCAGATAAGCAATGTAATAATAGCTAAAGGAATGCCCCCACGTTTATAACCAATCAATGTAAGTATTTGGGTAGAAGAAGCACCGGGTAATAGATGGCAAAAAGCATTATAGTCTATCAATTCCTCTTTACTAACATAGGGCCTTTTTGTCACAAATGTTTTCATCATCATGGCAAGGTGAGCCTGGGGTCCACCAAAAGCAGTTATACTGTGATAAAAAACATCTTTTAGAAAAGGAACATGGCGAAGAAGCATAATGGGGTTAAAATTATAAAAATTCATTTACCTTCTTTAAAATCCATGAGTAGAGACTTAATTGGGTAAATTCATTAAAAATATCAACGCATGTTACGTCTTTCTATTTTAGTTAGTTTGTTGACTTTGATTCTTTTACAGGCTGGAGCACAAAACAGTCTTACCCCATTGCAACAAAAATTAAAAACTGCTGCAGACCAGATTGAATCAAAAAGCATTGAGTGGAGGAGGCATCTTCATCAATATCCGGAACTAAGTAACCGTGAATTTAAAACAGCAAGGATGATTGCTGATCACCTCAAAAGCCTGGGTATGGATGTGCAGGAAAATGTTGCCAAAACAGGAGTGGTAGGGGTATTAAAAGGCGGAAAACCCGGCCCTGTAATAGGTTTAAGGGCTGATATGGATGCATTACCAGTAGCAGAAAGATCCAATCTGGCGTTTGCTTCAAAACAAAAAGGTGATTATAACGGTAAAGAAGTTAGTGTGATGCATGCCTGCGGACACGACACCCATGTAGCCATGTTAATGAGTGTAGCAGAAATATTATCTGGTGTAAAAAAAGATATCAATGGAACGATAAAATTTATTTTTCAACCTGCGGAAGAAGGTCCACCCGAAGGTGAGGAGGGCGGGGCTCCACTAATGGTAAAAGAAGGGGTATTAAAAAATCCTGATGTGGACATCATGCTGGGATTACATATCAACGCGCAAACGCCGGTTGGTACCATCAAATACAAAGAAGAAGGAATGATGGCGGCATCTGATTGGTTTACGATCAAAGTAAAAGGTAAACAATCGCACGGCTCACAGCCATGGTTAGGCGTAGATCCTGTAGTTGTATCTGCACAGATTATTAGCGGACTTCAAACGATTGTAAGCAGGCAGACAGAACTGACAAAAAACGCGGCTGTTATTTCTGTTTGTATCATTAATGGGGGTGTAAGAGCCAATATTATTCCTGAAGAAGTTGAAATGACCGGTACCATTAGAACGCTTGACAAGGATATGCAGAAACAAATTCATGAACGAATAAAAACCACGGCTGAAAAAATTGCGGAAAGCAGCGGTGCAACAGCAGTGGTTGACATTGAAAACAAAACACTGGTGACTTATAATGATCCGGTACTTACCCGCAAATTACTGCCATCATTAATAAAGGCAGCAGGAAAAGACAATGTATTGGAAATGAACGCCGTAACCGGCGCCGAAGATTTTTCATTCTTTGCTGAGAAAATTCCTTCATTGTATTTATATGTAGGCGGGCTACCTTCGGGTAAGGATCCCCGTGAGGCAGCTGCACATCATACCCCTGATTTTTATGTAGATGACGCCGGCATGAAAACCGGCATCCTTGCCTTCCTGATGATGGTAACAGATTATATGAATATGGAAAAATAAATTATGATCACAAAAACAATATTCTATTTAGCTATCCTGCTGGCTCCGCATTTATTATTTGCCCAAAAATCAGATAAGGCATTACAAAAAAAAATAGAACTGGCTCTTGCCGGATTTAATGGCGATGTTGGTATTTATGTAAAAAATTTAAAGAATGGAAAAATGGCTGCTGTTAATGCGGATATTATTTTTCCAACTGCCAGTATTGTTAAAGTTCCTATCATGATCGGTGTTATGGATAAAATTGAAAAAGGGGAATTGACCTATGACCAGGAACTGATTTATAAAGACTCATTACTTTATGAAGGGGAGGATATTCTGGGATCATTCAAAGAAGGTGAAAAGATCAGGTTGAATAAAGTCATGATGCTGATGCTGACGATGAGTGATAATACAGCCAGTTTGTGGTTGCAAAGCCTGGCGGGTACGGGGATCGAAATTAATAAAAAAATGGAAGAACTGGGTATGAAGAGCACCCGTGTAAATTCGCGTACACCTAACCGTGAGAGTGACTGGCGTAAATATGGCTGGGGGCAAACAACACCCCGGGAAATGGCAACCCTGCTGGAAATGATCCTTAATAACCAGGTAATTTCACCGGCAGCCTCAACCAGGATGGCAAGAAACCTGGGACGTAATTTCTGGGATGATGTTGCATTGTCAGAAATACCTCCCTATGAAAAAGTATTAAGTAAGAATGGGGCAGTTAATGCTTCCCGCAGTGAGGTATTGCTTGTGACCGGCAAAGAAAGCCAATATGTCTACTGCATTACCACTAAGAACATTAAAGATGAAAGCTGGGAATATAATAATGAAGCTTGGGTTTTACAAAGAAATATAGCGATGATACTATGGAAGCATTTTGAACCCAAAAGTAAATGGACCAAACCTGCCGGAGGTGAAAAATTCAATTGAACTGGTATCGGAAACCTAATTCATATACATTATCATTCCCTGCGTCAAAAGGAAGTTTACCTGCAGCAAAGCTGGCGAAAAATCCTTTGGTTGATGAAACAGAAGCTGAAAAATAAGTGTGCCTGTCAAGATTAACCTGCCTGATTATTTCCGGGGCATTCATCTCTTTATAATAGCGCAGATCCGCATTAAAAAAAATGGAATGATCCTTAAACTCGCTGATTAAGGTTCTGAAACCAAGCTCCAAGTTCAATCTTGCAAAACTATTTTCGTTTCCTGTTAAAGTTTTACGGGTAGCATCATCCACCGGTTTTACATAATCCATCCTGGCCATAAAAACAGGGATTGATGCACCATCTGGTTGAAAGGATTTATCTGTGCCGGTAATAATTCTTAAAAGCGCAAATGGATAATCCAGCAGGTTGAAATAAGCCAGTGTAGAATGTTGCGCCCATCCTTTAGCTCCCAGGCCAAGTTTAATTCCGGCTACCCATTGTTTCTGCCGGAAGTCCTGTGTATTTTCAAGTTCAACTGCGCCATCCAAGCCAATATAATACTGGTTGGTTAAAACGAGGTTTTCATTAAAAGTTTCCCATTCTTCACTGCTTTCTATTTCTTCAGTAGTGGTCATATTTGCGAGATCAATTTCAAGATCATTCAACAAATCCCTTATTTCACTTGTAGTTTTGTTGGCAACACCACCGCTATACTGAAACCCTCCAAAATTAATCCCGGATGAAAGGAAATCATAAGGATTCAATTCTTTTCGGAATGCCACATTTCCATTGGATTGAAATTGAAAGGAAATTCCATTTCTTTTTAAGGGTTTCTCCTGGAACCGTCGCCAGTCAAAATTCCAGTCATATTTCAAACCCAAACCCACCAGGTCTTCTTTTTTTATTTCAAAAGTTTTAAATTCCACATTCAGATCGCGGAACAATACAAGTGCTTTACTGGTTTCTTTTATTTTATTAATTTTTGCCCAGGCACGATTGTATAAATCGGGGTCGGTAGTTAGTTTTTTTTTCAACTCGCTCAGTAAAGTAGCAGTAGAATGTGTTGGCAATGAATTTTCAACCATAGCTATCAATTCATCAGCAAACAAATGTTGTGAACTATCTTTTTGTGAAAAAACAACGGATTGCCAGGTGATGAACAGAATAAAAAGAAATCCTTTTGGCATAGATTTATTTTATGGGGTAATCATTTGAATGCTTATTTCTTTTCATTCCAGAAAAGGTAATTCTTATCATTAACGGCAGCGAAATCAGCCACTGTGCTATTGGCGTTTGAAAGTATATCCGTCATCATATTTACAGCCTGGGTACGATTAGCTCCTTCCTCGTAAACGGCGCCTCGACCTACAACAAAAACCACATCAATCATGTCAGCAAGCATAGAAGCTTCCTGCCGGAGTAATTCAAAACTTAAGTTGGGGTTAAAGAATTTTAAATCTTTCATCTGCATATTTCCGGCTTCAGAAAAAATTTTTCTTAATTGTTTTAGCCGGTAAAGAGTAATCCAGGTTGTGGTGCAGGATCGATTATTCATGCTCCAGGAAGATTGTTCAGGCATACTGAAAAAATTTATCAGATCAGTAAATGAATTGCCTCAGAGCTTAACCCGTTCGTGTAAACCTTAAAGTTACAATGAATTTTATAAGAAGGAAACGTTAGGATAAAATTATTTGAGTAACTGGTAAGCCAGCAGGCTCATAAGGTATGCAAGACCCGTCATGTAAACAAATTGAATGATTGGCCATTTCCAGGTTCCGGTTTCGCGATAGACAATAGCCAGCGTGCTCATGCACTGCATAGCAAAAAGATAAAATAGCATTAATGAAACACCGGTTGCCAGGGAAAACATTGGCGTTCCATCATCTTTTTTTGCCTGCCTCATTTTATCACTTAAAAGAATTACCTCTTCATCACTTTCACCTACACTGTATAAAGTTGCCATGGTACCTACAAAAACTTCTCTTGCTGCAAAAGAAGTAATAAGTGCAATTCCGATTTTCCAATCATAACCAAGAGGTAAAATAGCAGGCTCTATCGACTTACCTAAAATACCCGCGAATGAGTTTTCCAGTTTTGCAGTTTTATATTCTTTTTCAAAATCTGCGGCAGGTATATTCTGAGCTTCTTTTCTTATAGCAAATTCCTTATCGACTGCATCTATTCGCCCGGGAGGACCAAAAGAACTCAATACCCAAAGGAACAAGCTTATTACCATAATTATTTTTCCTGCTTCCACTACAAAAATCCGGGCTTTTGAAACCATAGTTTGAAGGATATTATTCCATCGTGGAGATCTGTATGTAGGCAGTTCAAGAATAAAAAAACTTTTTTCCATGCTTTTGATAAACCATTTAGCGATATAGGATATCAATAAAGCCATGATCAATCCAAACAGGTAAAGGAACATCATCATCAATCCTTGCAAACTCAGGAACCCAAACAAAAAAGTATTTGGGATTACCAAACCGATAAGAATAGTATATACTGGCAGGCGCGCTGAACAACTCATTAATGGAGTAACCAAAATGGTAAGCAGTCTTTCTTTTTTATTTTCAATGTTTCTGGCACTCATAATAGCGGGAACTGCGCAGGCAAAGCCACTGATCATAGGCATTACGCTTTTCCCATTAAGTCCTACACTACGCATTAACCGGTCTGACAAAAAACTGATTCGGGCCATGTAACCGGTATCTTCCAGTAAAGTGATGAGGCCAAAAAGTATCATGATCTGTGGAATAAAAATCAGAATTCCTCCTAAACCAGCCACTACGCCATTGATCAAAAGATCGCTCCACCAAATTTCAGGTAGTAAACGGGATAACCCTGCACTTGAATAAGCAAATATGGTTTCTATCCAGGTCATCGGGTATTGCGCCAGCCAAAACACAGATTGAAACAAAAGAAATAGTACTGCTAACAATATAAGGTATCCCCAACGCCTGTGTAAAAGAATATCATCCAGTTTTTCAGTGAATATAGTTTTCTGCAGTGGATCAGGTTCTGAAACTGACAGTTTCATAATATGTTTGATGCGTGTATACCGCTGCATAATTTCATCCGCCTGTAACTTGGTAGCATTAAATTTATTTTTTTGTTCGATATTTTCAATGGCTACCTGGGTATGTTCGGGAAAGTCGAATGACTCATGATTGATCAGGTAATGAATAGAAGAATAATCACTTAATGAAGGAAAAAGTTCCTGCATTTCATTGATGGCAATTGTGGCCAGTTGTTTGTTATCAATAAAATCACGGGCAGGAATTTGATATATTTTTTCTGCAGTTTGTGCAACGGCTTTTTTTAATGGAATCAATCCTTTGTTTTTTCTTGGGTTGATTGCAATAACAGCCACACCCAACTCTCTTTCTAATTCAGGGATATCAATCTGTATGCCCTTATTTTTTGCCAGGTCAGTCATTGTTAAAGCCACGACAACCGGTAGCTTTAAGTCGATTAACTGGGTGCAGAACAGTAAATTTCTTTTTAAATTACTGGCATCCACAACCGCAATAATTACATCTGTCTTCACCATTCCATCCTGGTTCATTAAAACTTTATAGGAAACCCACTCGTCTAATCGACGGGGGTAAAGGCTGTAAGTGCCTGGCAGATCTATCACCTGAACTTTTCCAAAACCGGGCAAGGATGTTGCTCCCATTTTTTTATCGACAGTAACCCCAGGAAAATTGCCAACTTTCTGGTTCATGCCTGTCAGGCTATTAAACAATGAAGTTTTACCGCTATTGGGATTTCCAACTAATGCTATATGTAACTTTCTATTGTCCAAAGGCTATAACCCGCAAAAATAAGCGTCCACCTATCTAATCGCTTACGAAATTGGAAGTTTTGTTTAATCTTTCACAAACATTGGCTTTTTGATGCCATGAATGCCTTCCATAACATCTCATATCAATAACTTTGTTTCAATCTTTTGAAAAATATAATTTGATTATGGTAAAGCATCCGGCCTTTCTTACACTCTTATTGATATTTTTTTGCGTTGGCGCATCTTCTCAGAAATTAAAAAAAGCGGATCAGGCTATTATTGGAAAGTTGACACAGCATGTTCATTATTTGGCTGATGATAAACTGGAAGGAAGAAGATCCGGCTCTCCAGGAGAAAAATTAGCAGCTGAATATATAAGCAACCAGTTTAAGACATATGGCATTTTACCAAAGGGTACCAATGGTTATCTACAGGCATTTCCGATATATGAAGGAAAGCAAATCAATAAAGCAACCCAATTAATCATCAATGGGAATGAAATAAAAGAAGGCGAATTTTTTCCTTTCCCTTTTAGTCCCAATAGTACTATTGAAGCTATGCCTGCCATTGCGCTGCAGGAATCAGGAATGCCCTGGTTTACTGATTTGAAAGAAGTTTTGGAAGCAAACCAGAATAACCCACATTTTGATATACTGGAACATATCAGGACACATGTAAAACAGGTTGAGGAGAAAGGAGCGACTGCATTATTGGTCTATAACACTTCCCGTAAATCGGATCATATAAGTTTTGATGCAAAAGATGTTTCCGTTAAAACATCCATACCAGTGGTTTTTGTAACGCACCATGTAGCTAACCGTTATTTTAATGATGAATCTGCTACATTGGATATTAAATTGGTTACGGATATAGTAGAAAAATACAGGCAAGGTCATAATGTTATAGGTTATATCGATAATGGAGCAGTAGGAACTGTGGTACTTGGTGCACATTATGATCACCTGGGTTTTGGTGAGGATGGAAATTCCCTGGTACGGGTGAATGAAAAACTTATTCATAATGGTGCTGATGATAATGCAAGCGGTACATCTGCGCTTATTGAACTTTCTAAAATATTAAAGGATAAAAAATACAAAGGAAGCAATTACCTGTTTATTGCTTTTTCCGGTGAAGAATTGGGACTTTTTGGTTCAAAGTATTTTGTAGAGAATCCAACTATTGATCTTTCACAAATACATTACATGATCAATATGGATATGATAGGAAGGTTGAGTGACAGTAATAAAGTGATCACCCTGGGTGGTGTCGGAACCTCTCCATCATGGTCATTTATCCCGGCAGAAAATAAGTTACCCTTTACCGTTAAAATTGATTCCAGTGGCAGTGGCCCAAGTGATCATACTTCTTTTTATCGAAAGGATATTCCTGTATTGTTTTTCTTTACCGGTTTGCACAGTGATTATCATAAACCAACTGATGATGCAGAAAAAGTAAACGTTATTGGATCATACCAGATAATGACATTTATAACAGATATTATAAACCGCTTAAATAAAGAAAATCAAAAACCAGTATTTACAAAAACCCGTGAAAGGCAAATGGGAACTTCCGTCAGATTTACCGTCTCTCTGGGCATCATGCCGGATTATACTTTCAACGGTCCCGGTGTAAGAGCGGATGGCGTAACAGATGACAGGCCGGCACAACAAGCTGGCATGGTAGCAGGTGATATTATTGTTCAATTGGGTGAAATGCCGGTTCATTCAATGGAAGATTATATGCAGGCCTTAGCTAAATTTAAAAAGGGAGATCATACCATTGTTAAATATAAAAGAGGGGAAGCTGTAACAGAATCAAAAATTCAATTCTGATAATGACGTTTTTTTATGGCATCAAAACTGGTATTAAATAATAAAGAACTTACGGAAGAATTTTTTGATGAAACTCGTTTGCTCGGAATTATGGCGCCCATGAAGGATTACCAGTTTTGCTGGCAATTAAATACCCTCATGAATATGGATTTGAGAAGTAATCCGGAAATAGAGATCCAACTGATCAGGAAAAAGCGAACGTATTATTTTTCTATTTATAGTTATTATGAGAACAACAGTGCCCTTTGTCATTTTATTTATAAAAATCATATAGATGGTGAGTTTCTGTTGCCCGAATTCAAACATCTTGATTTTTTATGGTTGATGAAAGGAGATATTGTGTCAAATGAAACAATAGACCAGGTAATGGCCGCTATTAAATTGATCAGTGGCGTTCAACTGGTACTCGACCTGGCTTCCGAAAAGATCATTAATAAAGAAAACCTGGTATTTTAATTATTTCTGTATAATATTAAATATATAAACATGTGGCAGGAAAAAGAAAATAAACTGACCCGCGAATTTGAATTCAAAAATTTCAGCGAAGCATTTGCATTTATGACCAGGGTGGCTATGGAAGCGGAAAAATTGGATCATCACCCCACCTGGACCAATACCTGGAACAAAGTAGATATTTCATTAAGCACACATAGTGCAGGTAACAAAGTGACCGAAAAAGACCATCAATTGGCAAAAGCGATCGATGCTTTAATAAAATAATTATTGCACTTCTATTATGGTGCCCGTTTGTTTTTTAAACCGGCCCACTGGTTTTGAAAAATTTTCCAGGTCGTTTTCTTTTAAAACAAATAGCAATTCATCCAGGCTATCTTCTTCAACCGAAATCAATAATCCGCCACTGGTTTGCGGATCGGCTAAAATGGCTTTTTG
>JACCYQ010000203.1 GCA_013696395.1 Chitinophagaceae bacterium
GATCATAGTGCTCATTTTTAAATCGTAAATTAATAATACCGGCAATTTAGCACTATTTCATACCCAAAGTCAATACCACGAACAGGTATTTTTTTCAACATTATTCCACACGTCCGGAAGCCGCATCGATGGTATGCCCAAAAAAAATGGCGTTCATAAACATTTTGCTACCACCCAACCAGAAACCCCTGAAATTCAAGTTATCTGCCATGTTTATTACTCTTCCGTTTCCTACTGTATTCACTACTACCGATGCGGTATTATCCATTGCAAGTTTATTCTCTAAACTTAACCAACCGCTTTGAAGCAAATTTTTAGAATATACTACAGGGTTTCCAAACTGATTTTTTGCTCTTTCCATAAAAACACGGTTTCCTTTAAAAACACTGATGTATTGGTGATTGTATCCATATGCCAGCGGGTGAGTCAAGTCTATTTCTGCACCAAAGATGGCGCCACTCAATCTTTGTGCACCTGTTAATTGTTCCCTTTCTATATAAGATAATCTTGCAGTAGTGTCTTTAATCGGAGTTGCTTTTTTAAAATCTACCTGGTTGATCCCGTTTTGAGCTGCCCATGAAACAGCTTCTTCGCATAATATTAATGTTCCTCCGGCCTGAACCCAGGTTTTAAGCTTTTCTTTATTCATCTCACTATAGGATCCTCCAACCATAATCAAAGTGTTATATTTCTGCACATCAGTCCTGTTAAATTCTCTTTGCTCTAACATGACTGGAGGCATATTGAAACGCTGATCCAGGATATACCATACTTCACCGGCATCCAGGGCATTTACACCTTGTCCAACGATCATGGCTACACGAGGTTGCTTCAGGTTAATAAAATACCTGCTGCCCAAATCACTTCCTGAACTTACATTACCGGAATTAAGGCTCTGAATTTTTACACCATACTTATCAACCATATTTTTTAATAGCGAGTAAACAGAATCGGGTGATATCCGCTGCTCCTGTAAGGAAACAAGTACAGTACCATATCCGAACTTTTTATCCTGCCCATTAATGGATAAATACAATTCGCGACTGGCAACCTTGGTAAGCAGGCCACCTCTTTGCATTTCGAATAATGCTGCCGGCGAATAGTAGTCATTCCATTCCAACAGGTAGGCATAGCTGCTTTTTTGGCCGATAGTTCCTATTGGTTTGGCAGTTGTCAAAACCTTTTGCCCCAACAAATTTTTATTGTAATTGTTACCCAGTTCTGCATATGGAAGACCAAAGGCTAATGGCATAGTCCACGCGGTGATATCGTAAAATAAGCTATCGTTGTATTCCAGGGTTTTATCAAAAATTGCCCTGATCAATCTGTGTTGTGGTTGACTCGCTGGCACTACAAATGCATTACCTTTTTCAAAATCAACATTACCTGACGTGGTTTTAATATTTTTCAGGGTATTGCTCAACTCGTACACTTCAATCTGGTGGCGTCGAAGCATCTCGATGAAAAGTTGGTTGCGACCCGCATCGTGCTTATCCCCAAAAACATAAGCTTTATGAACTGCAGATCCACTTTCCTTTAATGCATTTATATAAAACTCCCGTTGATATTTGAGAAATTCAGTTCTTAGTTCACTGGCACCTTTTAATGTGGAAAGTGCCGTTACAAACTGGTTGCGGATAGTGAAAGGAAAGGTAAGTATCCCGTTGGCGGTTTCCTGCGCATGCCCGCGGGATGATGCCTGTTCAAACAAAATACCGATAGCACCATTTACATCCGGGTAAGTGGAACCTTTGCCATAATAAAAATCATCATAAGCTTCTTTGGTAAAATACAGTGATCCAATGGAATCTAGGTTGGCTGAATGATAACGTCCAAGCATAGCCGTAAGTTCCTGGTTGCGTTCGGGAGTTAACGGATTAACTCTTGAAGGCACACCTGGTTGAAAGAAGAATGTGGCTCCACTTCCCTGCTCATGGTGATCTGTGAGTATATTGGGTTTCCATTTATAAAACCAGGTAAGCCTGTTCTGACTTTCTGGGTGAACAGCCGGCAACCAATCGCGATTAAGATCAAACCAATAATGATTATATCTGCCCCCAGGCCACACTTCACTGAACTCCCGGCTTGATGGATCGGTGACCAGGTTTTTTGATTTGTGCTGGTTGGCCCAGGTTGAAAATCTTTGTAATCCATCGGGATTAAAAGATGGATCAAAAAGTATAATGGTATTATCCAGCATGTTTTCTATTTCTTTTCCCTGTCCCGCTGCCAGGTAATAAGCCGTAAGCAGTGAGGCATTTGA
>JACCYQ010000205.1 GCA_013696395.1 Chitinophagaceae bacterium
ATTACAGGACAGGTAAGTTCGGATTCTATTGGTACGTACCAGTATTCGGGGGTGGGCGGTCAAATGGATTTTATGCGGGGTGCGGCCTTAAGCCTTGGAGGTAAGCCGATCATTGCCCTGCCAGCGCGAACAGCAAAGGGTGTACCGAGGATCGTTCCTGTATTAAAACCCGGTGCCGGGGTTGTTACAACCAGGGCGCATGTTCATTATGTAGTTACGGAATATGGTGTGGCTTATTTGCAAGGAAAAAATTTACGGCAAAGAGCCAAAGCTTTGATTGAAATCTCTCACCCGGATGATCGTGAAGCCTTAGAAAAATCCTGCTTTGACCGGTTTAAAATATTTTAATCAACCGCTAATACATAAAACAGCGTCTGAATATTTTCAAACGCTGTCTTTTTATTCTCACTCAGTTTATTTTTAACCACGGCGGACCCTGCGGAGTAAATACATTTTATTTAGCCTTTTCGGCGTACACTTCGCTATGTGGTTATTCTTTATTGATCATATTTTTTTACGACACTGGTTACAATAATGCTTAATCTCAAAGTGATTCAAAAAATAGATTTATTGTATTTTTTTACTGCTGAGTCATAGTCACCAATTGAAGCCATTGTCAAATTTTCAAATTGACTAATTGTCTCATTGTTTCTCCGCTGCTTTACGCAATTTTTCCAATGGTGCCATATAAAAACTGCGGCCATGTGTGCCTAATACAATCTCATTTTCTCTTTCATGAATAACCAGGTCGTGCACCGGAACCGATTTTGGTAAACCGTTATTCCACATCATAAAACTTTTACCCCGGTCAAGACTTACATATAAACCGCCATCCGTTCCTACATACAAAATATTTTCATTTGTGGGATCTTCTTTAATAACATTTACTGGTTCAGGAGGCAAGTCTGCACCTATGTTTTTCCAGGTGCTGCCATAATCTTCACTCACAAAAACATAAGGTGCAAAATGATCATTTCGATAACCATTAAAGGTTGCATAAACCCGACCGATTGCATGTGCTGATGCCGTTACCCGGCTAACCCATAATCCTGCAGGTACACTCTTCGTTAACGAGGCCGCCTGGCTTACTTTCGTCCATGTATAACCGCCATCTCTGGAATGATGAATATTTCCATCATCAGTACCGGTATAAATCAAACCAAATCTTAAAGGTGATTCCGAAATAGTGGTAAGTGTTCCATAGGGAACATCACCGGGTTTGCCACCGTTTGTCAGGTCAGTGCTCATGAGCGACATACTATCTCCCTGGTCTAATGAACGATAAAATTTATTGGCGCCAAAGTATAGAATATCCTGGTTGTGCCTGCTTAATAAAATAGGTGTTTGCCAGTTGAAACGCAGGGGTACTTCGCCCAGTTCATGTCTTGGTGTAATCCTTTTGGTTCCTTCCCTGTTAAGCCTGTTGGTACGGGAATAATTGCCAAATTGTGAACCATAATAAGTGGTCAGGTTATTTCTCCGGTCCACTTGCACCTGCATGCCATCACCACCGCCCAGGAATTTTGCGGGATCTTCATCTACACCCAAACCACTATTTGCAAATCTTGAACGTGTGGTTTTGGACGGCGTATACCATACACCGTTATCCTGCAATCCGCCATATACATTGTAAATTTCTTCATTGTCCACCTCCACTGAATAAAATTGTCCCACAGCAGGACTGTTTGCTTTATACCAAACCTCTCCATCATCATATGAAATATTCACACCACCATCATTGCCATCTATCAGGTGTGAATCCCGTTTGGGGTTAACCCATAATGCATGATGATCTGCATGAACATTATTTTTGTCAATGGCGCTGAAAGTTTTTCCCCCATCGGTTGAAAGTTGAGCATTAAATCCAAGGATGTAAATTTTTTCAGGGTTATAAGGGGATACATAAATCTTTCCAAAATAGTATCCATAAGTAAAATAAAAACTGATTTCCTTGTTATGTGTTTTCTCCCAACTTTTGCCGCCATTATTACTTCGATAAACCTGTGCACCTTCAATGGGTGTATCGAACAGTGCTGCATTGGCATCAAACAAATACTGGAAAATGGCGGTAGGTTTAATTTCTTCTTTGTCTACCATTTCCTTTATTTTTTTAGCCGAGTACTGGTTGATCATGCGGTTACCCTTTAAAAAAGTATCCAGTTTGTTGGTATCAAGCCGGGCGAATTCCTGTTTGGTTATATTTTCAAAATCGCGAAGCACATAGCCATCCTCTTTTTTTGTAGCCGTATCCGGGCGCCGGAAATTATTATCAACTACTGCATAAACGATCTGTGGATTTTGAGGAAAAACGGCAATGCCTATGCGCCCAACACCTTCACCATCAGGAAAGCCTGAAGCAGGTGTAGAGATCTTTGTCCAGTTGCTGCCTCCATCTACACTTTTAAATATGCCACTGGTTTTGCCACTCTCTTCAAAATTCCATGCACGTCGGGTGCGATACCAGGCTGCGGCATATATTTCCAAAGGATTTTTTGGATTGATATCTATGTCTACTACACCAGTGTTATCATCAATAAATAAACTATGCTGCCATGTTTTACCACCATCCGATGTTTTAAAAACACCTCTTTCTTTATTGGGAGAATACAAGTGACCCAGTGCAGCAACCCAAACAATATTGGGATCAGTAGGGTGTAATAGTATTTTTCCAATATGATGCGAACCTGGCAAGCCAAGATATTGCCAGGACTTACCTTTATTCATGCTTTTGTATACACCAATACCAGCATAAGATGAACGGCTGCTGTTTACTTCTCCAGTTCCAACCCATATGGTTCCCGTTTTCCAGTCAACTGCTATATCACCCATTGTTAGTACATGCTCAGTGTCAAATACTGGTGTAAATGACAGGCCATTATTATTTGTATAAAATAATCCACCGGAGGAGTAGCCAACATAAAATTCAGTGGGATCATCCGGGTTGGCATCTATATCACTCACCCTGCCACTAAAAACAGTAGGGCCGATATTGCGAAAAGAAACATCATTTAAAACCGACCGGCTTTCAAATATTTTTCTTTTTTCTAATCCTTTTACTCTTTCATTGTCCGGCGTAGCTTTTACCTGCGCATTTGTGATAATACTAACAGCGGAAAGCAGCAGGAACAGGCTAAATTGGCGTAATTTTAGCATCATAAACATTTAAATTTTACGTTTACAAAGGAACTAATCCTTTTCATCAAACTTACTAAACTATGCGTTTCATTTTGATTCTTTTATTGTTAGTTTCTTTTAACGTCAATGCACAGTGTAAAGAATATATTACTGGTGTAAATGGTGATAAGCTTAACTGCGTTGATATGAATAATAAAAAACAGGGCAGGTGGGTGATTAAAGTGGATAACCTGCGGGGCGAAAGAGGTTATGAAGAGGAGGGCGTTTATAAAAATAATTTGAAAGAAGGTGATTGGCGCAGGTATTCATTACAAGGAGATTTAATTGCTTATGAAAGCTATCGCTGGGGAAATAAGGATGGAAAGAATGTTTATTATGATCATATGGGAAATCTTGTGCGTGAAGAAAGCTGGAGAGCGGTAAACCCGGATAATCCATATGATACAGTGAATGTTTATGATCCCAATGATCCGACTATGATTATAGGCAAACAGGTTATCAAATTGGAAGGGTTTAGCTTAAAGCATGGAACCTGGAAATTTTATGATTCATTTTCCGGTAATTTAGAAGAAACTCAGAAATGGTTTTTAGATAAACCTGCTAATGAGGCTGGAAATGCTGCTGCCTCTGATGAAGAACTGATGCCGATAGATCCATTACGGAATATCTCTGATACTTCCAGGAAAAATGCCCTGGCAAAACCGCAGGCTATTTTGGATTACGAAAAAAAGAACTCCGGCAAAAAAAAGATCAAAGTAAGAGATGGAAGAACGGGGAATTGAGAAGTTTACAGTTTAGAGTTTAGCGGTTAGAAGTTTAAAGGATTAATATGGTTTAACAGTGGTTGAACAATTGTTTTCCCAATTCCAGAAAGATCAATCGTTTAACATGGTTGAACAAATATTGAATAACTGACATTACAGCCCGATTCCCAATTCCCACTCCCTAATTCCAGATTTACTTCAATCCCAGCCTGGCCATCAATCCATCTTTTTTTGATTTAGAAACTATTAATTTTTCGCCATTGTCAAGTACTATATATCCTCCGTCTGATTTATAAAAATGTGTTACATGTGCAAGGTTCACCAGGGTGGAATGATGTATCCGCTGAAAATGTTCAACCGGTAACATCTCCTCTATATCACTTAATGTTTTTGATATGACCAGTTTTCTTTTATTATTTAGAAATACATGGGTATATGCTCCTTCTGCCCTGGCAAAAATGATACTCCCTATTTCGACAAACTCATAGCCATCCCGGCCGGCAAAGGCGATGCGTTGCTTATTCTCCGGTTTATTGATATTGTGTAATAAATTATCAATATTGGCAGCGCCTGTTTTAAGAGCAATTTTTTCAGAAACTTTTTTCACGGCTTCTTTCAGGTCTTGTGTATCCACTGGTTTCAATAAATAATCAATGGCACTCAGGCGAAAGGCTTTCGCTGCAAATTGATCAAATGCTGTAGTGAAAATGATAAAAAAATTAATTTCATCTATTACTTCCAGCATTTCAAATGCATTCATCCATGGCATTTGTACATCCAGGAAAACAAGGTCGGGTTTTTGTTTGCGAATGGCGATTAAACCCTGTTTTGGTGAAGTGCAGGTTTCCACTATTTCAACTTCGGGACAATGGTTTTGCAAATCGAAAGCAAGGCTGTCAATACAATTTTGCTCATCATCGATGATAACAGATCTTACCATGAGTTATTTTCTTTAAAAGTTAAAACAACCTTTGTACCTCCTGCTGTGCCATCTGCATTAATCTTATCAAAAATTTCAATATTATCTTCCCTGTCATTTAACAACTTATCAAGTTCTAACCTGGATTTTGTTAAGCCAATTCCTTTGGATTCATGAGTGCCTTCATACAACGATTTATATTGTTTAGACAACGCTCTGCCAATTCCATCATCATCTATTGTGCACTCTACCAATCCATTTAAATTCTTTAAGGAAATAACAACTTTACCGCCGCTATTCTGCGGAACCAATCCATGCCAGATCGCATTTTCTATAAAAGGTTGCAGTATGAGTGCAGGAACTTTTATGTCTTTCAGATCCAGGCTTTCATCAATATCAAATAAGAAATCTACTTTGTCACCAAACCGCATTTTTTCTATCTGTGTATAAAGCTTACACGTTTCCAGTTCATCATATAAACTAACTTCTCTTTTATCTGAATTTTGAAACAGCGTGCGGATCAACTTTGAAAATGTTGTGAGATAATTGGCCGCTTTTTCATTTTCACTTTTATTGATCAGGGATTTGATTGAATTCAGGCTATTAAAAATAAAATGTGGGTTCATCTGTGCACGGAGAGCCTTTGCTTCCAGTTCCATTAGATTTTTTGCATGCTGTAACTTTTGCTTTTCTTTATACCTGATGGTTTTTGTTCGCCGCCGAATAAATATTGCAACTAATACCAGTAACAAAAGAACGGAGAGAATTTTGAACCAAAATGTTTGCCAGAATGCAGGTACAATTTCGATGGCATATTCTACAGGTTCAGTACTCCAGTCTCCACCCAATTTCTGGGCCTTTATCATAAAAACATACTTGCCCGGTGTCAGTTTGCTATAAGTAATTCTTCTATTAAATGAATTTGTGTACTGCCATTCTGTATTGATTCCTTTTAACAGGTAAGCGTATTCAATTCTTTCCGGTAGAAAAAATTCCTGCGCGGAAAATGAAAAAACCAAAGAATTGTGATTGTATTTTATAAAGCTGATAATGCCGTCACTATTTGATTGACCTCTTACATATATGGTGGATCCGTCAACCTTAATGGTATTAAGTGTTGGTTTAACCGAAAATGTATGATGCTGCAAATCTTTTAATGCCAGGTATTCGAAGCTTCCATGTTGTCCTACAACCAGGTGACCATTATTATATAGCAATGAAATATTGTCAGGGTTTGATAGCCCGTTTTTACCATCAAATACATAGGATCGATTATTTTTATAATCATAAACAATGATTCCATTCAACGAACGAAATAAAATATATGGCTTTTCCGCGCCGGTAACAGCTGTATAATCTCCACGGATTAAACCTTTTTCACCATAACGTATTGAATCTATACAACGTAAGGATACAGGATCAATAATCCGAATGCCAAACTTCGGAATCATAAACCATAGATTGCCATCGCAATCAAGCGCAGGTGCCGAAATGCCTTGGTTACCCTTCAGATTTCCATATAATGATTGTAAAGGAATGATTCGATTCTTTTTCGTATCCAGGTTATATTGCGAAATGCCAGTTTTCTTTACCAGGTAAATACAATTGCGAAAGGAATCATACCAATTTGATGGAGATTTAATATCAATATCATCCGTATTCTCAAAACGGGTGTCTATGGTATCTGTTTGGAGTGTTATATGGTTGATGTGAAACACTTTTCCATTTCCCTGCCTGTAAAGTATATTTCCGTTTTTATCCGTTACTACATCCAGGAATTCTCCTTTCGCTTGCATCCATGCCAGCAATGGAAATTTATTTTGTGCCAATTCAAATTTTGATGCACCAGGTAAGAGCACATAATTTTCCCAGCCTGCTGTCCACCACCTGCCTTTACCATCTTTGGTGATTTTATGCGTGACAGCCTGCTGGTGGGTAAAGTAATTATTGATCACCGGTGATGGTATCAGATTTACCTGGTTAAAATTTTTGTCAAATACATGTACTGCGGTGGAATTGAATACGGCGCCAAAATACTGTTTAGTTGCCGTATCAAAATGAATTCCTCTTAGTTGTAGCGGTGAGATGAGTTTCTTTTTAAGATTTAATGGAACTTGTTTTAAACGCAAATAACCAGGTATGGAAACATACAGGTTTCCCTTACTCAGGAGCCAGACATTTCCCTGCCTGTCATTGGTAACAAATCGAACGGCATCAAAATTTTGATCCGCAGATAATTTAATCTGCTGCAAGGTTGTTGTTTTAGGATCAAAAACACCGGGGTGCGGATTATAGATACCCAGCAGATATTTACCATCTGGTAATTTCCCAAACTGCCTGATGACATACCCGAAGTACCGATCTTTTGATTTAAAAAGAGCATCGTGTAAATAAGTATGCACATCACCTGTTTTGGAATTGTAATTTGCAAAACCACCCGCCCAGGAGTTACACCAGATAGTGGAATCATCAACAACATCCATTTTTGAGATGTCAATGGAAAGTTTAGTGCCCAATGAGAGTGGCTGATCTATATGCCGCCTCGGAGTAACAATCTTAAAATTTTGAGTAAAGGATTTTGTTTTTTTATCGAACAAATAAATCCCATGATAAGTGCCAACCCATAATTTAGATGTATCAGTGGCGTGTGCTGCAAAACTTACAACGGTGTTATATCTTCTGTCTTCCCAGCTATCAGGTTTTCCGGGATGCAGGTTAAAATGTTTGGTTTTTTTATTAATAGGATCATAGATAAATAAGCCATGCGAGCCAGTGCCATAGTAAACCAATCCGTTTTTGTCAATATATAGAGCATGCGCCTGTGCGTCTAATTTTTTATGAATGTCCTTATAGATATATGAGAGTGTGTCATAGTATTTTGTTTCCCTGTTAAAATATAAAACAGACCAACCTCCAATATATAAATTGTTTGATTGATCTTCTGCAATCGAAAAGATCCTGGTTAATCCCAAATTGTTTGCCTGCTCTGTGGTGGAATGATATACTATTTCAGATCCATCAAATGATGTTAAACCGTGCGATGTGGAAAACCACATTAATCCATCTTCCGTAAAATGAAAATATTCAGAGGTTATAGCGGGCATAAAGGGATGGATGATCTGTTTGAACACAGGCAGATCTTGCTGCTGGGCAAACAGGTTGCAGTAACATTTTATAGTAAAAACTATAATTAGAAAAGTTTTGGTATAAAACGGCATCTCTTAAAATTACATACTCTTCCCTGTTTTTTAAGGTAGTATTTGTCAATTTCAATTCCTGCTTTGTCAGTTAACCTTTTCATTCATTAATGGAATTCTTTCGGTTTTCGGATAAAACGTTAAAGACTTATGCTTGAGGCGCAACTTTCCGTAAAAGTATATCTGCCAACTAATAACCGATGATCACTAAATGAATGAACGGCTCGTAATCGTTTTGATTTAATTTCTCCATATGCATTTTTCTTTATCAGAATTTATTGACCATTTAAACCATTTGTTATGAGAATTTCAATTTACCAATGCTTCGCATATCCAGGTTTCAGATTTTATCTGGCTTGTATTGCAATGACAACATTCTTTTCCTGTCAAAAACAATTGGAAACATCGCCACCCCAAAATGCTACCCCCGATGAAACATTTTCCTTAAGAATGAAAAAAGCCGACCTGGTTGTAAGCGCTGAAAGTTCAATTCAGGCGGCTGTTGATGCTGCCAATCCAGGGGACGTAATTCATATTAAACCAGGATTGTACAAGGAAGCCGTTATCGTAAACAAACCAAATATTAAATTAATTGGTTTAAACGGCGGCGGTAAAGGTGTAATCATTGAAAACCCCGGCAATGAAAATAATGGCATTACGGTAAGGCCTGATGGCGATGGTTTTGAATTACATAATGTAACAATCAGGAATTTTGAAAGCAATGGTGTTATAATGATCAGGGCGGATAATTTTGTACTAAAACATATTACAGTAATAGATTGCGGTGAATATGGGTTATGGCCCATACGCAGCAACCATGGGATTATTGAACATTGTACTGCCAGTGGACATAGTGATTCAGGTATTTATACCGGCCAATCAAATGATATAGTAATGCGTTTTAACAGGGTTTTCAATAATACTATTGGTCTTGAAATTGAGAATTGCCAGGATGTAATTGCCAGTAATAACCAGTGTTATAATAACGTAACCGGCATTTTGGTGGTACTGTTACCCGGGCTAACTGAAAAAATTTCATCCAATATAACGGTTAACAATAACCATGTTTATAAAAACAACAAAATAAATACAGCTGATCCTGCCGATGGATTTGAAGCTTATGTGCCCAGTGGTGGCGGTATTTTAGTTGTAGGAAGTGATAATACATTAATAGAAAGAAATACCGTGCAGCATAACCAGTTTTTAGGGATTGCGGTAGTCAGCTCTTTAACTTTAGGTGCGCTGGCCGGACTTCCGCCAGAAGCATTTGGTGATATTGAACCCAATCCTGACGGTGTGCAGGTAAGAAATAATACAGTGAATACCAATGGTACGGTTCAACCAGCATTACCTTTTCCTGCCGCAGACCTTTTATGGGATGGCTCCGGTACCAACAATTGTTGGATAGGTAATAAATATAAAACTTCGTTTCCAGCTATGTTGCCTGTGTGTAATTAAATAAAAAAATATCCGAAATATAAATAAAGCAACACGCTTATCACCACCAGGCAGCACGTTGCTTTTATTATTAATATTCATTTTTGCTTGATCGGTATAACCACCAAATCAAAACGGCTAAATAATAAATGAACATAGTTGTTTAATAAAACAGGCCCTAATTTATGTTCAAGCCACAGACCATTAACCATTAAACTTCAGTTATGAAAAAATTGTTGGTCCTTTTACTGGGTTTACACTTTTTTACATGCATTTCAGCACAATATGCTGATTCAGCATCTCACCGCCAGGCTTCAGATTTCTTAAATAAGGCAAATAAACAAAAAACTACCGGGTGGATTTTATTGGGAGCAGGAGCAGGTGTTGCCACCATCGGATTCATAGTTGTTTCTGCCACTATATGGAATGATCTGATTGAAGGTGAGAGCAAAGGAGCCGATGCAGGTGGTGTACTTATGTCTGCAGGCCTGGTAAGCATGGTGGGTAGTATTCCCTTTTTTATTGCTTCCGGCAAAAACAGGAAAAAAGCTGCTGCAATTGTTTTCATTAAAATGGAAAACAGTTCTAAAATGAACCAATATACCATGACAGAAAAAAAATATCCAGCTGTGGCTTTAAGGGTGGGTTTTTGAGCTGGCCTCCCTGCATACTCCCACTCCTTAAGAAGCTGAATTTGATTTCCCCAGGAATTTAATAATAAAAAAACATATCATCAACGCAGGGTAGGTTGCTTTTCTGGAAGCCGGAGTGTGTATGTAGATTCAGTGGGCGATGTGCATGCTTGTCCATTATGTCATACTAAATCATATAATATTATTGAATTGATTGAAAAAGGGGAAGAAAATTTACCAGTAAAGGAAAATAAATACCCGAGGTACGAAAAAATTGCCTGAGTGTTTGACTTTCTTCTTTACACACTACTTTTTTCCCATTTTATCAAAATAATTCCTGAAGAATACCAATTGATATTCTATTGCATTAGCCCAGTAAGGCCAGTCATGTTTTCCCGGGCGTTCAATATAATCGTGCGGCGTTTTTAAATTTAATAATACCTGGTGAAGTTTCTGGTTAGCTTCAAAAAGAAAATCATCCACACCACAATCAATGATGATGGCAACGGAATCTGTAGGATATTTTTTAACAAGATTCATCACATTGAATTCCTGGTAATATTTTTCATTACTGATAGTGTCACCCAGGATATCTTTAATTAGCCTGCTTTTTTTGAGACCTTCCAGGTCAACGGCGCCACTCATACTGCCCATGCCACCGAAAGTCTGTGCATGACGGTAACCGATAAACATGGCACCATGACCACCCATGCTTAACCCGGTAATAGCTCTTGCTTCCCGGTGTGGAATAGTTTTATAACGTTCATCAATATACGCAGGTACTTCTTTCCCTATATAGGTTTCATATTTCATTTTTTGGTTAACAGGGCTGTCGAAATACCAACTGGCGGTATCTCCATCGGGGCAAACGATCAGCAACTGGTTTGCATCAGCTAATTTGCTGAGTTCCGGAACACGGGTTATCCAATTCCTGAAAGAACCTCCGTATCCATGCAACAGATAAACCGTCGGGAACCTGTTTACCGATTTTTCATAGGTGGATGGTTTAATAACCACTGCCCTGATGTCTTTTTGCATGACTCTACTGGAAATGGTTACGGTATCAACCTCTGCTGCAAATAAAAAGCAGGTTTTAAAAACTGAAATAAAGAGTATAACTATATATTTCATGGATAAGCGTTTTTATTATTTTTTTAATCGTTATAGGTGATTAGCAAGTTTTGTGTTAGTATTAATATGGCAGGTACCTGAATGGAAGATAATATTTTTAAGTCAATCACTTAAAACAAGAAACACAAATTGAACTTGTATATGGTTAATTCTTGGTTTATTATTCAAGCAATTAATTTTTGGTTTTATTTTCAACTTTGTTGTTCATCTTTTAATTGTCGTGAATAACCCTCAAAATTGTCCTTTTTACACATTACCAAAGTGCGTTATCCAAATTACTTTTGTGATGAAATAACAGGATTAAATTGAGAACCAAACAATATGGCAACACAAAAATCTGCAAACATCGATGAATACATCGCTGGTTTTCCAAAAGAAATCCAAATGGTTTTGGAGCAAGTTCGGTCTATTATAAAAAAAGAAGCTCCAGGTGCTGAAGAAACAATCAGTTATGCGATACCAGCCTTCAACCTGCATAAACACAACCTGATTTATTTTGCAGGCTACAAAAATCATATCAGTTTGTATCCTGTACCAAAAGGAACCGAAACATTCACAAAAGAAATTTCCAAATATAAATCCGGGAAGGGGACCATGCAATTTCCATTGGACAAGCCATTGCCAGTAAGCCTGGTAACTAAAATTATTAAATACAGTATAAAAGAAAATATTAAAAAATATAAGCAAAGTTGATCAGCGAACAATCATCACCGTACCTTTCAGCAAACCAATAGTATCATCCAGTTTAATTGTATAAACATATGCGCCTATAGGCAAATCGGTTGATTTATATTTGCCATCCCATGGTTTGTTGGTTCCCCGGTTTTCAAATACAACTTCTCCATACCTGTTAAATACAAGTAACTCGAATCCGGGATATGCATCCAATGCCGGGATGTTCCAGGTATCATTTAGTCCATCATTATTAGGAGAAAAGGCATTCGGAATAAATATTCCCCTGAACAGTTTTACAAGCATGGTATCTGAAGAAATTCCACAATCATTAGCCGATACTGCGGTAAGAATATATTGTGCATCCGCTGTTGGCGTTGCAATGGGTTGCAATACCTTCGGATCATTTAAATCTATAGCAGGAGACCAGTTAAAACTGTCAAAAGGTCCTTCAATACTCCCTGCTAATGTTGCAGTTCCGCCTAAAATTATGGTTCTGTCCGGTCCTGCATGGGCAATCGCTTTTTGGCTCACATTCACCTGAACAAAGGCAGAATCTGTACAACCCAGGTCATCAGAAACAACTACCTTATAACGGGTACCTGTAACCGGTGATGCAACTGGGTTGGAAATATCGTTTGCGGAAAGTCCTGAAACTGGTTGCCATTCAAAACTGCTTCCACCAGATGCAGATAATTGAATACTGTTGGTTGTGCAAATGGAAGTATCTGTAAAAGTAACAGCAGCAACCGGCGCAGGATTAACTGCGAATGTCGTACTGCCCGTACTGCTGCAGGATGCTGCAGTGGATACGGTTACATTATATGTTCCTGCATCGGAAGTGTTAACATTGTTTAATGTAAAAGAAGAAGCGTTGGTTGAATAGTTATTGGGTCCTGTCCACACATATTGCGTTCCACCGGTTGCCGTTAATGAGATATTATTGCCTTCACAAACGGGCCCGGTATTGCTGGTGGTAACTACCGGGTTAGGATGAACGATAACCGTTAAAGGCTGGGAAGATATTCTGCATTGTGGTGAACCCAGGTTTCCGGATTCCGCCACACTAATGCGGTACTCATAAATTCCTATGGTGCTTGATGGTGTAAAGTTGGTCCCAAATGTTGTACTGTTTGCGCCGGGAACATCGGACCAGGAACCATTATTAAAGCGCTGTTGCCATTGAAAATCCGGGTTGGTGAAACCTGCTGATAAAGTGGTGGAGAAGTTAAAACTGCTGGTTGATCCTTCACAAATATCGGCAGTTGTTGATGAATTTCCTACAATGTATGGCGTTAATTGCGGACCACAAGAGCGAAAAGTAATATCATCCAATGCAAGATCATTACCACAGCCACCTGGTGCATTATTTACAATACGCAGAACAATATCAGAACCTGCAGGGGGGGTAGTAAAAAAGAAACCAAATTGTTTCCAGGCGGGTGAAGGTGTTGTTGGAATATTGCCACTATTGTATGATTTTAAAACAGTGCCATTTGTATTTTCTATGGTGAAACTCAAATTTGGCTGATTGCCAATCCCTCCGCAGGAAGAAGGCAAAAGTACATTCATGATCCATGCGGCAAATTCATAGGTACTGTTTCCACAAAGACCCCTAACCGTATCAATATAAAAAGCGCTGGGTTGAATAGATGCATTTACCAGCATAAAATAACCATTCCCGTTCCCGGTATGATCACTTGTTAAACTATGCCAGGTATTCATAAAGCAAGTAGTGGAACTATTTCTGACCGTATAAAAACCATCATTCGGGCAATCGGACGATACAAACTGGTAACCGGTGGCTGCGGCGGCCAGCGGAGAACCCGGATTACTACCCGAACCAAACGTGATATTAACAATGGGATCGCCCAGGCTTCCCTGGCAAAGTTGCGAAAATCCTTTCAGGCAGGGTAAGGACAATAATACGGAAAAGAAGAATCTGGGAATCATTGCTTACAAATATCTCTATTGGCGGGCAAATAAACTATGATTTTTGAAATTAAATTAAAAAGGAAAAAGAAGCGATTGTTTTAATCGTTTTGTCAATGTTTAAAAAGTGACGGATTATGTTTTCATAAAAAGATGCAGTACAAGAGAGTGACCAACCGTTGATGCACAAAGATCAAATGCAGCGAAAAAAAGAATTCAATTTACTTTGGAATTTTCCTGTGTATTAAAGTTTTTTATAGCATGGAATTTTTTTCGATAATCTGCAAAAAACAAACATGCCAGCAACATTAAAAAGAAACTCATAAAAAATGCAAGCGATTAAACTGCATTATGATAAACTGGCGATCAAATATTTTTGTAAGAAACAATACTTATTAAATCATTTAATATTGCTATCGGGAGCTTTAACTATTCGCCGGGTGCATCCTTATCGTTTTTACTTTTTTGAATGGTTTCATTAGCATCTTTTTCTGTATCATCATCAGGTTTCACTTTAGGCTGATCAGTCTTTTCGTCCGGTTTATAGCTTAGGTGGACAAACATTGGAAAGTGATCGCTGTTCACCCGGCCCACACGTTCCAGTTTAATCAGTTTAAAATGGGAGCTGTGAAAAATATGATCCAGGGGCCACCTGAAAACCGGGAACTTTGCATGGTAGGTATTATAAAATCCGCGTCCCTGCCGGGGATCCAAAAAGCCACTTACTTCCTGGAATAATTCCGTCGTTTCGGACCAGGCTACATCATTAAAATCGCCGGCTATAATAACACCGCCTTTTTCTTTACGTCCTTCGCGGGCAACCAAAATAATTTCTGCATCACGTTCTTTGCTATCCTTTGATTCTCCGGGTACTGGTGGGCGTGGATGAACCACAAATAAAGAAATCCATTCTCCGGAGATCAGTTGTACACCCGTACGTATAGACGGAATATCCTCTTCTATCAAATAACGTACTGCAGTTTCCCTGAGAGGAAAACGGGAATACAGGTGCATTCCATAAGTATTGCTTTGAGGTATGGGCACACGGTAACTGTATTTATTTTCAATAACCTGCAGTGCTTTTTGCCAGTTACTATCCGACTCGGTTGTAATTATTATATCCGGATTGTACTTATTGATTTTTTCAATTACCTCCTGGTATTCAGTGTTGGTCTGTAAAACATTGCAAATAAATAAACTTATTGATGTTGTGTCTCTGCCATCACCTTCAGTCCAAAGCACTTGTTTGGTACCTAACGGTGTATAAGGCCAGGCTTTATAACCCTGAACTGCAATTACCACCAGGAACATGAAAACAAATGCATATCCGCGTTTCCCACGTTTAAAGTAAAAAAATGAATACCAAAGCAGCGCTAATACAGCTATAAAAAAAGTCTGAAGGCGTGGGTAATCGAAAATCCGCACATACCATTCCTTTGAAGGGAATATGGGAATAATAGTAGCTGCGAACGCTATTATAGCCAGTAGGCCAAAAATTATAAGACCCGTAAAATGAAATAAACGTTTATACAAAGTGGTTAGTTTTTATGGCAATTGAGCCATGAATGAACAAACAAGTTGTATGCAATGATATAAAAAATAAGCCATCTGCTTTTGACTTAGCTAACGTAAACTAAGCATAGCTTCTATCTGGCTTCACTTAATTCGGTTTAATTACTACGATCAATAAAAACGTTTATAAAATTCCTGATTATAATAATTAATATAAAGTTTAAAGTAGCTGCGCTTAACACCGATTAGTTTATTTAACTTACTGCCACTCCGCCTTTTTAAACAGTCCCAAACCGCTATCTACATCAAAATTTTTGCTGAACATTTTTGTTCACCCTATCATTTAACCTAAACAACTACATAACTGAAACAGTTATTTGTATGCATTGCCGCCACTACTATTTTGATGTCTTGTACCGACGACAATAAAACAGAAACACTTGCCAGCAAAGGCGGTGACGAATCGGCACCTACCGTACAGTTGCCATATACCGCTTCTTATTCTTCAGATTTTGAAATGGGTAATGCAGAACATACTGCTGCCATTTTGCAAGGAGGTTGGAAAGACTGGTAAAATAATACGATGGATAATATTTTAACCTGTCACTAAAGCACACTTTTATTTCCTGGTCTGTAATGGAAA
>JACCYQ010000212.1 GCA_013696395.1 Chitinophagaceae bacterium
CTAACTGGTGGAGGATCTTACTTATTTCTTCCTGTATATGGTAGCTGGTCTGCAAAATATGGTTATGTAGGTGCTAATAATGCAAACAATGTTGATGGAGACGATTTTAAAGCTGAAGGTGGAGATATGTTAGCACCTCCAACTACAGGTAATTATAAAATTACAGTAGATTTTCAGAGAGGGAAATTTAACGTTACCAAATTGTAATTCTAAAAAACTAACTAATGAATTGAGCATTGATAATGCTTCTCACCAAATGGGATAATTTTCAACGAATTCAATTTGGAAAAAATTAAAATAAAAACAAATGAAACTTATTAATAAATTACTCTTCCTGGCGGTTTTTGTTTCCCTTGTAATAAGTGCATGCAAAAAAGTTGATGACCTGCCTTATTACGATAACGGTACGGCAGTTACATTAACCTCTTCAAAAACTGCTGTTGCCCCAACACCTGCAGATTCATTGGCAGATGTAGTTACATTCTCCTGGACTAACCCGGAGTATGCAACTGACAGTTCCAATTATAAATTCATTGTTGAAATAGATTCAACTGGAAGAAATTTTTCCAATAAAGTTACTAAAACGGTAATCGGTAGCCTGAATACATCCTTTACCGGAAAAGAGCTGAATGATATTTTATTGAACTATGGTTTCACTTTAGGTACAGCTTACGAATTGGATGTACGGGTTGTGTCTTCATATAAAAACAACAATGAACAGTATACTTCGAATGTTGTTAAAATATCTGTTACTGCTTATGAAGATCCATCCGTTTTAGCGGCTTCTGCAACAACGGTAAGTCCAACACTGGCAACATCTGCAGATAATGCTATTGATTTTACATGGACGCCTTCTTTTAATGGATATTCCGGAACGGTGACCTATGCCTTAGAATATGATTCAGCAACAAAGAATTTTGCTAATCCCCAGGAAATTGCAGTAGGGCCATCGATGTACAACAAGTCATTGAACAATGGTGAGATCAATGAAACCGCATTGAATGTTGGAATAAAAGGTGAAACAGCAGGATCAGTGGAATATCGTATAAAAGCTACAACTGCTTTAGGAGCTATTTCTTACTCTGACCCTGTGACCGTTTTGATTAATGCTTATACTCCGATTCTTCGATTTTATTTGCCTGGAGGTTATCAGGCCGCAACCGGCAACGGGAATAACTGGGATCCGGGAACTGCACCGGAACTGATCCGCGATCTTCGTTCTGAAGTTTTAAATGATTTGTATTATATCTATATCTGGTTACCGACTGGCGCAGAGTTTAAAGTTACTCAGGGCCGTTCTTGGGATGTAAATTATGGAGGTGCCGGTGGTGATTTATCATCAAATCCAAATTTGTCAGTAAGTACTGCAGGATTTTACCGGATATCCATCAGCCGTAAAAACATGAAATACGATATACGTGAAGGCCGTATGGGATTTGTTGGTGGTGCAACTGGTGCAGGTTGGAACCCACCGAGTGTATTCCCAAATTATGCAATGGGTGCAGCAGGTACGAATTTATTTGTAGGAATTACTGACCTGGGAAGTGGTGGTTGGAAGCTGATTGATAACAATACCTGGAATAATGGCAGTAATGCATTTGATGAAACCAGGAGTTACGGTACCGGTGGAAATTCAGGTAGCACCTTACAAGTTAATGGTGACAATTTTAATGATGTAGCTTCTCCTGGTAAATATCGTGTTATCTGGGATGGTCGCGATGTTAATAATATTAAATACGAGATCAGTCCTGCAACTGAAATGCGAGTTGTAGGGGATGGT
This sequence comes from Chitinophagaceae bacterium, assembly GCA_013696395.1. GTDB lineage: Bacteria > Bacteroidota > Bacteroidia > Chitinophagales > Chitinophagaceae > JACCYQ01. The sequence goes on from JACCYQ010000212.1 coordinate 1,781, forward strand.
ATACAAGGCGTGCCTGCATGGAATCCCGGCGCCTCACCACAAATGACTTACAGTGGAAATGGCGTTTGGACCATAACACTTACACTGGTTGGAGGTAAGGATATTAAATTCCTTGCTGGCAATGATTGGGGTGCATTTGATTATGAAGATAACAGTGGTGGTATAACAGCAACGGGCACACCAAGAGCCATTAAATGGGAAGGTGGCGATAATTTTAAAACGCCAGCAACTACCGGCATTTATACTATTACATTAAATGAAAATACACAGACTGTAACGATCAATTAAGTTTGTTTGGATTCTTAAAAAAACCGCTTTCGAAAGAGGCGGTTTTTTTTTATGCAATGTCCTTTTGGTGTTCAATAATGAAGTTGATAATATCATCCAGTTCATTATCAGTTCTACTTATTGCATCAGTTATATCATCCCGATTTACCTGAGCGGCAAAAGAAGGCGTCTTTAATTTTTTTTTGATGCTTTTAGCATCCATTCCTTCGTAACCGGTAGGCCTGATTAGGGCGGCAGCATGAATTAATCCAGATAATTCGTCAAAAACATAGATCATCTTATCCATATTATTAACGGGTTCTATTCCAAAATATCTTGGACCATGGGATGCAATGCAATGAATAATTTCCGGATCTATATTTCGGTTTTCTAATTCTTCAATTATTTTCTGGCAATGCAGGTCAGGATATCTTTCCCAATCCGCATCGTGTAAAAGCCCCGCCAACCACCATTTATAGGCTATTTCCTCACTGGTGTTTTCCTTAATTAAAGCCCACGATTTCATAACAGCTGCCACCTGTTTCATATGCAATTGGAGCCGGTTGTTTGGCACCCATTCTTTTAATAATTTCATGGCTTCACCTTCCGAAAGAACATTTCCCGCATTTTGTGGTGAACCAAATTCCGATTTAAAAAGTAAATGGTTGAGTTGAGTCATTTTTTTTATTTTTCTTTCAAAGTGTATATACAGCTTCCCTATTTTTCTATTTATTTAAAATACATTTGATTTATCAGTTAAACCTGGCAGATTCCAAATTTCAATGGTTTTGTTGAAAAAATAGTATTCGCATGAGAAAAATACATGCCCCGGTCAAAAGCCGGGGTTTGTTTTTTTTAAGATATAAATTATTTATCCCAAAAGCTATTAAAAATTTTGGTCAAAAAATTTATTGATAATCAATTTATTGTAAGGGTGCAATAAAAATAAACCTCCTAAATTGATTGTTTATCCACTTCAACACACCTATCTTTGCGCTCCCAATTTTTAAGGGAACAGTTTGGGGGATGGCCCTGCTGTTATATTTTTTAATAGCTGACGGAACAACCTTCAGCCAAAAGATTTCATAAGAATGAGCAAACAACATTTCACAACAAAACATGCAAATGCGGATACCGTGCAACGCAACTGGTATATTGTTGACGGTACCAATCTAACCGTTGGTCGTGTATGTGCTAAAATTGCAGCGGTTCTCCGTGGCAAGAATAAAGCCTATTATACACCCCACGTAGATTGCGGAGATTACGTAATCTTTATTAATGCCGACAAGATCAAGTTGACTGGCAATAAAATGGAAGACAAAATTTACGATACATATAGTGGGTACCCCGGTGGTCGTAAAGAAGAAACGGCACAAAATCTTATTAAGCGTCGTCCTGAAGTGCTGATTGAAAGAGCTGTAAAAGGCATGTTACCTAAAAACAGGCTGGGACGTAAGATGTATAAAAAATTGTTCGTGTATGCGGGTGCTGAACATCCACATACTGCTCAACAACCTAAAGAATTTAAATATTAAAAACAGATTGAGTTAAATACTGGCAGATACTATTGCTTAGTGCTCAATTCAACGCAAAAAAATAACATAAATGGAAAAGCAACAAAACGGTGTTGGTCGTCGTAAAGAAGCTGTGACAAGGGTTTTCCTTTCAAAGGGAGATGGTAAGATCATAGTTAACGATAAAGACTACAAAGTTTATTTCCCCCTCGTTTATTTACAAAACCAGGTAGAACTGCCATTGAAATCTGTAGACGCTACTACAAAATTTGACATCAAGATCAATGCAACCGGAGGTGGTATTAAAGGCCAGGCCGAAGCAGCCAAGTTGGGTATAGCCCGTGCCCTGGTTGAATTGAACCCTGAACTTCGCCCAACACTTAAAGCTGCAGGTGTATTGAAAAGAGATCCGCGTTCAGTTGAACGGAAGAAGTTTGGTCATAAAAAGGCCCGTCGTAGCTTCCAGTTCTCTAAAAGATAAAAACAAGCATGCTGCGAGCTGGAAAGGCTCCTGGTCAAAAAATTTAAATCATTTAATAACAAGACATACAAATGGAAAACAATACTTCACTTCAGCAACAATTATTGGACGCTGGTGTACACTTTGGTCACTTAAAAAAGAAGTGGAACCCTAAGATGTTGCCTTACATTTTTGCTGAGAAAAAAGGTATTCATATCATTGACCTCAACAAGACTACTGAATGCCTGCAGGAAACTGCTGCTATCATGAAGCAGATTGCCCGTAGTGGTAAAAAGATCCTTTTCGTTGGAACTAAAAAGCAGGCGAAAGATATTGTTCAGGATAATGCCAAAAAGGTAAACATGCCTTTTGTTACTGAGCGCTGGTTGGGTGGTATGTTGACCAATTTCAACACCGTTCGTAAGAGCGTAAAGAAAATGCAGAGCATTGAAAAAATGCTGGGTGATGGTTCCTTTGATAACATCACTAAAAAAGAGCGTTTGACTTTAACCCGCGATAAAGACAAAATGGAAAAAGTATTAGGCGGTATTGCCCAATTGGGTCGTGTACCAGCCGCTTTGTTCATTGTTGATATAGGCCACGAACATATTGCATTGGCTGAAGCCAGGCGTTTAGGCATTACCACTTTTGGTGTGGTTGATACCAATTGCGATCCTAATAAAGTTGACTTCGCTATTCCGGCCAACGATGATGCAACAAAATCGATTGCCATCATCAGCGATTATATTACTGCAGCCATTGCAGAAGGTTTAGCTGAAAGACAAGCAGCAAAAGATGAAGAAGGTGTGGATGAAATGAGCGATGATGATAAAGAAAAGAAAGCAGCTCGTTTAGAAGCCGAAGCACAAGCTGAAGGCGGACGTGGTGGAAGAGGTGGTCGCGGTGCAGGTGGACCAGGTGCAGGTGGCGGACAACCTAAACGTCGTATGCCAAGTACGCAAAGAAGACCAAGTAGCGGCGGCGGCGGTGGAAGATAATTTAATTTTCTACCAAAGTGTCTTGTAAAGGATTGAATATAATTTAGAAAAAGTTGAAGTTCAACTCATTTTCAAACCAGCCCTGCCTACTGAACAGGCAGGCTGCCGGCTGGTAGGTTATCTAATTATCTAATTATCAAATTTTTCAATTATGTCTACTGTAACAGTTACAGCACAGGATATTAATAAATTACGCCAGGCAACTGGTGCCGGCATGATGGATTGCCGCAAAGCATTGACAGAAACAAACGGTGATTTTGAAGCCGCTATTGACTGGTTGCGTAAGCAAGGTCAGAAAGTTGCCGCTAAACGCAGCGATCGGGAAGCAAAAGAAGGTGTAGTGATTGCTCAAACCAGTGCCGACAAAAAAATTGGTTATATAGTTACCATCAGTTGCGAAACAGACTTTGTTTCAAAAAATGCAGATTTCGTTGCTTTTGCACAAAGCATCGCCGACGCAGCGGTGGCGAGTGATGTTAAAAGTGCAGAGGAGTTGAATGAAGTGTCCGTTAATGGTACTAAAGTTTCTGAACTGATCAACGATAAATTAGCCAGCATCGGTGAAAAAATTGGTGTTAGCCGTTTTGAAAGAATTGAAGCGCCTTATGTGGCTTCTTATATTCATGGTTCTTATCGCATGGGCGTTTTAGTGGGTTTAAGTAAAGAAGCGGCAGAAGCCGGAAAAGATATAGCTATGCAAATTGCTGCTATGAACCCCGTGGCTGTTGATGCTGCTTCTGTACCTGCAGAAACCATCACCCGCGAAAGAGATATCGTTATGGATTTGATGAAGCAGGATCCTAAAATGACCGGCAAACCACAGCAGATGCTGGATAAGATTGCAGAAGGAAAGATGAATGCATTTTTCAAAGAACAGACTTTACAGGCTCAGGCTTATGTAAAAGATGGCGGGAAATCTGTAGAAGAATTTTTGCAAAGTGTAGACAAGGATTTGAAAGTAACTGAATTTAAAAGAGTTGCTTTAGGATAATTTTTATTGAATATTTTATATACATCGGGAATCTTTAATGGTTCCCTTTTTTTATGTTTATAAGGTGAATTCATAATTGGTAAGACGGAGTATTAATCAATTTGATATTAAATACATTCTTATAAAATCTATTTATGTAAATTTAAAATGACAATTTGTTTCTAATAATATATTCAATGTATGCCTGACCAAACTGATTATTTTGAAGCCAACAAAAAACTCTGGAACCAGCGAACAGTGGTTCATAAAGATTCTTCTTTTTATGATGTGGAAAGTTTCAAAAAAGGTGAAACTTCATTGAATGAAATTGAACTGTCTGAAGTAGGTGATGTACAAGGGAAAAAAATATTACACCTGCAATGTCATTTTGGGATGGATAGTTTATCATTTTCTCGCTTAGGCGCCACCGTTACGGGTGTAGACTTTTCTGAAGAAGCCATTTTAGAAGCAAGCAAACTGAATGATGAATTGAAACTGGATGCAACATTTATATGTTGCAATGTATACGACCTGCATCCTGGCAATTTGAGTTCTTCCCACACCTCTCCTTTGGAGGAGAAGGGGGAGGCCGATATTGTATTCACTTCTTACGGGGTCATCGGCTGGTTGCCTGACCTTGATAAATGGGCGGCTATCATTGCTCATTATTTAAAACCGGGCGGCTTTTTTTATATGGCTGAATTTCATCCTGTGATCTGGATATTTGATGATGAATTTAAATATATACAATATAGCTACGGCAATTCAGGTGTTATTGAAACTGATCTGCAGGGCACCTACGCTCAGCGGGATGCAAAAATAAATGGCAAAGAATATAATTGGAACCATAGCATCAGTGAAGTGCTCAATGCCCTGATCAAACACGGGTTACAAATTGATTTTTTCAATGAATATTTTTATTCTCCTTACAATTGTTTTAGCAATACGGTAGAAGATGAACACGGAAATTTTCACATCAAAGGCCTGGAAAACAAAATTCCAATGGTATATTCCGTTAAAGCCACAAAAAAATGATTGGGTATCAACAATTCAGGATGGCGTGTTGGGCAAAAAATCTTTTCTTTGCACCGCAGTTCAAAAATCGGGGATCTTCATTAAATCTACAATCTACACATGCTTCCTAAATACAAACGTGTTCTTTTAAAATTATCTGGTGAGTCGTTAATGGGTGATAAAAGTTTTGGATTTGATACCAGTGTTATTTCTCAATATGCCCATGATATAAAATCGATCATTGATCTGGGTGTACAGGTAGCCATTGTTATTGGAGGAGGAAATATTTACCGGGGGATGAATGAGGCTGAAACCGGTATTGAAAGAGCGCATGGAGATTATATGGGGATGCTGGCCACCGTTATCAACGGAATGGCTTTACAGGCTGGATTGGAAAAAATAGGTGTGTTTACACGTTTACAAAGTGCTATTAAAATGGAACAGATTGCAGAACCATATATCCGTCGCCGTGCTATAAGGCATTTAGAAAAGGGACGAGTGGTGATCTTTGGGGCAGGGACTGGTAACCCTTATTTCACAACAGATACAGCAGGTTCTCTGCGAGCTATTGAAATTAAAGCTGATGTTATTTTGAAAGGAACACGGGTTGATGGCGTTTATTCAGCTGACCCTGAGATAGATCCGGAAGCTACAAGATTTAATGTAATTACTTTCGCTGAGTGTATCTCTAAGAATTTAAGGGTGATGGATATGACAGCATTTACACTTTGTATGGAAAATAACCTGCCCATTGTGGTTTTTGATATGAATACACCGGATAACCTTCGCCGGGTTGTTACAGGGGAAAAAGTAGGAACATTGGTTCGCGGTTGAAAATCAAAAAAAAAATTATAATCCCTGTCATGCTTTGACGGGGTTTTTTTATTCATTTATTATCCCTTATGAACCTATTTCTTAAAAGATTTATAATTGAAATCCGCACTAAGCATAAACAATTATGGGTTGGTAAAAATTATTTCTTAAAGGGAGTTGCAATTTATAAAGGTTGTGTATAACTTACCGCCTGTTATAATCAATTATTTTTATAGTTTACGAGTAGTTTTGCGGAATTTTTTCAGGATTTTTATCATTTTTTAGACCCAAACCCCGTTTATTTACTGTTCATATGGCTGAATTAAATTTAACCATTTTAGAGATCATTGTGTTACAGTCAGGCGCAATCATTTTAGGAATAGCTATTCATTTTTTTATAACCAGCCATCGAAACATGGAGGTTACTTCCAATAAACGCAGTAAACTTCAGAAACAGTTTGAAAATTGGAAATTGAAATATTTAAATGAAACGGAATTAAAGGATAGGGAATTGGCGGAAAGCAGAATGCTGCTTAAGGAGACCATGGGGAATACGAAAATGTATAAAGTGGAATTGGATGAATTAAAAGCGAGGAATGAAGAATTAGAAGAACAACTTCAACAGGGCGGAGAATTTAATGATCTAGCTTTGAAAGACGAAGAAATATCTATTCTGCATCAAAAATTGAAAAAGGCAGAAGATAATAATCGCCATCTTTTAAAACGGTTTGATGATCTCCAGGTTCAAAACCGCAAAATTCAGGAATCTCTGGAAATAAGAGATAGAGATAACGTTAATGAGTATGTGCAACAGGAACTAATGGAACTTCAGCACCGATTACAGCAAATGCAGGAGCAAGAACAAAATTCAATTGCACAATTAAATTCCCTGCACAGCCAGAATGAAAATCTAAAATCTGAACTTCATTTATTGCAAAGTAAAAACAATGACCTGCAGTTAAAATTGGATAGCCATCAGTCACCAGTTAGCCCTGTTCCTGAAGTTCAGGGAGACTATCTGGTACAGTTAGAAGCTGCGAGGCAAAATTTAGAGGAATACAGTCTAAAGATAAATAATCTGATAGGTCATGTTGATTTTGTGAAAGAAAGTAAGGAAAAACAGCAGGCATTGTTAAAAGAGAATGAACAACTGTCAATTGAAATTCAGGATTTAAAAATCCAGCTCGAAAAAAAAGAGGCAGAGATTTCTAATGTTAAACAAAAGGAGCACCTTTCCACAGAAATGCATTCAATGCTTGATAATGCTTATGCAGAATTTAATTCCATGCAAATTAAAATGCAAAAATTGGAATCGGAGGTAACTGCATCTAAGAAAGTTACTATGGAATTTGAAGATTTAAAAGAAGCTCATTACAGGCTTACAAAAGATTATGAACACCAGCGATCTAAATTATTTTCCCAGGTAAGTGAAAATCAAAAACTGAACGCCCAGGTCAATGACTTGGAGAATAACCTGGAAGAATCCAATTTTCAGCGTCAGCAATTGCAAAAAAAAGTGTCTTACCTGGGGGAACTAAATAATGATCTGCATGAACTCTCCGAAGCAAATAAAAACCTGGAAACACGCCTGAAAAGTATTGGCGAACTGGAGAGCCGGTTAAATATGGTGGCAGAGGAAAGAGATAAATTGTTAGGACAACAGGAAAGCCAGTGATAAACTCTTTTTTTTAGAGTTCCCCAATAAAAGCTTATTGTATTTTAGCCGTTGCAGCACTTAATTTTGTATTGAAAACAAATTTATGAAAAGCAGCATTTCCCACCTCCGATACGAGTACTCACGGCAAACATTAACCGAAACGGAAATGGCCGCCGATCCTGTTATGCAGTTTGAAAAATGGTGGAAAGAAGCTCTTTCCGCTGAAGTTTATGAAGCTAATGCCATGGTTTTAGCTACAGCAGGTACCGACGGTTTCCCATCTGCCAGGATTGTACTGTTAAAAGAATTTAGTATGAAGGGCTTTGTTTTCTTTACCAATTACAACAGTTTTAAAGGGTTGCAGATTGCTGAAAATCCTAAAGCATGCCTGGTTTTTTTTTGGAAAGAGTTAGAACGGCAGATTCGTATAACTGGAATTGTAAATAAAATCAGTGAAGAAGAGAATGACGCATATTTTTATTCAAGGCCTTTGCAAAGTCAGGTAGGTGCTGTTGTATCGCCCCAAAGTCATGTAATTGAAAACAGGAACTGGCTGGATAATAATTATATAAAATTATTAGCGGATGCAGAAAAAACTCCTGTACAAAGACCAATATATTGGGGTGGCTATATGGTAAAACCGGTCATTATTGAATTTTGGCAGGGAAGACCTGGTCGTTTACATGATCGATTGCAATATAGTTTAGCAAATGATGGTCAATGGAAAATTGAGCGCTTAGCGCCTTAAAAACCTATTTTCCTTTTTCTGTTTCCGTCTTTTTAACTGCTGTGTTTTTGGGTTTATTCGCAGGCCTGCTTTTGCCAAATGAACCTTTTTTTATCTTTCCTTTCTTTGTTTTTTTATCCCCTTTTCCCATAGTTTATTTTTTAGTGGGTAAATATAGTGAAATCGCATGCAATGAGTGAATCACCACAAAATAAAAAGCTCCTGCAACTGGTGCAGGAGCTGAATAAATTGAAAGGGTGTAGTTAGATTTTGGAAGAAAGTTCTTTACCTGCTTTAAAACGGGCAACTTTTCTTGCTTTGATTTTAATTACTTCGCCTGTTTGTGGGTTACGGCCATTACGGGCAGCACGCTTAGAAACAGTGAAAGTCCCAAAGCCAACAAGGGTAACCTTACCGCCACCTTTTAAAGTTTTTGTTACGGCCTCAACGAAAGAATCTACTGTTGCATTGGCTTGTGTTTTAGTGATTCCTGCATCATCAGCAATTTTACTGATTAATTCTGCTTTGTTCATAATGTGATAGTTTTTAAGAATGTTTGTCTGCAACAAATGTAGACGCTTTTTCTAATCAACAAAACATTTTTTAATAAATTTTGTGCAATAATATTTTCTCAGAATCCGCATGGGATAAGGATTTTAGGCATGTAACCATTTTCAATGGTTGGGTGAGAGCAGCAGGGTGTATAGCTGAAATCCTTTCCTGCAAAGAGTTTCAGCATATTGCATTGTGAAATGCAGGCCAGTAAAGGTTTTGGATGCAGGGTTTAAAAATTAATCTTATCCACACTTAGTTCACAATCTCCAAATTTGTTGTATAAAACACAATACCCGTATTCCACTTTTCAGAAATTTTTTTCAATAACTGGTCAAGATATTGAGATTCAAATTGATTGAATTTAAAAATGGTGGACGCAAAATATTGAATAGCAAAGGTAGGGTCATCATTTTCCGGGCTGCTCATTAGCTTAAGTAACTGATGTTTTATAAAGCACCCTGTACCCATCATTGCTGGTATATGCTCCTGTTGAATCCATATTAACCATTCATCAAGAAGCTGCTTTTCCACCTGCATAGTTATATTATAAATAATGCCACTCGTTACTACAGGCATTTCAACATCAAAAGCCATTATATATTTATTTTAAGGTAAACCGGGCAGTGATCGCTGTGTTTCACTTCCGGAAAAATCTCTGCATCCATTATTTTATCTTTTAAAGGTTTGGTAACATTGATATAATCAATTCGCCAACCTTTATTATTCAATCTAACTGTTGGAAAACGCTGGCTCCACCAGCTATAACGGTGATGCTCAGGGTGAAATTCACGAAAGGTGTCGATCCAGTCATTCGCAAATAATTTATCCATCCAGGCTCTTTCCTCAGGCAAAAAGCCGGTTGACTTTTTATTCCCTTTTGGATCATGAATATCAATTTCTTTATGGGCAATATTATAATCACCACATAAAATAATTTTCGGCGTTTTCTTTTTTTCTTTTTTTAAATAGTTGAAAAATTCATCCAGCCACCGGTATTTAAACTGCTGCCTTTCATCTCCGGATGTTCCGGAAGGAAAATAAGCATTGATAAGTCTTATATCACCAAAAAACAATTGAATGATGCGACCTTCATCATTGCTTACCTGATCATGGTTACCATACAAAACCTTGTCAGGTTTTATTTTTGAAAAAACGGCAACACCACTATATCCTTTTTTTTGAGCCGCAAACCAGTAACCGGTATAACCAAGATCCAGAATCGGTGAGAAGTCAACATTTGATTCTTCAGCTTTTGTTTCCTGAATACAGATAACATCTGCTGGATCTGTTTTCAACCAGTCTATAAATCCTTTCTTAATGGCCGCCCTTATTCCGTTAACATTGTAGGAGATGATACGCATGATTAATTTAAAGATGGCAAGTTAATCCTTTGTACAGGAAGCCTTATCTTCAAAACCCTAATTATGCATAAAATTTTAACCTGAATATGGAAACGCAGAAGCATTTTATTCCACCAAAAGAACACGTATACCTGGAAGGACCCAAAAGTCGCGGATATGAACTGGCATTTGCCTGGCGAGTATTTAAACAATTCATTAAAGGTTTCAGGGCTTTACACTTCGTTGGCCCCAGCATAACTGTTTTTGGTTCAGCAAGATTTAAAGAAGATCATCAATATTACAAAGCAGCCCGGTTAATGGGTAAAAGAATTTCTGATCTTGGTTTTGCAGTAATGACGGGAGGGGGTCCTGGAATTATGGAAGCTGCCAATCGCGGGGCATTTGAAAATGGTGGTAAATCGGTAGGCTGCAACATACAATTACCCTTTGAACAGGAGGGCAATCCTTATGTACAAACTTCTATTACATTCGAACACTTTTTCGTGCGTAAAGTTTTACTTACCAAATACAGTTATGCATTTGTTATTATGCCCGGTGGCTTTGGTACTATGGATGAATTTTTTGAAACCATTACTTTAATTCAAACCAAAACAGTAACTAACTTTCCAATTGTTATTTATGGAAAGGAATATTTTAAGCCTTTAAGGGATATGATTGACTGGATGTCTTTGGAAGGAACCATTTCAAAAGAAGACCTTTCACTGGTATTATTTACTGATGATGTGGAGGAGGCTATCAGTCATATACGCACATATGTTACAGACAATTATAAAGTAATGCCTCGTAAAAAATTATGGTGGCTGATAGAAAGAAAATGATATTCAATTTTACAAATAGAACAAATATGCGGTACCGTTATTTACTGAGAATTATAAAAAAGCAAATGACAGTATTTTTTAAAATTAAAAAAACACTATAAATAAAATAAATAAGGGTTTAAATGAATGAGCAAAAAATTGATACTATTATTTGGGATCTTGGAGGCGTATTGATCGACTGGAATCCCGCTTATGTTTTTGATAAGTTTTTTGATGATGAAGCAAAAACTAAATATTTTTTTGAAAACATATGTACCAGCGACTGGAATGAACAACAGGATGCGGGGAGATTGATTGCTGATGCAACCGACGAGTTGATTAAAAAACATCCGGAATGGGA
>JACCYQ010000224.1 GCA_013696395.1 Chitinophagaceae bacterium
GTTTAGGGGTGAGGTTTAGGTAAAGGTTTAGGTTTAGTTTAAAGGATTAAAAGTTTAAGGGTTTAAGGTTTGTGATATTTGAAATTTGATTCCCTGATCCTGTTTGCGCACATATATCGTGAGCTAGTCGCAGGACTGCGCTTTAAGTTAACAAGAAGTTTGATTCTAAATGATGTAAGTTAAAAAATCATCAGTAATTGATGGATTACAGGGAATGATATCCTTTCGAAATATTTTAAAAATGCATATTCAACATTAAACATATCAATTTATCTCAAACCATAAATTAGCTTTGCAATATCAAAGTATCAAACCTTTAAACCCTTAAACAATTGTTCAACAATCGTTCACCCTTTCTTAAACTATTAAACACTTAAACATTTAAACTTAATGTTCAGACTATTCCTCATCATCCTGCTAATTCCTACAACGGCACAAACGCAATCTCCCGAATTGAAATGGTTCAAAGGCAATACACATACACACTCTCTTTGGAGTGACGGTGATGATTTTCCGGAGATGATCATGGATTGGTATAAAACGCATGGCTATGATTTCATTTCTTTATCCGATCATAATATACTGGCCGACCAGGAAAAATGGGTGAAGATTCCAACACACCCTTTTCGCCAGAGACGATTTAAGGAGTACCTGGAAAAGTTTGGAAAGGATTGGGTTGAACAGAAAACGGATTCGGCCGGTAATATCCTGGTAAGGTTGAAAATGCTGTCAGAATACAAACCCCTGTTTGAAGAAAAGGATAAGTTTTTAATTATGCAGGCCGAAGAGATCACGGATAAGTTTGAAAAAAAACCGGTACATATCGGGGCGGTGAACGTACAGGAACTCATCAAACCGCAGGGTGGTAACAGCGTTGCCGAAGTGATGCAGAACAACCTTGATGCCGTAAAGGCGCAGCGTGAACGTACCCTCCAACCCATGTTTGCCCATATCAATCATCCCAACTTTATGTGGGGGGTTACCCTTGCGGACATGATGGAATTAAAAGGCGAACGTTTTTTTGAAGTATATAACGGTCACCCGCATGTGCATAATTATGGCGATTCAACCACCATTGGCATGGAGGAATTATGGGACCGCTTACTGATCCATTATATAGGGCAGGGCAAGGAACTGGTTTATGGATTGGCCACAGATGATGCGCACCATTTTATCGAGTTTAATGCGGCTTCCAGCAATCCTGGCAGAGGTTGGATCATGGTACGGGCGGCGGCGCTTACCCCCACTGCTTTGATCGCAGCCATGGAGAAGGGCGATTTTTATGCAACCACGGGGGTAGAATTAAGCAAACTGTCATTCAGCAATCGCAAACTGGAACTGGCTATAGATGAAGAAGCCGGGGAAGCATATGTCATTCAGTTTTGGGGAGCCCGGAAAGCCAAAGGCAACAAAGTTCCTCAAGCGGTTTTATTAAAAGAAGTCAGGGGAACCAAGGCCGGTTTTAAAATGCGTAAAAAGCATCTATATATTAGAGCAAAAATTGTTTCCAGCAAACCCAAAGAAAATCCATACGCAGAAGGTGATATGGAAACTGCCTGGACGCAGCCGGTTCGGTTTTAATCAGGACAGCATGTATACGTGAAATAAAAAAAGCCGGCAATTTGCCGGCTTTTAGCTCCCCCTGTTGGACTTGAACCAACGACCCTCTGATTAACAGTCAGATGCTCTAACCAACTGAGCTAAGGAGGAATTTATGTTTCAACTTTTTTACGCTGTTTGAACCAGCGACCCTCCCGACTTTCAGTCGGGATGCTCTAACCAACTGAGATAAGAAGGAATATTTATTTGATTTCAGCATAATTTGTTGAAAAACATCTTTCCCGGACCCGTTTTGGGACGGCAAAAATAGGATTTTTTCTCTTTCAATCAAATGCGTTTTAATAGTTTATGAAAACCTCTTTAAAATAGCTTGTTGACTAAAAAAAGCAATTGTTTTCATGAATGATAGGCTAATTTAAGCAGTTCCATTGGGTTCGCTATCTAATGCGGCATTAACATAAATAATTAATTTGATAAGAGTGATGAAGGCTCTCTTCAAATGTTTTAGAATATTGAATTTAATTCACCAACAAATATTGTTAACTCTCCAATGATCATTCGTGACCTTTTTTGTTCAATTTGATCAAGATGCACGGAGATCCACTCGACAATGAATTCATTTTCCAATAGTAAGCGAAACTGTTCCTTTAAATAAGTTTTAACTTCTTTGTCAGCAGCCTGCAGTTCTTTCCAAATGGAATTCCGGTTATTTAATACGTAAACAATATCCTCAAAGTCTGAACTCCACCTGCCATCGCCACCTCCACGATCGTTGAAAGCTTCCATCTTGGAAGCCAGGAAATAAACGGGTTGAAAAATGCGAACTGAATAATTTTTATCTAATGCATGTGTCATTGCGGTTGCATATCCCTGCTCATACCAGGCATTAGTAAAACCCAAAGTATTTTTGCCAGTTGGCATAACATCTACAATAATACCTTGTACATGATACCTGCCAATTACTCCAGATTCAATATCGTTAATAAATCCTTTTGACCGAAGTCGCTCTTCAATGGCTGCGTATTCCCTGTAATGTATGAGTTCAACCAGGATATCAACATCATCTGTTGGCCTGGATTCTCCGGACGGCCGGTCAGCATATAATGCAACGGTAGTTCCTCCCACAAAAACCACTTCATCGGCCAGTTCCTCCAGTGCATCGTAAACTACTATTATTCTGGTAATGCTTTCTTTGCTCATAAAATCGTTTTTTTCAATTCATCAAGCGCCTTTTTTTGTTCCCTCACTTTGCCAACCCGTAAGATATCAATGCTGGCGAGCAACTTATAGAGCAATTCGTCTTTTCTGGCAGCCTTAGGTACATTAGGATGTAAGGGTTCAATTATTAACCCTCTTATGTTCCCTTCCTCATCGGGCCAGGCATATTGCATTTCGACTTGAAAGTATTTTTTATAATAAGGGTGAGAATGGGCAGTTCCTAAACCCGTTACCATTGCGCCAGGACTGGTGGGAAATACATACTTAAGGCCATATTGAATGAACTCCATAAGAGCTAGACGATGAACATTGCGGAGTTCAACATGGTACAACCCTGCTTTTTCGCTTCGTTTCAAAGAGGCAGAAATTTCCGAAAGCGGAATAAACAGATCGGCTGATAAATCTCTGTATTGCCAGGATTTGTCTTTCAGACTTACCAGCTTCAATAAAATAACCATGTCCTGTGGGCGCATCATAACCTAAAGATACAAATTTGTTCGCTGTTCGCAAATCACGAACAATGAACATAAAAAGAATCTAATGGCCTTTATTTTTAAAAAAAGGTAACAATTTATGCTTTACCTCTTTCCTTCAATAACAAAATGCAATCTTTACAAAATCCATAAATATGTTTGGTTTAAAAGAACAAGCTGGTAATCATTTACGGCTCAAGGGCTGTGGGAAATTACAGGAATGGATCTGATATCGACTTGGCTATTGTCAGTACCAACGATTTCAACTATCAGCAATTAATGAACCTGGAAACCGAAATTGACGATTTATTACTGCCCTATAAAATAGACATTACCGTAAAAAATAAGATTATTAATACCGATTTGGTGGCACACATAGAAAATGCTGGAAAGATTTTTTACGACAGGGCTGCAAAACTGGTCTTCAACGAATCTCCG
>JACCYQ010000026.1 GCA_013696395.1 Chitinophagaceae bacterium
TGGAAAGAAGACCTTTTGTGGGACTTCACCCAAAATATAAAAGTGCAGGTATATTAAATGGAATGGGCACAAAGGGTTGTTCACTGGCACCTTATTTTGCCAGCCAGTTTACACAACATATGTTGCATAGAGCCATCCTGAATCCTGAAGCTGATATTAACCGGTTTAATGGAATTCTCTCACGATCGGTTTTTTGAGAATTTTTTCGGCTAGTTTTTGTTTCAAAAATAATAGGGTGCTCTTGATCTTACGGATTAATGCTGAGTACGTCATGGATAAGTGTTCGTTATAATTTTATTTTTAGTTGCCGGATCCTGGTTCAGCACATTGCATAATGCACGGTACAGGTCTGGCAGGTAATATTTTAATTCTTTCGGATTTTCAAAAAACGCCTCAATACTAACGGCCCAAAACTCCTGGATATTGCGGAATGCATATCCCCGCAGGTAACTTTTGCGTTTTGTTATTACTTCTGCAATTAATGGGCCGGTAGTCACTGAAAAAAGCTCGTAATTCAACCTGTACTTGGTATCCGTCCCATAATACGCATAAAAATTATTGTATAAAAGCGCATGGGCCATCTCGTGCAAGCCTACATTGATATTATCATCTGCTATGGCATATCCATATAAAAAATGTTGCCAGGATAAATAAATAGAACCAGGCTCCACATGTCCCACAAAATACTCATCCTCTTCATCTATTTTATAAGCATCACCCAGTACATGAATATCGGCAAACTGTTGCAGTTTATAATCCTGCAAGCCAAACGTTAATTGTACCGCGGATGCGCTGATCAGTACTGGTATCTCAAAATGCTCCGCAAGGCCTTTGAAATGAAACCGCTTGGAAGCCATGAAAACCTGCACCCGTTTAATGAAACGAAGTTTTTGCACCGGAGATAACTGGTTAAAATAACTGATGCGGCTACCGATAATCAGTGAATAATTACGAATAATATCGGTGGTCAGAATGTGGTCATGTGATATGGGGGATGAAGCTACCAGGCTTTGCTTCACTGCTTTTTTTATTCGTTTTTTTATCCCCGTACGCATAAGGTATCGTTCTGTAGTTAAATTTAACCAATATTCCTCAAAAAGCAACGCAGGGCATATTGTTCTTTATCTTTGCGCCCTGCTGAAGCAGTTTTTTTTATGTACCCAGCTTCGGAACTGGTTTCAGCCCCGGTTGCGTCGCACTCTTCAGCATAAACAATACTATTCATCTTTATAAAAAAATTATACTTTCCAAACGGGGAGTAAAGCATTCTATGTATCGTACGCATACCTGTGGTGAATTAAGAAGCACCCATATTCAACAAACCGTAACATTGGCCGGCTGGGTCCAGACAGTCAGGAAATTTGGTGCAATCACTTTCGTTGATCTTCGGGATCGTTATGGCATCACACAATTATTAATAGGTGAGGAATTAAATATCCTCCTGGATCAAAACCCGTTGGGAAGAGAATTTGTGATCCAGGCAACCGGTATGGTCAGCGAACGCAGTAATAAAAACCCCAATATGCCCACCGGAGATATTGAGATCGCTGTTCAAAATTTTACCATCCTCAATAAATCCGCCGTGCCTCCCTTTACCATCCAGGATGATACCGATGGTGGCGACGACCTGCGTATGAAATACCGCTACCTGGATCTGCGGCGCAATACACTCAAAAAAAATATGGAACTGCGTTATGCAGTGAATCGGGCAGCACGTAATTACCTGCATCAAAAGCAATTCATAGATATTGAAACACCTTTTTTAATCAAATCAACACCAGAGGGTGCCCGTGATTTTGTAGTTCCTTCCCGCATGAATCCCGGTGAGTTTTATGCTTTGCCCCAATCGCCCCAAACCTTTAAACAATTGTTGATGGTAAGCGGTTACGATCGCTATTACCAGGTTGTAAAATGTTTCCGCGATGAGGATCTGCGGGCAGACCGCCAGCCTGAATTTACCCAGATAGATTGTGAAATGGCTTTTATTCAGCAGGATGATATCCTGGAAATGTTCGAAGGCATGATCAAATCGATATTTAAAGAAGTCAGGAACATCGACTATACAGAACCGGTAGAAAGAATGAGTTGGGAAGATGCCATGTGGACCTATGGCATCGACAAACCGGATATACGCTTTGGGATGAAATTGGCCAACCTGAAATTTCCTGCTCATGCATTTCTTAACAAGGAATCTGCATTTAAAGAGGATATGTTTTCAATCCCCGCTTTGGGGGGTGGGGGGGCTGAAACCATTTTAGCTATTGCCGTTCCCGGTTGCAGTGAATACAGCCGCAAACAAACCGACGAACTAACGGAATGGGTTAAACGCCCACAGATTGGCATGAAGGGGTTGGTATTTATAAAATGCAATGCGGATGGCACCTACAAGAGCACCGTAGATAAATTTTACAATCCTGAAATAATAAAATCCATTGCCGATGCAGCCGGCGCTGAAAAAGGTGATCTTGTTTTAATCCTGGCCGGGGCGGAAGAAAGAACCCGCAAAGCGATGAGTGATTTAAGACTGGAAATGGGGAAGAAACTCGGCTTAAGAAAGGAAAATGAATTCAAATTACTTTGGGTGTTGGACTTCCCTTTATTTGAATACGATGAAGAAGGCAATCGCTGGGTGGCCCGTCATCACCCCTTCACCTCTCCCAAGCCATCGGATATTGAAACCATGATCAATCATGATCCACAAATTGCAAATGCCGCGGAATACCTGAAACATCCTTATGCTAATATTAAAGCCAATGCCTACGACATGGTTTTAAATGGAAATGAAATAGGTGGTGGCTCTATACGTATTTTTCAACGCGACCTGCAGGAAAAAATGTTTGCTGCCCTGGGTATGTCAAAAGAAGAACAGCAACATAAATTCGGTTTTCTTTTAGGAGCTTTTGAATATGGCGCTCCGCCGCATGGTGGAATTGCTTTTGGCTTCGACAGGCTTTGCGCCATCTTAGGTGGCAGTGAAGGCATTCGCGATTTTATTGCATTTCCTAAAAATAACAGCGGCCGCGATGTTATGCTGGATGCACCATCATCCATTGATGAAACCCAATTAAAAGAATTGCAGATTAAGTTAAATCTTCAATAAATGAGCAAAGATGAACCCGCTTCGGCGGGTTTTTTTATATTTTTAAAGAATACTCAATTGTATAAATCCTGTATGAAAATTTTAATGATCGCATTATCAAGTATCATTTTCTTCACATCCTGCCAGCGTGAAGAATCGGATACGGAAACAACACCGGCTAAGGAACAAACCTTAACCAATATTTCTTACGGCACGGATGCAAGGCAAAACATGGACATCTACCTGCCGGCAAACCGGTCTGCATCATCAACCAATGTAATTATATTAATACACGGTGGTGCATGGCTTGAAGGAGATAAAAGTGATTTTGCCGGTTATATTACAACACTCAAACAACGATTGCCCGGTTATGCCATTTTTAATATCAATTACAGGCTTGCAATAAATAATCTGAATCCATTCCCTGCCCAGGAAATGGATGTTAAACAAGCCATTGAATTTATTAATGGTAAAACAGGTGAATACGCTGTTTCTAAAAATTTTGCGTTGCTTGGCGCCAGTGCCGGGGGACATCTTGCCTTGCTGCATGCTTACAAATATGAATCGCCTGTAAAAATAAAAGCAGTCGTGGATTTTTTTGGTCCCACCGATTTAATTGCATTATATAATATATCACCCAATCCTCTTATCAAGCCATTACTTGAATCTATAACAGGAGGCACGCCTTCTACAAGGGCCGAAGTTTATGAACAAGCCAGTCCGGTAAATTTTATAACAGCTCAAGCGCCACCTACTTTAATCCTTCAAGGTGGCCTGGACGTGGTTGTTGATGCTTCACAATCTGTTTTATTGAAGAATGCCCTGCAACAAGCAGGTGTGCAACATCAATATGTATTTTATTCAATGGAAGGCCACGGCTGGACCGGCGCAAACCTCACCGATTCTTTTGAAAAGATTGAAGCATTTTTAAAAGCTTATATGCCCTGATAAACTTTTAGCCAGGAATAAACCAAAGGTAAATTATTTGTATCCGGTAGCTTTGTATGAATGAAAAACATACCATTAGCAGAAAGGATCAGACCTCAAACGCTTGATGAACTGGCGGGCCAGCATCACCTCACCGGCAAAGGAAGCATTCTAAGAATAGCCATTGAAAATGGTAAGATTCCATCAATGATATTATGGGGACCGCCCGGTACAGGCAAAACAACCATCGCCAATATTATTGCCAATACTTTGCAGGTACCCTTCATTACTTTAAGTGCAATCAGTGCCGGCGTGAAAGATGTGCGGGATGCTATTGAAAAAGCAAAACAGCAACCTGGAACTATTCTTTTTATAGATGAAATTCATCGATTCAATAAAGGACAACAGGATGCTTTATTAGGGGCAGTGGAAAAAGGCATCATTACATTGATTGGTGCCACAACTGAAAATCCATCTTTTGAGGTTAATTCCGCCTTATTGAGTCGTTGCCAGGTATATGTATTAAGGTCTTTGGCCAAAGAAGACCTGGAAAAACTATTGCAACATGCTATTGAAAGCGATCCTAAACTGAAGTCGTTAAATATCGAATTAAAGGAAACGGAGGCACTGCTAAATATTTCGGGTGGAGATGCCCGTAAGCTGCTGAATCTGCTGGAGCTGGTTACAGATGCGGCCCCTTCTAACTCCCCCCAGAGGGGAGGATTAGCAAACACTCAAGGCCCGCTTGCTGATAATACTTCAATTAAGAACACTCAAGTAAAGGAAAACTCGTCGAAAGAAGGGGCTGGTGTGTCGATTGCCGTCTCCAAGAGGGAAGGTCGGGATGGGGCCGGGGCTCTGGCTTTGATCATAACAAATGACCTTGTTATGGAAATGGCCCAGCAACGAATTGCCCTGTATGATAAAACAGGTGAACAGCACTATGATATCATTTCTGCTTTTATCAAATCAATCCGCGGCAGTGACCCGAATGGCGCTGTTTACTGGCTGGCGAGAATGATTGAAGGAGGCGAAGATGTAAAGTTTATTGCCCGCAGGCTGGTGATCCTGGCTAGTGAAGACATAGGCAATGCCAATCCCACGGCGCTGATCATGGCTAATGCCACATTTGATGCAGTGAATAAGATCGGTTACCCTGAATCCCGTATCATTCTTTCGCAATGCACAATTTACCTGGCCTCTTCACCAAAAAGTAATGCATCGTATGAAGCCATTGAAATGGCACTGGCGGCGGTTCGCAAAAAAGGTGATCTGCCCGTTCCGCTGCATATCCGGAATGCGCCAACCAGCCTGATGAAAAAGATGGATTATGGGAAAGGTTATCAATATGCACATAGCTTTGAAAATAATTTTTCACCACAAGAATATTTGCCTGATGGATTATCAGGCACTACATTTTATAATCCGGGTAAAAATACAAGAGAAGAAGAGTTCAGGAAACATTTTCGTAATCTTTGGAAAGACAAATACAAGTATTAAATTTTAAAAGAAGAAAATGCCTGATAAATGCAACTTTAAAATTATGCAACTATTTAAATGAAAATTTTTTATTAGGAATTCTACGATTTAATTTTCCTCCATAATAATTCTTATAAAAGATTCAACATTAGTCTCAACATAAAATAATTACCGAATGATCCGTTGGGTGTTTAAAAAATTCATTGAGTTATCACCGGAAGAATTATATGCTATTTTACAATTAAGAAATGAAGTTTTTGTTGTGGAACAGAATTGTGTTTTCCAGGATGCAGACGATAAAGATCAATCATCTGTGCACTTGATGGGGTGGCGGGAAAAAAAACTGGTAGCTTATACCCGGATAGTCCCGCCGGGACAGTCTTACAAAGAACCTTCCATTGGCCGTGTTGTAACCGCTCAGCAAGAAAGAGGCAAGGGAACAGGTCATGAATTAATGAAGTTTTCTATTAGCAAAATTCATGAATTATATAGCCAGGCGGATATAAAAATTGGCGCCCAATTATATCTCAAAAAATTTTACGAATCACTTGGATTTTTACAAAGCAGCGAAGTATACCCTGAAGATGGAATTGATCATATTGAAATGACCAGGATTACGCATAAGGATGCGTAACATTCCTAAGTAAAAATTTATGCGTTACCCTGCACAATAAAAAAGTTACATACCGGGCTTGCATCTTCTTTTCCTATTTTCTACTTTAGCCCCTGATAAATCCAATAGTAGAAAACCAAAAATCTGATTCGATGAAAACAACTGTACCTATTTTACGCGCAAGCGTATTTGTTTTCCTTTTTACCTTTACATTCAACCAGTCATTTTCCCAATCTATTACTACCGGTAACGGTAAAATTGAGATAGGCATAGGCCTCGGCCCTGCTTTCTTTTTGGGTGACCTCGGAGGAACTACCGGCGAAGGAAGAACTTTTATTAAAGATGTTAATCTCCCACTTACCAAGTTATCAAAAGGAGCTTATATAAATATTTATCCCACCGAGTGGCTGGGCTTCAGGCTTGCACTCAATCATACCAAACTGGAAGGTTATGATAGCATAATTAATAATAAGGGAGGAGCAGAAAGACACCGCAAAAACAGGAACCTTGCTTTTCAAAGTGATGTTACAGAAGCCTACCTGGCAGCAGAATTCTATCCAACCGTATTTTTTGAAAAGTATGATGGACTACAAGGTAAATTAAGACCTTATGGAGTAATAGGTATTGGTGCTTTTCGTCATAATCCAAAGGCAAATTACCGCAATCCGAACGGATATAATGAGTTAGTTGAACTAAAACCACTTCGCCTGGAAGGACAAGGAATGGCTGAATATCCCCAAAAGAAAGAATACAGTCTGACCCAACTTGAAATACCTATGGGTTTTGGTGCAAAATATTTCATTAAAGAAAACATGTATGTTGGTTTCGAAGTATTACATCGTAAAACTTTTACTGATTACATGGATGATGTAAGTACCAGTTATATTGATCCAATACATTTCAGCAATTATTTAACTCCCGAGCAGGTTACTATGGCCTATCAATTACATTACAGGGGCGATATAATCAACCCCCAAACAAGAGCAGCCGTAGGGGAACAAAGAGGTGATCCTACTGAAAATGATGCTTTCTTTTCTACTATCCTGCGCTTTGGCTGGAGGTTGAATGGAAACAATTCACCGAACGGACGGGCTGCACGTCAAATGAAATGTCCAAAGTTTTATTAATTATAACGTACATGCTTAAGTTATTTACACACATACTGATTCTGTCAGCAACAGCATTTGTAACTATAAATGCCAGCGCACAATCATCCGGATTATATGCTAAAAGACATTTTATAATTCATGATACCCTTCAGATTACAAAACTAAATCAGCAAAATAATTACAATGTAATAACCATAGACCCAAATCCTTCAAGTGGAAATATCCGGGTTAAAAACATGAACCCGGGGGCAAAAGAAGTCCACTTTTATGTATTTGATATGGATGGCGTAATGATAGAGAATTTACGATTGGCTGCCTGGCAAGTGAAGAAAGTCACAGGATTAAGAAAAGGTGTTTACCTGTATGACGTATTTGAAAAAGACGAAAGCATTGAAAGAGGAAAAATTATTGTTCAATAAATTAAACCCATAAAAATCTTAAATCCAATAAGCGGCAGAGAACTTAATAAAATCTAATACCCTGGTTGAATAAACCTAATCCGTTCTCTATTGGTACCCCCTTTTATCCCATTTTATTAAATTTCCTCTGCCACCCTTATTGGATTTTATTTTATTCCGTTCCTTTTATAAACCCTTAAACCACACCGCAATAAAACAGGAAGATTGACTTAATCTAAAATCCGTGAGAAACATGCATACCCCTTGCAATAATTTTTCAATAAGATTCTTTCAATGACTTCCTGTTTTATTATTGCGAATTTTACTCCTTTTATGTATTTCCTGAAAGAAAATGTGGTGTAATTACTTTTAATAGATTTCATTACATTTAGATATCTAAACCTAACTGCAATGAACTTAATCGAAAGAGTTAAAAACATTCTTATAAGTCCTGCAAAAGAGTGGGACGTTATTGCTGCGGAAGAGCCAGATGTCAATAAAATCTTTACCGGCTATGTAATACCACTTGCCGGTGCTGCTGCGCTGGCAGCTTTCATCGGGTATGGCCTCATAGGTTTCAACATGTTAGGTTACAGAATTGGTGGAATTGAATGGGGATTATACCAGGCACTGGTATCTTTTATAGTTTCTTTATCTGCCGTTTTTATAACCGCCTTTGTAGTTGACGCTCTGGCACCTTCATTTAGTTCAGAAAAAAATTTTGGTCGCTCATTTCAATTAGTTGCTTATTCATATACAGCGGGATGGATAGGTGGATTGTTTCAAATATTACCAGTGATCGCTTTTTTAGGAACCATTCTTAGCCTGTATGGATTGTATATATTATACCTGGGCATGCCAAAATTAAAAAATACTCCGGCGGATAAGCATATAGGTTATTTTGTAGTTACGCTAATTGTTCTGATAGCTGTTTATATAGTTATCGGAATGATACTTTCAGCCATTCTTCAACCCATGTTTGGACTAAATTACGGTTCAGATAATTTCCGCATTAATAATTATTGATAAATAATTAAATAAAAAAAACCTCGTTCGCGGGGTTTTTTTAAAATAATTCTTCGATTAATATTTATCTAAGTTCATCTTTAAGAAATTTTGCGGTGTGGCTTTGATTCACATTCAGCATGTTTTCCGGAGTGCCTTCATACAGAATTCGTCCACCTCCCTCTCCTCCTTCAGGGCCCAGATCTATAATATGATCGGCAACTTTTATAACATCCATCTGGTGCTCAATAACCAGTACCGTATTTCCCCGATCAACCAGTTTGTTCAACACATCCAATAAGTGCTGAATATCTTCAAAGTGAAGCCCGGTAGTAGGTTCATCCAAAATATAAAAAGTTTTACCAGTATCTCGTTTACCTAACTCCGTAGCCAGCTTCACCCGCTGGGCTTCTCCGCCACTCAGTGTTACGGCTGACTGACCCAACGTAATATATCCTAGACCGACTTCTTCCAGAACTTTTATTTTCCGGTATATAAATGGAACCTGCTGAAAAAATTCGACGGCCTCTTCAACCGTCATATTCAATACATCTGAAATAGATTTTCCCTTGTACCTGATCTCCAGTGTTTCCCGGTTATACCGTTTGCCATTACATTTTTCACAATGCACATATACATCTGGTAAAAAATTCATTTCAATAACACGCATACCACCGCCTTCACAAACATCACATCGGCCTGTTTTTACATTAAATGAGAACCGGCCGGCTGTATAGCCTCTGATTTTCGCTTCGGGTACCTGCGAAAACAGGGTACGGATATCCGTAAAAAAACCGCAGTATGTAGCGGGATTGCTTCGGGGTGTTCTGCCAATAGGAGATTGATCAATTTCAATAACCTTATCCAAATGCTCCAGGCCATTAACAGATTTATAACCCAGTATCGCATAATTTGAATTGTAAGCATGTTTTGCCAATAATGGATAAAGAGTTTCTGTTATTAATGTAGATTTTCCACTACCGCTGACCCCCGTTACCACTATGAATTTGCCCAAAGGAAATTTTACATTCACATTTTTAAGATTATTTCCCGTAGCGCCTTTTATTTCAATGACATTTCCACTTCCCTTTCTTCTTTCATTGGGTATAGCGATTTTATGGTTACCATTCAGGTAGCCTGATGTTAGCGTATTTAGTTTTAACAGGCTTTGGGGATTACCTTCTGCTACTATCCGGCCACCATGAATTCCCGCTTTCGGCCCAATATCAATAAGGTGATCGGCAGCTAACATGATATCTTTATCATGTTCTACAACTAAAACACTATTACCAATATCCCTTAAATTTTTCAGTGCTTTAATTAATTGTTGATTGTCCCGTTGATGTAAACCAATAGAGGGTTCATCCAAAATATAAGTAATGCCCTGTAATTGGGAACCGATCTGCGTGGCCAGTCTTATGCGCTGTGATTCTCCACCACTTAGTGTTTTAGAAGGACGGTTCAATGTCAGGTAATTCAATCCCACATCCAATAAAAATCTTAACCGTTCATTGATTTCTTTTAAAATATCCCTGGCAATAATATTTTGTTTGGAAGACAAATCTTTTTCAACTTTTCCAAACCAAATTGCCAGCGCATCAATATTATGCTCACTTAATTCAGCAATATTTTTATCAGCCACTTTAAAAAATAGACTTTCTTTTTTCAACCTTGCACCTTTGCAGGATTCGCAGGGTTTTAATTCCATGTATTCTTCGGCCCAATTGCGCAGGCTTTCACTATATCCATTATTAAACCATCGTTTCAGCATATTAATAATTCCTTCATACTCCCCATCCGGGTCATAGGCCATATTTTCAAAGTCAATTTCTGTTTCCAATCCTTCTTCATTGCCATAAAGTAGAATATTCAATGATGCCGATGTTAACTTTGCGATTGGGGTTGTAAGAGATATTTTATTTTTTTTGGCAACAGCCTGCATTTGTTTGTACACCTGGGCTTCTCTCTCCTGCCCTAATGGTTCGATTCCTCCTTCTTTAATGTTTAAAGACTTATCAGGAATTACTGCTTTCATGTTAACACGAAAATTTGTTCCCAATCCTTTACATGCCTGACAAGCCCCGTATGGAGAGTTAAATGAAAATGCGTTTGGAGATGGCTCTTCATAACTGATTCCTGTTTCTTCGCACATTAATTGCCGTGAGTAGGTAGATAAACCCTTCAGTGTTTTTTTTCCCTTATCCGCTTCATATTCTAACATCAAAAGATCTTTACCCAACTTTAAAGCCTGCTGGACGCTTTGGCTTATGCGCAATTTAAAAGCCTCTTCAACCTTTAATCGATCAATCACCAGTTCAATATCATGTATCTTATATCGGTCAACCTGCATTTTAGGAACCAGGTCTTTTATCTCTCCATCTATCCTTACTTTAAGAAAGCCTTTCTTCCGGACTTCCTCGAACAATTCCCGGTAATGTCCTTTACGTCCACGCACAAGTGGCGCTAATATGGTGATCTTAAATTCGGGATATTTAGAAAAAATATTTGTAACAATTTCCTCTTCGCTCCATTTAACCATTTTCTTTCCCGTATTATAAGAATAAGCCTCACCTATTCGGGCATACAACAACCTTAAAAAATCATACACTTCTGTTATGGTTCCTACAGTAGATCGTGGATTTTTATTAGTTGTTTTTTGTTCAATGGAAATCACTGGTGAAAGACCTGTAATCTTATCAACATCAGGCCGCTCCATATCACCCACAAACTGCCTGGCATAAGCGCCAAATGTTTCCATATAACGTCGCTGCCCCTCAGCATAAATGGTATCAAATGCCAGGGACGACTTACCGCTACCGCTTATTCCTGTTATAACTACCAGCTTATTTTTAGGAATACGGATATCGAGATTCTTTAGATTATGCTCTTTAGCACCAAATACATCTATGTATTCATTATCAATAAAAATATGATCCTTATCCTCTTTGCCAGCTAACTTGTTTTTATTCATTTTTAATTCCGCCTTATATAAAAAGTGTACGAAGATAAGAAGGCCTTATTCAGCTAAAAAGTTATAAGGTTTAATTACAATCTGAAAAAAGATTTGAGAATTTTCTGTCAAAAGCAATTTTTGGCATAGTATTTAAATGTAAGGGGCGAAATCAATTTTAAACAATACATAAAAGTTAACTTATGAAAAAAACCGCATACATCCTGGCCTTCGCCTTGACATTGGGTTCATTTGCGCTTCATGCTCAGACTGATACTACTCAGACAACATATACTTATGTTACTGCCAAAGAAGACTTAACGGCTAAGTTTTTACCCATGCCAGATCCTTTAACCATGGAAAAAATATTTCCTGCAACTGGTAATTTTCAGCTTACGCAAACTAATATTGAGGGTGCAACTGAAATAAACATCATGCTTGATTCAGCTAATAAAGGATTAGTTTGGATTGAAGGATTGCCAATGGGAAAAATTAAAGCCCAACTTCGTCAATCACCTGCTACCTATAAGATCCCTGCACAAAAAACTGAAGATGGGAAAAGTATTGAAGAAGGTACTTTAGTATATGATAAAGAGGCTAACATTCTAAATATATGTCTTGGATGCACATATGATGAAACTGAACCCGCCAAGCCATTTACAATTGCCACTGAAACTATGGATTCAGAAGCAACAACAAAAAAAGTCACCAAAAAAACCAGTTCCAGTAAAGCAAAAGTTTGGAATTATACAGGCGCTAAATTAATTGTGGAAGAAGAAGTGACTACGGATGAAATGGAAAATCCACAGCAAAAGGAAGAAAATAAGGAAATGAAGAAAGAACAGAAAGAAGAACAAAAAGAAGAAAAAGAAGAAATCGAACAAAAATAAGGGTCCATC
This sequence comes from Chitinophagaceae bacterium, assembly GCA_013696395.1. Taxonomy (GTDB): domain Bacteria; phylum Bacteroidota; class Bacteroidia; order Chitinophagales; family Chitinophagaceae; genus JACCYQ01. The sequence goes on from JACCYQ010000026.1 coordinate 12,460, forward strand.
ATTTTTGGAAAAACCTTAAGAGCTGCCCTATACGGGCAGTTTTTTTTATAGGATGAACAGCATTTTATTTCCCGGAAAATATTACCCCATAATAAACAATGTAACTATTTAAGTTATTTATACCTAACTGTACTTTAGATATTTATAATGTGGTACATTATTTGGATAAAGAGGTGGAATTAATACTATAAATAATATAATCGCATGAAAACTTCAATTAAATTAATGCTTGGAATAACTTCTATAATTTTTATTATGGCAGGTTGTAAATCAATGAATAAAACACAAAAAGGAGCAGCCGTTGGTACAGCCGGTGGAGCAGCTGTTGGGGCTGTAATTGGAAAGGCTTCAGGTAATACTGCATTGGGTGCTATTATAGGTGCTACAGTAGGTGGCGTAACCGGGGCAGTTATAGGAAGACAAATGGATAAGCAGGCTGAAGAAATTAAAAATGAAGTACCTGGAATTAAAGTTGAAAGAGTTGGTGAAGGTATCGTGGTTGAATTCAGCAGTGAGATTCTTTTTGGATTTGACAAATCCGATTTAACTGCTGATGCTAAAGCTAAATTGAATGACCTTTCAAAAGTACTTACAAAATATCCAGATACAGACATCGAAATTCAGGGACATACGGATGATAAAGGAACGGATGCATATAATATGCGATTATCAGAAAGAAGAGCGAGCTCCGTATCCGAATATTTGCGCACTTTAAATGTTGCTTCATCAAGAATTTCAATTAAAGGTTTCGGTGAATCAGCACCTGAATATACAAATGAATCAGACGAAGGCAGAGCGCAAAATCGCCGGGTTGAATTTTTAATTACCGCAAATGAAAAAATGAAAGAAGAAGCACGTAAAGAATCCGGAGAAACAGGAAACTAAATTTAAAATAATCTAAACCTTAAAAAACAAAAACAATGATTATGAAGAAGTATGGCATTTTAATGGCCGCAGTAATGATTTTCACCATATCAAGCCAGGCACAGGTAGTAAATACCGGAGCTGGAATCGGCATCAGGGCAGGCGTCAATTTTCAAAACCTCAATGGAGAAGATGCTTCAGGTGACAAACTGGATAATAAATTGAAAACGGGATTTCATGCAGGGCTTATTGCAGATATACCAGTTGCCCCGGATTTTTATTTTCAACCCGGGCTATTGTACAGTGCAAAAGGTGCAGAGCTGGATAATTCCACTGTAAATTCAACTGATTTAAGATTAAACTATATAGAAATGCCATTAAACCTGGTTTATAAGCCAATGCTGGGAACAGGTCGCTTGTTATTAGGATTTGGACCCTATGTAGGTTATGGTTTAGGCGGGAAAGCTGAATTTAGCGGAATGGAATCAGATGTAAAATTTGAGAAAGAAGCAGGTAATGCAGCAAACACTGTTTACTTTAAACCATTTGATGCAGGTGCAAATCTTTTATTTGGATATGAATTCAGTAACAAATTATCTGCTCAACTGAATGCCCAGTTAGGTTTGATTAACATAAATGCGTATGATAATGACGCCAAAATAAAAAACACAGGTTTCGGTGTTTCACTGGGATATCGCATCAAATAACAATTAATTCGGTAAAAATTTTTGGAGAATTAAAAAAAGCAAAGTAATATTTGCACCAGTTCTTTTAATCACTTATCAAGAAAGGCAGAGGGTAATGGCCCTGTGAAGCCTTGACAACCTACGTTTCATACATATGAACGCAAGGTGCCAATTCCAACCCGATGATTACCGGGACAGATAAGTCAGCATAAGCTCCAAAATAATTAAAAATTATAAAAGCTCATCTGATTTGTCGGGTGAGCTTTTTTGTTTGTATCCAAAAAAGTTTCCCTTTTACTTTTTAATCTTTCTTGAAAGTTTTATTCATCATTAAAACATTCCGAACAGGAATTAAAGGAGGATTTTTTTATGAGCGCTCACCGTTTTGAAACTTTGCAATTACATGCAGGACAACAGATTGACCCTACTACCAAATCAAGGGCGGTACCCATTTACCAAACCACATCTTATGGGTTCAACAGCAGTGAACATGCCGCCAATTTATTTGGGTTGAAAGAATTCGGCAACATCTATACCCGTATAATGAATCCAACAACGGATGTTTTCGAGCAACGCATTGCGGCACTTGAAGGCGGAGTGGCAGCACTGGCAACTTCATCAGGACAGGCCGCCCAATTTCTGGCCTTAAATAATATTTTGCAAACAGGAGAAAATTTTGTTACAACCTCTTTTTTATATGGAGGTACCTATAACCAGTTTAAAGTTGCATTTAAGCGATTGGGGATAGAAGCTAGGTTCGCGGATGGAGATGATGCGGAAAGTTTTGTAAAACATATTGACAAAAACACCAAAGCCATTTACCTCGAAACTATCGGAAATCCAAGATTGAACATTCCTGATTTCGAAAAATTCGCAAGTCTTGCAAAAGAATATGATCTGCCATTGATTGTTGACAATACATTAGGAACAGCAGGTTATTTATTTAAACCTTTTGAACATGGCGCCAATATAGTGGTTGAATCTGCAACCAAATGGATTGGGGGTCATGGAACTTCAATTGGTGGAGTTATTGTAGATGGTGGTAATTATAATTGGGCCAATGGTAAGTTCCCGCAGTTTACTGAACCAAGCGAAGGTTATCATGGTTTAAAGTTCTGGGATGTATTTGGTGAAGGTAATCCGCTGGGACTTCCTAATATAGCTTTCATAATCCGGGCAAGAGTAGAAGGACTGAGAGATTTCGGATCCTCACTTAGTCCGTTCAATTCTTTTTTATTATTGCAGGGACTGGAAACACTTAGTTTAAGGGTTGAACGACATACATCAAACGCACTTGCTTTAGCACAATGGCTTGATCAACATGAATTGGTTGATTTTGTAGAATACCCTGGACTGGAAAGCAATCCTTATCATTCATTGGCAAAAAAATACCTGCCTAACGGTTATGGGGGTGTGCTGAATTTTGGTATAAAAGGTGGTAAAGAAAACGCCAGTAAATTTATTGATTCATTGAAGTTGATCAGCCATCTTGCCAATCTGGGGGATGCAAAAACATTAGCTATTCATCCTGCATCCACTACGCATGAACAACTTTCAACCGAAGAACAAGTTGCAGCTGGCGTGCTACCTAACCAGGTTCGTTTCAGTGTGGGAATTGAACATATTGAAGATATCAAGGCGGATATTGAACAGGCATTTGCCTCTGTTTTTTCAAAAGACCTTGTGCAATAAGATGGATTAAAAATCTCCTGGAGATTAGCGATTAATAAAAACTGAACTGTTATATGTCTACCCAGATATTTCACTATAACCAGGTTTTTAAACTTGAAAACGGTATTAACCTTAGCTCTTATCACCTGGCATATACAACATATGGCCAATTGAATGCAGCAAAGGATAATGTGATTTGGATTTTCCATGCATTAACAGCAAACAGTCACCCAGAGGAATGGTGGCCGGGATTGGTTGGAAATGAAAAATTTTTTGATCCAACCCGGTTTTTTATTATTTGTGTTAATATGCCCGGGAGTTGCTATGGAAGTATTGGGCCACTCGAGAAAAATCCGGGAACAGGTGCGCAATGGTTTCATGATTTTCCTTTGTTTACCACTCGGGATATGATCCGTGCATATCAACCTTTAAGAAATTATTTAGGCATACAAAAAATATTTGCCGGAATAGGTGGCAGCATGGGTGGACAACAGTTACTAGAATGGGCTATTGAAGAACCTGAATTATTTGAACACATCATTCCAATAGCAACAAATGCTCAACATTCTCCCTGGGGCATTGCATTTAATGCTTCGCAAAGAATGTGTATTGAAGCTGATCCAACCTGGGCTTACAAAGAAAACCATGCAGGTACCAATGGTTTGAAAGCAGCAAGAAGTATAGCATTATTGAGCTACAGGGATTATACTGCATATAATATCACCCAACCCCGTGATAAAAAAACAGCCTGGCCGGCGGAACATCCCTTTGGTGGAGAAGCTGCTGAAAGCTACCAGCGCTACCAGGGCGAAAAGCTTGCGAATAGATTCAATTCATTTAGTTATTATCGCTTAAGCCAGGGTATGGATGCGCATGATGTTAGCCGTGAGCGTGGCAATCTCCAGGAGGCTTTAAAAAAAATAAAAGCCAGCACTATGGTGATTGGTATTAAATCCGATATTTTATTTCCCATTAATGAACAAAAGCTTATTGCAGAAAATATACCTGGTGCAAGGCTGGAAATCATTGAATCATTTTATGGTCATGACGGATTTCTGATTGAATTTAAAAAAATCACAGAGTTGTTGAAAGATTTTTTACATGCAACATTTAATCATCACTTAAAAATCGTAAACGAATAAAATGGATACGCATAAACAATTAATTATAGGTTTATTTGGCTTTGGCGTTGTTGGTGAAGGACTTTTTAAAGTATTGCAACAGACACCTTCTTTAAATGCGGACATAAAAAAAATCTGTATAAAAGATGCAAACAAAAAACGTAACGCTCCTGACGAATTATTTACCACTGACAAAGATGAATTGTTGAATGACCCGGAGATCAATGTGATTGTAGAAGTGATCACGGAATCAGAAGCTGCATTTAAAATTGTTTCCACTGCCTTACAGAACGGCAAGCAAGTTGTTAGTGCCAGTAAAAAAATGATTGCCGAACATTTCCCGGAATTACTCGCTTTACAACAACAAACCGGAAATTCTTTTTTATATGAATCGGCAGCTTGCGCTTCCATCCCGGTAATACGTAACCTTGAGGAGTATTATGATAATGATCTTTTACACTCCATCCAGGCGATTGTAAATGGGTCTACCAATTTTATTCTCACCAAAATGTTTTCAGAAAAACTTGATTTTAAAACAGCCCTGTTGCTGGCACAGCAGGAAGGTTTTGCAGAAAGCGATCCATCGCTTGATGTGGAAGGTTATGATGCCGTAAATAAATGGTCGTTTTTGTTAACCCATGCCTACGGCGTTGTTCAGCATCCTGATAAAATATTATTTAATGGCATTCAACATATACAATCTGGTGATGCGGCAGTGGCTAAGGAAAAAGGCTGGGAGATCAAACTGGTTGCCCAGGCTAAAAAACTTTATAGTGGTGGTATAGCAGCATTCGTCCTTCCGCAGTTTGTTGGTCAGCTCGATCATCTGGGATTTGTAAAAAATGAATATAATGGTGTGGTTATAGAAAGTTCGTTCGCTGATAAACAATTCTTTTATGGTAAGGGTGCAGGTAGCTTCCCTACCGCATCTGCAATATTGAGTGATTTATCTGCGCTTCGATACCAATATAAATATGAATACAAAAAATTGTATCATCACAAGCCGCATGAAATAAGTGATAATTTTTACTTGCGGGTATACGTGAGTTTTGATAAATGGGCCAATTTACCAAAAGAGGATTTTGAATGGATTGAAGAATGGCATGCACAGGAATATCGAAACTATTTGATTGGAGTGATATCTTTTAAAAAATTGCAAAGCAATAAATGGTGGAAAAATGATAATCATTCCCTGATACTTTTACCCGAACCAATTATTGAAGATGTTGAAATCCGAAAAATAAAAAAAAGAAGCCTTGAACTGGCCGGTTTACAGGTTTAAAAAAGAAAAAACAAATTCTATTTATTCAATAATTAACATTTCAAAAAAGAATGAGTTATCACCCGGAAACAGAAGCCATACGCCTGCAAACCACGAGAACCAATGAAAAAGAACATAGTACCCCTTTATTTTTAACCAGTAGTTTTGTTTATGAAACAGCCGAAGAAATGGCAGATGCCTTTTCTGATAACGGACCGGGAGTAAACATTTATAGTCGTTTTTCAAATCCTGGTGTAGATGAATTTATCGCAAAGATGGTGGCCCTGGAAAAGGCAGAAAATGGAATTGCTACCGGTACGGGCATGGCGGCGGTATTCGCCACCTTCATGACATTCTTAAAGTCAGGTGACCACCTGATCTCAGCCTCTGCCATTTTTGGATCTACCCATACCCTCCTGACAAAATATTTGCCAAAATGGGGTATCCATCACAGTTATTTTGATGCCGCTAATCCGGGAAATCTTGAAAAGCTGGTTCAGCCCAATACAAAGATGATTTTCCTGGAAACACCTTCTAACCCGGGACTTGACATTATAGACCTTGAATGGGTTGGACGGATATGCAATGAAAAAAATATTTTACTCGTAGTAGATAATTGTTTTGCTACACCTGCAGTTCAGCAGCCCATACCATTAGGTGCCCACCTGGTATTACATTCTGCCACCAAATTTATTGATGGACAGGGAAGAGTGTTGGGTGGCGTTGTAGTAGGATCAAAAGAACTCATTCATGAATTATATCTCTTTGTTCGCAATACCGGACCCTCATTAAGTCCGTTCAACGCCTGGGTATTATCAAAAAGCCTGGAAACTTTACATATCAGAATGGATAAACATGCCCAAAATGCATTTACGTTAGCAAAAAAACTGGAAAATCATACTGACATTAACTTTGTTAGATATCCATTCTTAAAAAGTCATCCGCAATATGACATCGCAATAAAACAAATGAGCAACGGGGGCGGAATAGTAACTTTTGATTTGAAAGGAGGAATAGAAGCCGGAAGAAAGTTCCTGAATGCTTTAAAAATGATTTCGCTTACCAATAACCTGGGTGATACAAGAACAATAGCATCACATCCTGCAAGTACCACCCATTCAAAATTAAATGAGGAAGAACGCCAGTCAGTGGGAATTACCCCCGGACTTATTCGCATATCTGTAGGTTTGGAATATTTTGATGATATATGGGCGGATATCGAACAGGCTTTGCAAGCATCGGCCAGCAAGTAGCCAAACAATGAAAACTTTATCTTTGGGCTCAATATAAAACTATGCCCGAATTATCAGTTGTCATAACCGTGATGAATGAAGAAGATAACATTCAACCACTTTTAACCGCGGTTGCATCAGCACTGGATGGAATCAATTATGAAATAATCCTGGTAGATGATGGCAGCATGGATGCAACCAAAAAAAGAATTCTTCAATATGCAGATGAAAAAACCATTTTGGTAGAATTGAGAAGAAACTACGGACAGAGTACTGCTATGACAGCTGGCATCGATCACTCCAGGGGAACATATATTGCGCTTCTTGATGGCGATCTGCAAAATGATCCTACGGATATACCTCCCATGCTGGCATTAATGAAAAAGGAAGAATGGGATGTAGTAGCCGGCAACAGGGCCAATAGAAAAGATGGCATGTTGCTGCGCAAAATTCCCAGTAAGATTGCCAATGCACTGATCAGGAGAATGACCGGGGTTTATATAAAAGACTATGGATGTACGTTAAAAATATTTAAAAGAGAAATTGCAGAAGACCTTGGATTATATGGAGAGTTGCATCGCTTTATTCCGGTTCTTGCAAAACTGCAAGGCGCTAATATAACCCAGGTAGATGTAAAACATCATCATCGAAAATTTGGCAAAAGCAAATACGGCATTAACCGGACTTTTAAAGTGATGAGCGACCTGGTGCTGATGGTATTTATGCGTAAATACATGCAAAAACCAATGCACCTTTTTGGAACACTGGGCTTTATCAGTGTCGGTATTGGGATTATCATAAATCTATACTTGCTTATCATTAAGATTATGGGCCAGGACATATGGGGAAAGCCTTTGATGATTCTTGGTTTGATCCTATTATTAGGTGGCATTCAATTAATAACCATTGGTATATTGGCTGAAGTAAATGTTCGGACTTACTATGAATCTCAAAATAAAAAAACTTACCAGGTAAGAAATGTTTACCAATCAAAGCAACCGATAAAACCTGTTTTAGGAATAACCGTTTAGTTTTTGTTCACCAGGAAGTCCTGGTTTTGAACGTACCAGTCATAGAATATTTTTAACCCCGCTTGTAATGTTGTAGTGGGATTATACCCAAGAAATTCTCTTGCTTTTTGAATATCTGCATAAGTTTTGGGAACATCACCGGGTTGTTCAGGTAATCTTTCAATCACTGCTTTTTTTCGGGTCACTTCTTCCAGCATATTGATCAACTGTGTTAATGAAACTGAATAATGATTTCCCAGGTTGATGATCTCAAAATCTGAATTTGAATAATCAATGGCTGATATTACCCCCTTAACGATATCATCTACATATGTATAATCACGACTGGTGCCTCCATTTCCATACATGATGATGGGTTGATCTGACAAAAGAGCTTTTGTAAATTTATGAATGGCCAGGTCAGGTCGTTGCCCCGGACCATAGACGGTGAAAAAACGAAGTGCAATGAAACGGATGCCATATAATTTACTATAAACATGACCAAGCATTTCCCCGGATAATTTCGTCATGGCATAAGGTGAAATGGGCATAAGTTTTTCATCCTCTTTCCAGGGAAAATGATCGTTGATCCCATAAACACTGCTGGAAGATGCAAACACAAAATGAGGCACTTTTTTTTCCCGGGAAAATTCCAACAGATTTTGCAGACCAATGACGTTCGATTGCTGATAAGCCATAGGATTTTCAATACTGGGTCTTACCCCGGCTTTAGCGGCTAGGTGGATGATGACATCAATGTGTTGTGGAATATGTAAAAGCAATTCATTACAATCAGCGGTGCCGAGATCAATTTTTAATAAAGTAAATCGGCGGTCAATCTCAAATGAGGAAATATTAAATTGTTTTTGTTGAATTGAATAAAAAGGATCAAAATTGTCAATACAGGTGATGCGGATATTAAGGATTGTATCCAATAAATTTCTTACCAGGTTACTCCCGATAAAACCTGCGCCACCTGTAATTAAGTAATGTTGCATAAAATAGATCGTAAAAGCAGGACTCTTTATTTTTGACCCACATATTAAGAATATGCAAAGTAAACGATATAATTATTTCATAACGTCTTTGGTTATATGTGTGGTAATGTTCCTGGTGGCATTCATATTTATTTTATTGAATGGAAAAACAGCATCTTTTCTCCAGATCAATCATATGCATAACGCATTCTTCGATGTATTTTTTACCTGGTTCACTTATTTTGGTGATGCATGGATCTGGTTGCCACTTGCACTTTATTTTGTAATCTGGCGGCGGGATTATTTTTTATTGATTTTCTTTTCGCTTTTATTATCAAATTTTTTGGCTCAATTTTCCAAGCACATCATTTTTCCCGATGACATGAGACCGTTTGTCGAATTATCCGAATCGTATTACGTACACACCATTCCCGGTGTAGGAATTAGCAGGGAATACAGTTTTCCTTCAGGGCATACGACCACCGCTTTTACTTTGTCTCTTATCTTTTCTTACCTGGATCAAAGAAAATGGCTAAGTATACTTTTGCCATTTATTGCATTGGGTGTTGCCTGGTCAAGAGTTTACCAGGGTCAGCATTTTGTAACAGATGTAGCTGCAGGAATGTGTTTGGGAATGTTGGCAGCATTTCTTGCCATTGGATTATTTGAAAAGTTTGAGAATCGTAAAAAAAAGGTAAAGGAAGAAAAATTGGAAACATAAATGCTTTCATACAAAGGCTTTATAGGGTAATATTTATACTATTGGTATATACATTCCCAACATTTTATTTCCCTGTTTTAGCTTTAGAATGGTATTAATTATAAAAAATAAATCTCTAACTATTGCATTTTTCAAAAACGCCTATTACTTTCGTCGCGGCTTCCAATCTCCCCAATGAAAAGTATAACTGATTCCCCAATCGTTATTTAATCCGCTCCAATCCTCTGGAAATCCGTTAATCAATACTTTAAAAAATTAAACGGACCCATCATGAAAACAATTAAGCTAGGCAGCATTGCCTTACTATTCTTCTGCATTTTTAGTGCCTGCACCAAAGATGATTTAGATTATGAAACAAATGTAATTTCAACATCAACTAACAAAGCTGCTAAAACGATTGCCCAAAACGAAGTTACCACTGGTGAAGTGGAATTGATCCGGTCATTGAGTGGGGAAGCAAAAGTTAATTCACCCGTTACCATTATTTACACAGCCAAAGATGATTTTAATGGTAAGGACATTACCTGCGGACAGATCATGATTTTCCAGTTAATAAATGCTGAATGGGTGAAGGTGGCACAGTCTGCGGCACCATCAGCCAGTTATGAATTTACACCTCAGCAAGCCGGCATTTGCGCTTATGAATTTAAAGCACATTTTAATGGCGGAGCAGGTCCCGATGGCAATCCATGCCAGGGCACTTATAAAGCAATGCAAACGGAAGGTGAATGTGTTGAAGTTTCCAATGATTGTGTCACTGAATTCACAATTGATTCAGATGTTAATGCCAATGATCTTGGTAATGGTCTATATGAATTTACTATCAGCTATACGTTAACCAGTCCCGAAGATGTAACGAATGTAAAATTCCAGGGCGGTGCAACGGCCGGTGGCAATAGTGGACATGCAATTATTGATTTTGGTAATACCATCGTGGTTAATGCAAACAATAATAATACAGTTGTAAAGTGGAACGGTGATTTGCTGGCATGCGAACCGCAGGTAGTAACGTTTAAGTATCAGCGAAATTTTGCCTGCCCTGCTACTGATGCCCAGGTAACTGGTAATTGGAAAGCTTCCGTTGGTGAAACTATTTTGGGTGAAATTGCACCACTTATCTTTAGTTGTAATTAATATTATTTGTCGTTGTTGATGTCGTCATAAAGGGGTGCCTTCGGGCACTCTTTTTCATTTTCGGGGCATTGCCCGCAGGTATTGCAATGGCCAGTCACTTTCATATCCAAGTTCTATTGCTGCATGTAAAGGGAAATAAGGATCACGCAAAAATTCCCTGGCTAATAAAACAATATCGGCTTGTTGATTTGTAATGATCGATTTAGCTTCTGTTGGGGTGGTTATCATTCCTACAGCGCCTGTCATCATACCAGATTCCCTTTTTATTTTTTCAGCAAAAGGTAATTGATAACATGGTCCGACCGGAATTTTTATACCCGGAACATTACCACCCGTTGAACAATCAACCAGGTCAACCTGATGATCTTTCATAATTTTCGCCAGGTTCACGGAATCTTCAACAGTCCATCCATCATCAATCCAGTCTGTTGCGGAAATGCGAACAAACAATGGATTTTCAGCAGGCCATACTTCTTTGATACTGGTAATTATTTCCAGTAATAAGCGAATCCTGTTTTTAAATGAACCACCGTAATCATCTGTTCTCTTATTGCTAAATGGTGAATAAAACTCGTGAATTAAATATCCATGTGCTGCATGTATTTCAATAATTTTAAAACCAGCATCAAACGCTCTTTTAGTAGCAGTTTTAAAATCATAGATTACTTTCTGTATACCGTCAATGCTAAGTTCAAGAGGCAAAGGATCATCTTCGGTAAAAGCAATAGGAGATGGTGCAACGGTTTGCCAGGCACCTTCTTCAGTTGACAATACTTTTCCTCCTTGCCATGGAACATGATGACTCGCTTTTCTCCCCGCATGGGCCAGTTGTATAGCAGGAACAGCACCCTGCGATGTTATAAATCCTGTAATGCGCTTTAACATAGGGACATGTTCATCCTGCCATATACCAAGATCTCCGGGTGAAATTCTACCTTCCGGACTCACAGCTGTTGCCTCAAAAATGACTAAACCGGCACCACCAACAGCACGGCTTCCCAAATGAACCAAATGCCAGTCGTTGGCAAATCCATCTGTGCTGGAATACTGGCACATGGGTGATACAGCAATCCTGTTTTTTAAGGTGATATTTTTTATAGTTAATGGAGAGAACAGATTTGACATGATATATTAAAAACTGGTTAGCATTAAAACTCTTACGAATGAATAATGTTCAGTGAGGGTTAAAATTTGTACTACAAAAAAAGCGGTTGCATAATATCAATGTCACAGGACTGCCTTTCATCCTAAAAAATATCATTCTAAACTTAAATACTTGGATATTTTTTTGTAACTAAAATTTTTTGAAGATCAGGAAAACAGCTGCTTTCTGAAGGAAAAAATCCCAGTATATGGTTCCATTCAATTATCTGTTGGAAGACGATCCCGGAAAACATCATAAAAACAATCAGTGTTATAACTTCCTGAATGGTTTTTAACTGGACCAGGTTGAATGATCCACAATGTTCGCTGAACCCTATCCGATTGGCAGGCACAACTTCCTGCAGCGCGAGATATTTGGTTTATTCGTTTTCTCCGCTTTGCAATCAAGCTGGCACACGGCGAAAAGAAAAAGCCTCTGGCTCTCGCCAAAGGCTTTTAGTTTGTCGGGAAGACCCCGATATTTATCGGGGCAACTCCCATGTCGGGAAGACAGGATTAGCTACGCTGATCCATTAAAAGGGTTGTACAAACAAAAAGCCTTTACCTGCTGCGCAGGATTTCCGGCTTTTTCTATTTTCCGCTTTGCAAGTCAACTGGCAAGCTACAAATAGAAAAAGCCCCTGGCTATCGCCAAAGGCTTTTTGTTGTCGGGAAGACAGGATTCGAACCTGCGACCCCCTGGTCCCAAACCAGGTGCGCTACCGGCCTGCGCTACTTCCCGAATTCTAACAGGAAACTTTCTTGAAGAAAACATTCCTGTTCATTGTGCCGAATCAATCGTGAATTCAAATTGTTCATTGAATCCACATTATATATTTTCAATCGATCGCTCCAAAGTTATAAATAAAAAAGGTCATTCACTTTGTGCGGCCCTGGCGCTTTAAGCGCCATGCGCTACCGGCCTGCGCTACTTCCCGAATATTTTCTGGCGGTGAGGGCGGGATTCGAACCCGCGGTACAGTTTAACCCGTACGGCAGTTTAGCAAACTACTGATTTCAGCCACTCATCCACCTCACCTCTCTGACTGAAATAAACCCTTGTTTTAAGGGGTGGCAAAAATAAAGATTTGATAATTAATAACCCAAAAAACTATGGTAAATAATTACATAGCTGCTAATTGCACCTTTTGCTGCAGTTCCAAAACATTTTCGCGGAACACTGTATCCGTATCCATCAGGTCTTTAACCGTTTGGCATGAATGGATGACAGTCGTATGATCGCGGCCGCCAAAATGTTCACCAATTGTTTTCAATGAATTTTTAGTAAATGATTTGGCAAGGAACATGGTAATTTGCCTGGCTTGAACGATTTCTCTTTTGCGGGTTTTTTGCAAAAGCTTGTCATATGAAACATCAAAGTATTCACAAACCATTCGCTGAATAGTTTCTATCGTAATTTCTTTACTGGATGATTTTACAAAATTGCGTAATACTTTTTTAGCCAAATCGAGATCAATTTCTCTCCTGTTAAGCGAAGATTGTGCCAACAAGGAAATTAATGCACCTTCCAGTTCCCGTACATTATTATTGATATTGTAAGAAATATATTTTACCACTTCCTTCGGCATATCCAAACCATCATTCTTCATTTTACGTTCAAGGATCTCAATACGTGTATCATAATCTGGTACCTGCATATCAGCACTTAAACCCCAGCGAAAACGACTGAGCAACCTTTCCTGCACACCTTCCAGGTCTTTGGGTGATTTATCTGAAGTAAGCACCAATTGTTTGCCTGATTGATGCAGATGATTAAAAATGGCAAAGAAAGCATCCTGCGAACGTTCTGCTTTATTAAAGAACTGTACATCATCTATAATCAATACATCGATTAACTGGTAAAAATGTATAAAATCATTGATCGCATTATTACGGCTATGATCCATGAACTGGTTAATGAATTTTTCTGAACTTACATACAACACCACCTTATTGGTATGCATCCTTTTTACTTCGTTGCCTATTGCCTGTGCCAGGTGCGTTTTTCCTAAACCAACACCACCATAAATAACCAAAGGATTAAAAGAATTGGCGCCAGGTTTTTCCGCAACCGTTTTACCGGCACGCCGGGCTACCCGATTGCAATCACCTTCAATAAATGAATCGAATGTATAAATAGGATTTAACTGCGGGTCGATCTGCATTTTTTTGAGACCCGGAATCACAAATGGATTCTTTACAGGATTATTTATGACTAGTGGAAAATCCATTTCGTTATTTGCATATGTTTTGTACCCGTGACCAGGAACGTTCATGGTCAAAGGTTTGTTCTGGGTATTGCCACTGTCTACCATTATACGGTATTCCAATTGGGCTTCTTTACCCATTTCTCTCTTCAATGTCTTTGCTAATAAATTTACATAATGTTCTTCAAGGTATTCGAAAAAAAATTGACTGGGAACCTGAATAACAAGAACATTATTTTTTACAGAAATAGGTTGGATTGGTTCGAACCAGGTTTTAAAATGCTGCCATTCAACAATATCCTTGATGATCCTTAAACAATTGGTCCAGATTATTTCAGCATTATTATCCATTACGTCGTAGAGCAGTTTTTTTTAATTGGGTAAATTTTATTTCCGGCTTGAATAATTTTTCACAGTGTGTTGATAAAAAGATTTTTTTAGGACAGGGGAGCGAATATCTAAAATTCTCCGGTAGAAAAAAAATTTTATTAACCTGTTTTTTTACCTATTCAACTCTATATACTTTTTCAATTAAATTCCATTCTGTGTGCAATAAAAATTAGCAACTATGTGTGCAATTTGAATATGAATACAATGTTGCAACATAAAGAAAAGGTGCATCTTAATCCCCACAAACGTTTGCTGATTTTTATTCCTCAGATACCTGAATAATAATCTTCAGAATATCGCAATAGATTCAATAGAACCTTTTCAAGATAGCTATTATCTTGTATTGTGACAAGCAATTTTTTTATTACAGAGCAAAATAAAAATTCTGTATTATAGATGTGTTGAATTTGAAAAAAATTTACCTGTACACTAAGCTTCCTCGTTTACCTTTGATGATTTCAAAATTTTTAATTATACCGATTTCCATAACCCTGATCACTTTCAGGATAAATACCTGACCATGCAAAAAAAGATCACATTGCGACTATTGCCCTCGGAGGCAATGGATACAAAACGAATTATACAAAAAATTGCCGATGACAGTGGCATTAAGGAAAGTGAAGTCTTTGGCTACCATCTTCTCAAAAGATCCATAGATGCAAGAAGCCGTCAAGCTTATATACAGTTAACTATCAATGCATTTATCAATGAACCCTACATTGAAACCAACCCTGTTATACACTCATTTATTGATGTGCATTCAGCAAAAAGAAAAGTACTGATTATCGGGGCCGGCCCTGCAGGTTTGTTTGCCGCACTGGCATTGATTGCCGAAGGTATTCAACCCATTTTGCTTGAACGGGGAAAGGATGTTCGCTCCCGGCGCCGTGACCTCGCTACGATGAATAAAGAAGGAATAGTAAATCCGGAAAGTAATTATTGTTTTGGTGAAGGAGGCGCTGGCACATACAGCGATGGTAAATTATATACGAGAAGTAATAAAAGAGGTGATATTAACCGCATTCTGAACCTGCTTGTTCAATTTGGTGCGCCACCCTCAATTTTATATGATGCCCATCCGCACATAGGTACCAATAAACTGCCTCATATTATTACAACCATTCGTAAATTAATTGAAGATTGCGGAGGGATGTTTCTTTTTAATAAAAAAGTAATTGACTTTAATATTGAAAATGATCATATAAAAAAAATACAAACTGCTGATGGAGATTGGTTTGAAGGTGAGGCCGTCATATTAGCAACCGGTCATTCAGCAAGAGATATTTTTTTTATGATGCAGAAGAAACAGTTATTGATTGAATTTAAACCTTTTGCTCTTGGAGTTAGAGTAGAACATCCACAAAGCATTATTGATAACATACAATATCATTGTAATCAAAGAGCAAATGATCTTCCACCTGCTTCCTATAGCCTTGTACAGCAGGTTTCCGGTAAAGGCGTTTTTTCATTTTGCATGTGTCCCGGAGGCATCATTGCTCCTGCTGCCACTAATCCCGGAGAAATTGTTGTTAATGGCTGGTCACCTTCAAAAAGAAATAATCCTTTTGCCAATAGTGGTATAGTAGTTACGGTTGATATAAAAGACTTGACAGCATTTTCCACTCACAAAGCATTAGCTGGTTTATATTTTCAACAATCTATTGAACAAAAATCTTTTGCCGCGGGAGGTGGCCAACTAATAGCACCAGCCCAGCGAATGACCGACTTTGTAAATGGAAAAATTTCATCTTCTCTTCCAACTTGTTCATACATTCCAGGTATACATTCAGCGCCATTGAATGAAATACTTCCGCCCTTTATATTTGACAACCTTCAGAAAGCATTTATCGAATTTGGAAAAAAAATGAAGGGATATTACACACATGAGGCAGTTTTAGTAGCTACAGAATCAAGAACATCATCACCAGTCAGAATTCCGAGAGACATTAATTCTTTACAACACCCGCAGGTAAAAAATCTTTATCCATGTGGTGAAGGCGCAGGATATGCAGGTGGTATTATAAGTGCTGCAATGGATGGTGAAAGAGTAGCTATGCAAATTGCAGCCATTAAATAATAAATTTATAAGCATTACCACTTATACATTATATAGATTTATTCCATAGTTTACTTTTTTTATGTAGAGATAAGTTTATTAAGTTCGCTCCTTTATTCACACTAATTGGAAAAGCATTTAATGCTTTTCGTAAATTTTAATATGAACAACATACTCCAGGTTAATAACCTGAAAAAATATTATGCAAGTCAGAAAGCTGTTGATGATATCAGTTTTTCCGTCGAAAGAGGTGGAATATTTGGTTTATTAGGTCCCAATGGTGCTGGTAAAACAACTTTAATCCGCATGATTACGGGAATTTTTTATCCTGACAATGGCGAAATCATTTTTGATGGCAAACCATTCAATGCCCGCCAGGATGTAGTGCATATTGGATATATGCCCGAAGAAAGAGGCTTGTACAAAAAAATGAAGATCGGAGAGCAGGCATTATACTTAGCCCAACTCAAAGGCCTGGGACGTGCGGAAGCCATGGAAAAAATCAAGGCTTGGTTCGTAAGGCTTGAAATGCAAAGTTGGTGGAATAAAAAAGTGGAAGACTTGTCAAAAGGAATGTCGCAAAAATTACAGTTTGTAACCACTGTGCTGCATGAACCAAAATTAATTATTCTTGATGAACCTTTCAGTGGCCTTGACCCGGTTAATAGCAATATCATTAAAGAAGAGATCTATAAACTGGCGCAAAATGGTTCCACCATTATTTTCAGTACGCATAGAATGGAGCAGGTGGAAGAGATTTGTAATCACATTATTTTGATGGATAAAGGCAGAAAAATCCTGGATGGTACAGTACATAACATTAAACAGGAATTCAAAGAAAACCTTTTTCATATTGGTTTTGAACAAATACCAGGGGTGGATGATACTCAAATTTTTGAGGTTGTTCATCAAAAGGAAAACTCCTTTATACTTAAGATCCGGGATGGTTATAAACAAAATGATGTATTAAGATTTTTCCTGGATAGGAATGCAGGCATTATTTCATTCAATGAATTATTACCCTCACTTAATGATATTTTTATTAAACTGGTAGAGGGTACTTCAATCACCCGTCAATTTCAGGAAACGGCTGCTTAAAATTATAATTATATGAACAAAACCTGGTTGATTATAAAAAGAGAATACCTGACACGTGTCCGAAAGAAAACATTCATACTTTCCACTATTCTCACGCCTTTATTAATGATCGGAATCCTAGCAGCTATCACTTTCATTTCGGTGAAGAATATGGATTCTGAAAAAGTAGCAGTGATAGATCCTGATAATTATTTTGAAGGAAACCTGGAAAACGGCAAGACTATAACTTTTGATTTTGTGACTAACGTGGATACCTCAAATTTTGAAAAGCAGGGTTATTCCGGTGTACTTATTCCTCCCCGCACAGGCTTTAATAATTCTGACAGCATTAAATTGATTACTTCCAAAAATTTTGGCATGTCCGTCAGTGACGGTATACAACGACAAATAAACCGGGCCATGGAAAATAACCTGATCAGTCGGGAACTTAACATCAAGCCCAGCCAGATAGATTCTATTAAGGACAGGGCCAGGGAAGTTCCTTATGCAGATATGATTAAGGGTGAAGGCGATGTTTTAAAACAAGGTAACTCAGGCGTTGCATTCGGCGTGGGTTATGCCAGTGGATTTCTCATATATATCACATTGTTCATTTATGGATCAATGGTTATGAGAGGCGTCATGGAAGAAAAAACAAATCGCATAGCTGAAGTAGTCATATCATCCGTAAAACCAGGACAATTAATGATGGGAAAAATTTTAGGGATTGGCGCTGTTGGTCTAACTCAATTCTTAATGTGGATCATCCTGATCATTATTTTCAGTTCTATAATTGGAATTTTTATTTCGCCCGAAGCAATGGCGCAGGTTCAGGAATCCCAAAATGGAATGCCTGGGTCCAGTCAACAAGGTTCAGAAGCAATACGGATGTTATCCAGTGCTCAAATTGAATTGTCTTCCGTAAACTGGGGGATGATCATTTTTTGTTTTCTTTTTTATTTTATAGGTGGATACCTTTTTTACGCTGCTCTATTTGCCGCTGTAGGCAGCACAGTTAATGAAGATCCTCAGGACGCCCAAAGTCTGATGTTGCCTATTACTATGCCTATAATCCTGGCAATTGTAATTATGGTTAATGCAGTTACCAATCCCAATAGTGCAATGGCAACCTGGTCAAGCATCATACCTTTCTTTTCACCCATTGTAATGATGGCCCGCATTCCTTTTGGTGTTCCTGGTACTGTTCCATGGTGGCAACTTGGATTATCCATGTCTTTATTGGTTGCCGGTTTTTTCCTGACAACATGGATGGCTGCAAAAATTTACCGTACAGGTATCTTGATGTATGGTAAAAAAGCCACCTGGAAGGAAATGTTTAAATGGTTAAGGAGATAAATAACTGTGATTATTTTTTTAGAGGCTGTATCAAAAGTAAAATGAACGTGACTAGAATCGCATAAATGAAAATTGATTCCATCACCTACTTACCCGAATAAAAAGAAGCTGTCCCGGACTTTTGAGACAGCCTCTTTTTATTAAGCGGTATAAATCATTGACAAAAGGATATTGTTGTTACGAAAGTTATCGTACATTTATAATACTACTTGCTCACAATTAATTATAAGTAATATGGAAAAGCATATTTTAAACAATGGCAGTCGATTTATTTTACTTTTAGGTATTCTCTTATTGACAGGTTCATGGAAAGCCAAAGAACCACAGGTACCTGCAGATCCTACAAGGCTTTCCCAGTCTTTTATACATTATTCTCAATGGATTGACACGGTTCCTTCACCAAAAAAATCTAAAATAGTAGACCTTGATATTGAATTGGAAAAACTTGAGGAAGTTGAGGCCCACCTGAATAAGGCGTTGAAAGAAATTGATTGGGATAAATTAGAAAGAGAATTGTCCCAGGCAATCAAAAATATTGATATAAAAAAGATAGAACATGAAATAAATCTGGCTATCCGGGAATTAGATAAGGCCAGGATTGAGTTGGATATAAAAGCATCTCTTTCTAAAATAGATTGGGAAGAAATTAAAAATGAAATTAAAAAAGTAAAAGAAATCGAACTTCCTAAAATAGAAATTGAACTAAATAATGTAAAGGAAAATATGAAAAACCTTAAGCCTGAAATTGAAAAAGAACTGGAGAATGCCCGAAAGGAACTTGAAAAGGCAAAAAAAGAATTAAAAGAACAGTAAATTTTAATAAAGCCAACATAAAAAAAGCGGGATATAATTGTATCCCGCTTTTTTTATTTAACGTATTTGTTTTAATTAGAAAAATGAAAGGGTGAAGGAATATTGCCGTATTCATCTTCAATCATCTCTATATCTAACATAAAAGATTCATCAACTTTCACAATTATTTTTTCGCGGGTTACTTTTTTATAACCAGATTTTTGAAATATCAAAGTATATATTCCTGGCTTCAGATCATCAAATATATAATTCCCTTTATTATCTGATGTAACTACCATTTCCTTTTTGGAATCGAGATAAGCAATAATATTTACTTCTTTAAGAGGTCTTTTAGTTTCTGGATTGTTTATAAACCCATTAATGAAACTTTTTTTGGCTGGAGTCATTACCTGTGGTTCAGATCCACCGGCATAGGAAAATAAAAATCCACATAAACATATGCTTATGCAAAGGATTATTTTATTTCTTTTCATGCGATAAAATTTGGATGTAAATAATTCCACGCACACTATTCCATTTCAAAAATAAGTTATTTGATTGGATTTGCTAATGCTTCTTCAAATTCTTTTTGTATGTTTTTTACAATGAAATCTGCTGGCAGCACATCATTCAAAATGGCACTTACCTGGCCTATTTCCAGTTCGCCCTCTATCAGGTTTCCCTCAAACATCCCGAGTTTGGCACGGGCTCTTCCCAGCAATTGAAGCAGTTCTTCTTTAGTGGCGCACCTGCTTTCCGCATCAAAAACCTGTTGATAAAATTGGTTACGTATTAACCTAACGGGTGCCAATTGTTTTAAGGCTAACACAGTATCGCCTTCCTTCGCATTTATTACGGCCTCCTTAAAATTGATATGCGAAGAGGCTTCCTGCGAAGCCACAAACCGACTACCCATTTGTACACCTTCAGCGCCCATAATCATGGCTGCCAGCATTTGCCTTCCGGTTGCAATGCCACCAGCAGCAATGACAGGGATAGAAACAGAACCACATACTGCAGGAACTAAAACCATGGTTGTAGTTTCCTCTCTGCCATTATGCCCACCTGCTTCAAAACCTTCAGCGACGACCGCATCACATCCTGCCTCTTCAGCCTTTGCTGCAAATTTGCTGCTGCTTACTACATGAACTACTTTAATTCCATGTTCTTTCAATTTGGTTGTCCAGGTTTTTGGATTGCCGGCTGAAGTAAAAACAATATTAACCCCTTCATCAATTATGATTGAAATCTGTTTATCGATATCAGCATACAATAAAGGTATGTTTACGCCGAAAGGTTTGGTAGTAGCCGCCCTGCATTTCTGAATATGTTCTTTCAAAACATCCGGATACATGCTTCCACTTCCAATAATACCAAGTCCACCTGCATTACTTACTGCACTTGCTAATCGCCAACCGCTTGCCCAAACCATACCAGCCTGTATTAATGGAAATTCAATATTAAAAAGCCGGGTTATCCTGTTTGTAACCACATTGATTGATTTATTTTATAATAAAGAAAATTTGGAATTTTTTGAAGAACCGGATTAACCAAGATCGATATTAGTATTGTCACCAATATTCAATGTACGGGTTTCACCCCGTATCCCGGTATCACTACCAATGACAGATTCGTCAAGGACTATATCGAATAGATTGGAAAAAGAACCGATGATAGAATTTTTTATAATTGAATAATCAATAGTAGTGTTATCGCCAATACTTACATTTGGACCAATGATGGAATTCCGGATATCACATCCTTCTCCAATGCTGACTGGCTTAATATATACATTGTTACCGGTACCACTATCACTGTCATTGGTGCCACCGAACTTCTTTAACATAGTGGCATTGGATTCCAATAAGGTTTCTTTTTTACCGCAATCAAACCAGTTTTCTACTTTAAAAGATTTAAATTTTACACCTGCTTTTATCATACAATCTAATGCATCCGTTAATGAATATTCTCCATGGCTTCTAAGCCCCTGGCGAATGTTATTTTCAAGGCATTGAAACATTTGATCAGATTCCTTTACTTTATATAAACCCACAAGAGCCATATTCGATTTTGGTATTTGGGGTTTCTCTACTACATGATCAACAAATCCTTCTGCGTTAATTTCAGCTACCCCAAAATCCCTGGGATCATCCACTTTTTTTACACCTAACATGGAATATTCACTATGAACTACTTCCTGAATGTCATATTCGCAAATAGTGTCACCCAACACTACAAACATTTCATCACCATCCACAATGTTACGCGTTAATTTTATGGCATGTCCTATTCCCTGCCTGTCAGTCTGGTGAACAAAATGCGCTTCAATCCCAGGATATTTATTTTTTATATAATCCTGGATTTTATCGCCCAGGTAACCCACTATAAAAATAAACTCATTAATTCCTGCTTCGCGAAGTTGATCGACGATTATACTTAATACCGTTTTGCCAGCCAGCGGTATCAGTGCTTTAGGTTGTGTATAAGTGTGTGGGCGAAGTTTTGTACCAGCCCCCGCTACCGGGATAATCGCTTTCATAAGCCCTGCAACCGCTAATGCGGCATTTAATAAAAAAATAATGTGCAGACGAAAGTAGGGAAAAATGAATTAATAAAAATTCTGCTTCCTACATAATCACATTGCTTACTCATGTATTTTTGCCGGGCTGTTTGAACAGGTATTTATAATATGCCATCAAAATAAAAATATGTATGAATGATATAAGCATGGCTAACTTATGCATTCAAAACAATCAATTCACTGAAAGAACATTATTAATATGCAAAGAGATACAAAGGTTTTTGATCTTATTCAACAGGAATTGGAAAGGCAACGAAATGGTATTGAGCTGATCGCTTCTGAAAATTTCACCTCCTTACAAACCATGCAGGCCATGGGAAATGTGATGACCAATAAATATGCTGAAGGTTATCCTGGCCGCCGCTACTATGGAGGATGTGAAATTGTAGACCAGACAGAGCAACTGGCTATTAACCGGATAAAGGAAATTTTTAATTGTGAATACGCCAATGTACAACCGCATAGTGGAGCCCAAGCTAATGCTGCTGTGATGCTGGCGGTTTTAAAACCCGGCGATAAAATTTTAGGACTGGATCTTAGTATGGGAGGACATCTGACACACGGGTCACCCGTTAACTTCAGTGGCAAATTATACGAACCACATTTTTATGGAGTTTATAAAGAAACTGGTTTAGTGGATTATGAAAAGTTGGAGGAAGTTGCTGAAAAAGAGAAACCAAAGTTGATTATTTGTGGAGCATCGGCTTATAGCCGGGATTGGGATTATGAAAGAATAAGGGCGGCAGCGGATAAATGTGGCGCACTTGTTATGGCCGATATCGCTCACCCAGCCGGTATGATAGCTAAAAAATTACTGAAAGATCCATTTGAACATTGCCAGTTCATTACATCAACCACACATAAAACATTACGTGGCCCGCGTGGTGGTATTATCCTGATAGGTAAAGATTTTGAAAATCCATTTGGCGCAAAAGATATGAAAGGCAATACCCGAATGATGAGCAATTTGCTGGATATGGCCGTATTTCCTGGTACCCAGGGAGGACCGCTGGAACATGTAATTGCTGCCAAAGCCATTGCCTTTGGTGAAATATTGACTGATGAATTTACCAATTATGCCAGGCAGATCCAGTTGAATGCGCAGGCTATGGCAACCGCTTTTACAAAAAGAGATTATGATATTATCAGTGGTGGTACAGACAACCATTTAATGCTGATTGATCTGAGAAATAAAAATCTTACCGGTAAAAAGGCACAGGAAACTTTGGATAAAGCACATATCACACTTAATAAAAATGCTGTTCCTTTTGATGACAAAAGTCCTTTTGTAACTTCGGGTATACGTGTAGGTGTGCCAGCAATTACAACCCGTGGCATGAAGGAACAACACATGGACACTGTTGTGGATTTCCTGGATAAAGTATTGAAGAATCCAGATGATGAAAAAAATGTTTTCAGCGTTAGTAATATGGTGAAAGAATTAATGAAAAATTTTCCCCTCTATCCCGAACTTTAATTAATAGTAAATATTTATCATGATACAAAGACTTCAAACCATATGGTTGCTTATTGCAGCTGTTTGTGCTATCCTGACTTTTGACCTAGCTTTTTATAGTGGGGTAAAATTATCTGACACTAATATCAAACAGTTTGTTGAGCTAAATGCGTTGGCAGATGTAATTATTATGGTATTAACTGGTTTAGTCGCCTTGATCTGCCTTGTAACTATGTTTTTATTTCAAAACAGGAAAATGCAATTGAGACTTACAATTGTAGCATTACTGGCCTCTATAGCCAACCTGGTAATTTATTTTGCAGAAACTACGGAGTTTACCGAAGGCAATATTTTACTTACTTCCATATTTACCTTCATTATTCCTGTCTTTCTGGTTATGGCAGCCAAGGGTATTTACCGGGATGAAAAATTAGTTAAGAGCATGGACAGGCTGAGATAATATTTTTATTGACATTAATCAAAAGAATAATCTATACTCAACAATAAGGGTTAGTCATTATCGTTTCTTATTACGTTAATCCAAAATAATCCTTATGAAAAGATGCGTACTTCTCTTATTTGTATGCAGTTTGCTATCCGCAACTGTATTTTCTAATGTAAAGACTGCATTCAGCAACAATAATAACGGATGGTCTGTAAACAGTAACTGGTTACCATCAGGCATGCCTGCAAATGGAGATACTATTATTATTCCGGCATTTTTTACCTTGAATGTTAAGGGAAATTTATACAATGGCCCTAAACCACGGCTAATCATTTATGTATATGGTACATTGGATTTTGATCCATCAGGAAAACTTGATCTTGCTGATCAATCAGAAATTTATGTTTTTACCGGAGGTTCGATCCGTACAAATGGAACCAGTTCAGAGCAAATAACCATAAATAATGTATTAAAATACAATGGCCAGAATGATGGTAATGTTTCAGGGCCCATTTTTGCTTCGGCTGCAACAGGTATTTCTCCCGGAGGATTTTCCGTGTTTAATATTTTACCGGTTAGTGTCCTTGCATTTTCACATGACCTGAGTAGAAATAACCTTGTATTACATTGGACCTTGAAACAGGGAACTGGTAATGAAACATACTATTTAGAAAGTAAAAGACATTCCGGGGATTGGAAAGTAATCCAATCAAATAAAATTCAAGATATAACCAGCGAAGTTCATTCGCATGATTATAAAGAAACTATAATGACTTCGGGCACCTATGAATACAGGTTGAAATTCCCGGATGCAAATGGTTATGCGCAATATTCAAAGATCATTAAAGTAAACTTAAATCAACCGGAAAGTTTGTTTAAAGTATATCCTAATCCTGCCACTTCTGTATTGGAATTTAATTTTGACATACCATTAGAAAACGGTCAAATTCATTTTACTAGTGCTTCCGGTAAAATAGTATACACAACTCCTTTAATTTCCGGCTTTACATCCAAAATAAATATTTCTCATTTACCTAAAGGAGTATATACTGTGTCTCTTTCCGGAAACAATGAACGATATTCAGAAATGCTTGTGATCCGGTAAAGCTTTATTTTATAATTAAACAAATCTTGCCGTTATACTCTTTTCCTGTTTTTTAATGCCTTTCGGTGGACCACTGTATACAAGGTTGCCGCCTTCATCACCGGCTTCAGGTCCAAGGTCAATGACCCAATCTGCACTTTTGATCACATCTGTATTATGTTCTATTACAATGATGGAATGCCCCTGTTCAATTAAAGCATTAAAAGATGTTAGCAGCTTTTTAATATCGTGAAAATGAAGGCCTGTTGTGGGTTCATCAAAAATGAATAAAAGTTTATTATTGGATTTTCCTTTCCCCAGGAAATAGGCCAATTTTACTCTTTGCGCTTCACCACCGGAAAGTGTGTCTGAAGATTGTCCCAACTTTACGTAACCCAATCCTACATTACTTAATGGCTGAATACCCTTAGATAGATTTTTTTCTTCTTTAAAAAAATCAAGAGCTTCATCTACACTCATTTCCAAAACATCAAAAATATTTTTTTCTTTATATTGAACTTCCAGCACCTCTTCTTTAAATCTTTTTCCGCCACAAACTTCACATTCAAGGTGAACATTAGCCAGGAATTGCATTTCGACCACTTGTTCTCCTTCTCCTTTACAAGCATCACACCGACCGCCATCTACATTGAAGGAAAAATGTTTTGGCATAAATCCACGCATTTTACTTAGAGGTTGCCTGGCAAA
Source organism: Chitinophagaceae bacterium (assembly GCA_013696395.1). Classification (GTDB taxonomy): domain Bacteria; phylum Bacteroidota; class Bacteroidia; order Chitinophagales; family Chitinophagaceae; genus JACCYQ01. Next base: position 38,432 of record JACCYQ010000026.1, read on the forward strand.
AAGGTCCCTTATTTCATCATAAGCTTTGATATAAGTCACAGGATTACTTCGGGATGATTTACCAATCGGATTTTGATCAATCATTTCAACCTGTGAAATGAATTCAATATCTCCTTTTAAATTTTTATGCAAACCTGCTTTTTCTCCTGGTTCTCCTTTCAACTTTTTTAAAGCCGGAGCCATGATTTGTTTTACCAATGTTGTCTTTCCGCTACCACTCACTCCACTAACCACACACAAAACATTTAGTGGAAATTGCACTGTTATATTTTTAAGGTTATTTTGCCTGGCACCTTCAATAATTAAAGAGCGATTCCATTTACGCACCTGTTTAGGAGGTTCAATTGAAAGATCACCTTTTAAATATTTACCAGTTAGACTCTCCGGATTATTTATTAATGCCTGGTAGTCACCATCCGCAATCACTTGTCCACCTAAATGGCTTGCAAGAGGACCCATGTCGATAATATGATCGGCTTCCCGCATCATCATTTCATCATGTTCTACAACTACCACCGTATTTCCCAGATCCCGTAATTCCTTTAATACTTTAATAAGATTCTGCGTATCCCGCGAATGAAGACCTATTGAGGGTTCGTCTAGTATATACAATGAATTGGTCAGGTTACTTCCCAGGCTTCGGGTTAATTGAATGCGCTGGCTTTCACCGCCACTAAGGGAATTGGCTAAACGGCTCAAACTTAAATATCCCAAACCAACATGCATCAGTGTACCCAATCGGTTCCGTATTTCAAGTAAAATTCGTTTAGCGACTGTTTGCTGATAATCAGACAGAAATTCTTCCAGGTTCTGAAACCAGGTGTACAGGTCACTGACGGGCATAGCATTCAGTTCGCCAATATGATTTTCATTGATCTTAACGTACAATGCATTTTTACGCAGCCGAAAACCATTGCAATCTGGACATGAGGTACGCCCCCGGTACCGGCTCAATAATACCCGGTATTGAACTTTGTATAAATTTTGTTCTACTTCTTTAAAAAAATCATCGATACCATTCACCTGGTTATTGCCTTTCCATAATAGTTCATTCTGTTCTTTAGAAAGATCAGCAACGGGTTTATGGATAGGAAATTTTGAAGCGGCGGAGGTTTTGATAAAATATTCCCGCCATTTACCCAGCTTCTCTCCCTTCCAGGGAGCCACAGCTCCTTCGTAAACGCTTAATTGTTTATCCGGAATAACCAGGTCTTCATCAATACCCAATACCATAGAAAAACCTTCGCAGGTAGTGCAGGCGCCAAAAGGATTATTAAAGGAAAATAAATTGGGAACGGGTTCTTCGAACTGCATTCCGTCCAGCTCAAAACGATTGTTGAAATGCAGCAGTTCCTTATTATTGATTTCCAGATAAATATCACCTTCACCTTCAAAAAAAGCTGTATTGATAGAATCCGCCATGCGGTGTTCATCATCTTCATCAAATTTCTTTGTGATTATACGATCTACCAACACAAAGAGATCACCCTTACTAAATTCCTTTTTCCAGTACTTTTCTGATGCAGTTAATAATTCGTCGATAGGTAAAATTTTTCCTTCATGATATAGCCTGCTAAATCCTTTCTGCACCAGAATATTCAT